>CAZNAF010000001.1:0-71421 GCA_964570925.1 uncultured Anaerolinea sp.
TACGTGCTCAAAAAACGCGGCGGAGAATTCCGCGAGGGCACCTTCGCGGACGTGATCGCCAATGATGAACGCGTGCTCAACGGCCCGGGCATTAACATCCCCTGCATCTCGATCACCCGCTATCCTTACCCTGAATATCACACCACGGATGACAACCTGTCCATCATGCATGAAGACAAGTTGATCGAAGCCGCGGAAGTGATCGAGGAAGTGCTGCGCATTTACGGCAGCAACTACCTGCCCAAACGAAAGTTCCGCGGTCCGGTCTTCCTTTCCGGTCACGGGTTGTTCGTGGACTGGCAGACCAATTGGGCGCTCAATCGTGCCATTGAAAAGATGATGATGCGCTTTGAAGGGAAACAATCCGTGTTCGAGATCGTGGATGAACTGGGTCTGGAGTTTTGGGACACGCGCGAATACATTGAACGCTTCAGGGTGCGAGACCTGATCGACGCCCTGCCCATGCCTGAGATCGCAGAAAAAGCCTAGTTACGGCCTTTCTGATCCCTGGCGGATCAAGATCTGAGATTTTTCATCCTGGTAGACCGGTTGCCACTCACCTGTTAAGAGCGCTGCTTCGAGTAAGCGTTCGTCGTATTCTTGGTCCAGCAGCAGGGTGTTGATTTCGTAGCCTTCTAGGATCTCTGCCCAGTCGTAAGCCGCCCTGGCGAGGCGTTTGTTATCCTCGAGTACCTGCTCCTCGTAATCCTCGATGCGATTGGTCATCCAGACTTTTCTTTCCGGCACCGCATAACTCATGTAGATCGAAGCCGCCCAGTTCGCCCAAACATTATCGGGCAGATCAGGGTGCTGTCGTAGCCAGGCGGCTGCCTCGACCGGGGTGGAGGATGTCAAATTCTCCGGGGCTTGTACCCACCAGCGCTGGCGGATCCCCGGTAAAAAGGCAAGCGTGCTGCCCAACAAGAGGAGGGCCAGCGCCAGGTTGAATGCCCGAATCGGCAGGATCGGTTTGCGATCCAGCGTTTTTGTCAACCAGGGCTCGCTCAATTGCGCCAGCAGCAGGCCCACCAGCACTGAAAACCACAACACGTAACGCAGACTGCTGAGCGCCATCCAGCCGAAACCAAGGAACCACACCCACCAAAGCGGTTTGACCTTTTGTTTCGTGCAGGCACTGACCAGGATGATTACCAAGAAGGAAGCGAAGAACAGATTCATCTGCCAGCCCAGGTTGACAGGCGGCTGCCATTCGCTGCTGAACTTGCTGATGGCGTCGTTGCCGATCATGGCGAAAGTGTTGCCCCAGATCCCGATCCCGTAGGGGTTGAGCAGGGTGGCGGCCAGACAGGCCAGCAAGACCCAGGCCAGTATCTTGCGCTTTCCACCGCCAGCGACCAAAGCGGAACCCATTAGGATGAAGAGCAGCACGAAGGAACCGTGCAGGTTGGTCCATAATACAGCGATCACAGGCAGGAACCAGAGGGTTCTTGACTGACCTTTCAGCCAGTGTACGAGCAGGTAGAGACTTGCGCCGAAGAGTGGCAGCGCGAAGACCTGCGGGCGCGTGGACCAGTTGTTGCTGCCCATGAGTGCCGTCAGCAGCAAGATCAGAGCCGCTGATACAGGACCGAGTTTAAACTCGCGCAGGCAGAGCCAGACAAAGGCATAAAGGGTAACGACACAAACGCCTGTTACCAGCGCGGTTAGGGCCAGTCCGCCCGCTTGAGAGACTCCCAGAAAGAGCAGGGATGCCAGCCAATATGAATAGACGCCTGCCTGCCCTCCGCTGGCGAAAGACATGAACTCAGTCTCCGGCAGGGCGCGCGTACGCGCGATTTCCTCACCGATGCGCAGGTAAGTCCAATAATCACTGGGCTCAAGCGGCATGAGAAAGACGATGATCAAAATGACCGCCAGTACCAGGTTGAGCAGCAGCAGGCCAGAGAAGGTCTGTCGATTGCGGATTTCGGCTCTCATGGCAGTGTCTCCAGCCCTACTGGATCCACTCGTTCAAACAGGGCGGTTTGTTCATCCTCATACACCATGCGCCAATCGGGTGAATCGGCCGCGGCTTTGATCAGATCCGGTTGGTATTCTTTACTCGGCATGATTAGGTTGACTTGATATCGGTCCAGCAGGATTTGCCAGTCATGGTCGGCGTTGGCAATGTGGTCGTTCTCGATAAACTGCCGGGGCGGGAAATCTTCAAAGCGATTGGTCATGAATAACTTGCGTTCCGGCAGTGCCCAGGCCAGGTAGGTGGAAAAAGTGAAATCACTCCACAGGTTGTCAGGCAGGTGTGGGTTTTCTTTTAGCCAGGCTGTGGCGGCCGTTGGCGTGGTATCGCTGTAGACCGGCGGGGCCATTTGCCACCAGGTTGCGCGCAAGCCGGGCAGCAGCGCCAGCGGAAAAAGCAGCAAAAAGACGCCGAGAAGGCGGTTCATGGCCTGGTTCTGAAAGCGGTTCTTTCCTTCAAGATGCCGGGCGATGAACGGAGATACGATCATGCCTAAAATAAGCGCTTCCACGGGCAGGAACCAGACGCCGTATCGCACCGTGGATAAGGCCATCCAGCCGAACCCGAGGAACCACACCCAGTAAAGCAGGTTGATCCTGGGTTTGAACAAGGCGGTCAACACAGGAATGGCAAGCAAGAGGGCGTAGAAAAGGTTGGCCTGCCAGCCCTCCTTGACCGGGGGTTCCCATTCCACGCTGAAGGCACGGATCGATTCACTGTTGACCATGGAAAGCATACCCCGCCATAATTCCAGGCCATAACGATTCACAAGCGTGGCCGCCAGGCTGAGCAGGGTGACAAGTAGCAGTTTCTTGCGGTTGCCGCTGCCAAAAAGGATGGCCGGGGAAAGCAGGAAGAACAACACGATAAAGGACCCATGCAAATTTGCCCACAATAAAGCCAGTATGGGTAGCAGCCAGATCAGACGTTCATCCCGCTTTTGCCAACGCAATACGATTAACAATGCCAACCCGAAAAGTGGATAGGTGAGCAATTGCGGGCGGGTAGCCCAGTAATTCACGCCCACCAGCCCGGTCAGGATCAAGGCCAGGGCGGAAGTCAGCGCGCCTGCTTTCACCTCACGAAGACAGAACCATAATTCGGTAATGAAAATTCCCACACACAAAGCCGAGAACAGGCTGGTCAAGGTCACGCCACCTGCCAGGTAGATCTTATAGAACAAGATGGAAGGCAGCCAGTAGAGGTAGACCGCCGGCTGACCGAACTGCGTGTAGGTCATGAATTCACTCACAGGAAATTTGCCGGTCGAGAGGATTTCTTCTCCGATACGTACGTAGGGGAAGAAATCGTTAGGGAATAGCGGCAGCAAGACCGCGATGCTCAACAACAGCATTTGTACCAACGCGAAGATCAAAATATCGGCTTTGCCGCCGCTTCTGGGTTGGGCCAGATCTGGTTCTTGTCGCCGTAATTCAGACATAGCATTAGAATAACCGATTTTTTCAAATACGGTCAAGTCTTAAGGCTTATGATTCCTGCCGGTTTCTCGTGCAGACAGGTTATAATCTGGGGTATGCAAGAAGAAATCTATATCAGTGTGGATGTTGAGACCGCAGGTCCGATTCCTGCGGATTTTGCTTTGTTGTCCATCGGCGCCTGTCTGGTCGATGATCCTCAGACTTCCTTTTATGTGGAAATGCAGCCTGACCGCGAGCGGTTTACTGAAGAGGCCATGAACATTCACGGATTGACCCTCGATCGCCTTAAACAGACTGGAAAACCAGCTGCGGAGGCTATGCAGGCTTTCGCAGATTGGGTGCGCGAAATAGCTGGTCCTTCTGCGCGGCCAGTTTTTGTGGCCCTCAACGCCCCCTTTGACTGGATGTTCGTTAACGATTATTTCCATCGCTATCTGGGCGAGAACCCTTTTGGCCACAGTGCGCTGGATATTAAGGCCTATTTTATGGGGCAATCCGGGGTGGAATGGGGTCAGACCTCCATGCAGCAAATGTCCCGACGCCTTTTGCAGGAAAGAAAGCTCACTCACAACGCCCTTGCTGATGCGCAAGATCAAGCCGAGATTTTCAGGCTCATCCTTAAACGTACACCGTCTACACCTGCCGGGCGCTGACCAGATTTCTCACCTTCCCCTCGATTTTTGCTATACTAAATTGAAACCGGTTATCTGAAATACCCAGAGGAGGTTATCAATGTCCAACGCCAAACAAGTAACTGATCATAAACAAGACCTGGAACGTATCATGGAATCCGCGCAACGCCTGGGCGTGGAGATCGAAGAAGAAGAAGCTCTGCAATGGTTGGCAAGTATGGCCACAAGCAGGGATGACGACAACATTACCATGAACACGCGCAGCGGGGTCTTCGGTCACAGGATCACCATGCTTGATTTCAGTGACGACGAATTGGAATATTTTAAACGCGTTGGCTCCATCGTGGAGTTCGCCGATGTCACGGGACAGGTGGAAACCGCTCTGGCACTCTCTGGATCTTCCGCACAATCCAAGATCCAATCCTATCCGGGGGACTGTGACTATTTTGAACGTGTCAATATCCTCGCGCCCACGCGCGAAGAGGCTTGCAAGATCCTTTCGCGCATTATGCTCGAGAAAGCCCTTTCGAGTTTACAGGGCAAGAATTATCAGTTGATCGAAGTCAAGTACGGGTCCTACCCGGTGGATATGGTGATCGGGGACCAAAAAGCCAAGGCTGGCACCCCCATTGCCTGGCGTCCTGACCAGCTCAAGGCGCAAAAAATTGATGGGTTCACGCCGGATGGCGCGGCCGTCAGTGTCACCTGGGAGCAGGTCAGCATCGACCCAGGCTGGTGCAAACTGGACTGGGTTGTGGCCGATCCGATCCATCGCCAGCTGGCAAACGCCAGTAACATGCTGGATGTAACCTGGGAGGCTCCTGACGGGAGCATCACGCCTCTGGATGGCTACCTGGACCCTTATTTCCAGGAGGTCTATCTCGAAGCCGCGTCCGTGCCGATCTTCTCCAAGCTGGCACAGCATGTCTCGGCCAACGCTCTGGATGAATATGTGGCCGCGCTGGAACGTGAAGTAAAGAAATATCTCACCAAGGATATCAATTACGGTAAGGTGGCCAAACGTATGTATAACATTTTCCGCCTGACCGGGCGTTATGCGGAAGCCAGCTTTTTGCGTGAATTATTTGATGAACCAGCCACCATGCTCTATCAGGTGTGGTCTCTCATCCGTACCATTGATGACGCCAGCGTCCCGGGAGCGTCCATCACCCGCGCGCAACTCGTACAATCCACCGACAATCTCATTATTGAAGTCATTAAAGCCCTTGAAGGGGAGGAGGAAACTGAAATCGTCAGTCATTTGTTGAGATTACGTGACGCGCTGGCTAATCCGGCCGGAAAGGCGATATTAAGCAATGAGGCCGAGGTGGCTCGCGGCATGGTGATCAACCTGGTGAATAACTTCTTCTACGAACGCCTTACCGCACTGCCTGCCATCAAGGAATATATGGATGTATTCACTCACTAAGGAAAATTGGATTAATGGCTGATGACCGGAGGAAAAAATTGACCACACTGGTTTTAGTGGGCGTTTTCACTGCCCTGGCCACCGGTATCGCGATCGGTGTTCAATCCACACTGAGCAGCCGTATCGGCACCCTGATCGGAAGTTTTAAAACTGGTGTGCTGATGAATGCCATTGGTGGTTTGATCGCCGGGTTGATCCTCCTGATCCTGTTGATCGTAAACGGCAAGGGATTCTGGCAGATGCCTGCCGCGGCTTTGATCATGTTGGTGGTTGCCGGTGCCCTTGGAATTCTTATCATCACCGGTGTGGCTTTTTCGCTGCAAAAGATCGGCATTGCCGCGGGGCTGGCTATCCTGATCTTCGGTCAGATGGTGATCTCCGTCATCGCCGATAGCAAGGGTTGGGGAGGCGGAACTCCTGTTCCGGTAACCCTGCCGAGAATTTTCGGATTGGTTGTTTTGGCAGCCGGTATTTATTTGCTGTTGCCAAAGAAGTGATCAATGAAAGCGGAAACGATGCCTGAAAACGAACCACAGGGATATGCCATCGAGTTGTTTTTTGATGAGACGACCGAGAAAGCCATTCTGGCCTTTCGTGAATCCATCTATCAAGCGGGTGTTACTCCGGTATTGGGAAGTCTCAAGGACCGTCCGCACATCAGCCTGGCGGTTTTCGGCCGTCAAGAACCGCAGCACCTGATCCGCATCGCGGAACGCTTCGCCTTGCAATGCCCACCCATGCCGGTAGATCTTTCCGCCTTGGGTTCCTTTCCGACAGATTCAAACGTGGTCTTCCTGTTACCGGTGGTTACCACCACTCTGTTGGGGGTTCATCGAGATTTGCATCAGATTTTGGAAGAGGAGAAGATCAACTCGTCGCATTACTATTTACCCGGTCATTGGGTGCCACACTGCACCCTTGAATCAGACCTTGCGGATGACCAGTTGAACCTGGCCATACACTTGTGCCAAAAGAACTTTCAACCTCTCAGCGGTAATTTAACCGCAGTGGGCGTGATCGCTTTTCGGCCATTGGATTATCTTGCCGAGTTCTCTTTAACAAAGAAGGAATAAAACAAAATGAACATCCCCCCCTATCAACCGGATCCAGATAAGGTGTCAGAGGCCGCCGAACGTTCACGCTCGCGGGCAGAAGAATATCTCAAAGACCCCGAAAAATCAAAACGCCTGCTCGACGAAGCGATGAAGAAGGCTAAAAGTAAGGAAAAACCGAGCGGACCCGTGGCGGAGCTTTTAGAGAACCTCAAATCTGTGTTCCGTTTATTGCAGGCTTATTTCAGCAAACAATACACAGCTATCCCTTGGGGTTCCATCGCCATGCTGGTCGGAGCGGTGGTCTATTTTGTATCTCCCATTGACCTAATGCCCGACTGGTTCCCTCTGTCAGGTCTGATCGACGACGCGGCCGTTCTGATGTTCGTGATCCGGCAGATCCAGGCGGACCTGGGTAAATTTCAAGCTTGGGAAGCTGAACGCAACACCAGCAACGCAGAAAAGGTCATTGACCTGCAGGTAAAAGAAGAGTAACAGGGAGCGGATTTGCGATATATAATCAAATCACAATCAAAAAATTAGACAAGGAGAAGCTCATGAAGAATCGTGTGGCGATTTGGATCGTGGTTTTACTGGTGGCCGGGATGTCCCTGTCGGCCTGCGGGATCGCGAAGGAATTGACCGCGGTCAATGCAGCCTCCGAAACCTTGATGACGGCGTTTCGAGATGGTGACGCGCAGACCTCATGGAATTTGCTGACCCCTGAAGTCCAAGCCGAGATCGGCGATATTGCCAATTGGCAGAGTTTCATTGAAACTCGCAATTTTTCTGAATGGAAATTCACCAACACCCAGTTTGAGAATGATGTCGCCCAGGTGGATGGGGAAGCCACCCTGGGAGAAGAAACCTATACCATCGTATTGGTATTACAGAAGCTGGAAGGCAGCTGGAGGTTTTCAGGCATCAACATCACGTTTTTGAAATAGTCAGTTTTTTGGCTTCGGGCGGGGTAACTCCCGCCTTTTTTTATTCGGTGCACTCAGGTCTAGTTTGCAGTTGGCGAAAACCAACTATCTTTTTTTGTGCATTTGATTCGCTTGAAAGGTAATTTGAATGAGTCCCCAAAATACCCCTCCTCCGCTTCCGTCAAATCCCCCACCATTTATCCCGGATGTTCCACCGCCGCCCGCAAACCCGGAAATTGTAAGCCTGGTGGTGGATAGGGTGCAGCAGAAAACTGGCGTTTTTTCTAGACAGACCTGGCGCATGCTGGTTACCAACATGCGTTTGATCTTCGTAATAGACAGCAGGACCAATGAAGAGTACATGCGTCAGGACCCCAGCCTGAGCCTGGCCGAGAATCCCTCGAATTTTGCCCTTCCCCTTGATGAAGTGCAGGTGATCGAGGTCTACCGGGGTGATTTTGAAAGCAGCGCCCCGGATTCCATGGTGGTAAAAACTTTTTCTGACAAGATGACCTTTTTGATCAAAGACGCCTACAGAACCGGCCAAAACCTAAAGAAGGTTTTAGGGAACAAGGTTAAATAATAAACAAGGCCGCGGTAACCCGCGGCCTTTACATTCAATGATAAAGGGAGGGGTTGTGACCCTCCTTTAATAAAAAATATTAAGCTAATACAAGTCGGCGGCATCAAACTGGCTGTTATAAATTTCAGCGTAGAAACCCTTCTTTGCCAGCAGTTCTTCATGCTTGCCTTGTTCCACGATATCGCCGTCATTCATCACCAGGATCAGATCAGCGTTGCGAATGGTCGACAGGCGGTGTGCGATGATGAAACTGGTGCGGTCTTTCATCAGGATGTCCATGGCTTTCTGGATCAGGGTTTCTGTGCGTGTATCCACTGAACTGGTCGCTTCGTCAAGGATCAACATGCGTGGGTTGGAGAGGATCGCTCGTGCAATGGTCAGCAACTGCTTTTGGCCTTGTGAAATGTTGGAGGTTTCCTCATCCAGCACCATGTGATAACCTTCCGGCAAGGTGCGTATGAAATGATCCACGTTGGCTGTTTTGGCAGCGGCAACCACTTCCTCGTCGCTGGCATCCAGTTGCCCGTAGCGGATATTCTCCAGGATCGAGGCGTTATAAAGCCATGCGTCCTGCAGCACCATCCCGAATTGATCGCGCAGATTCTCTCGTTGTAAATCCCTGATGTCATGCCCGTCCACCAGGATGGCGCCGCTGTTGACATCGTAGAAACGCATAAGCAGTTTGACCATGGTGGTCTTGCCAGCACCTGTGGGGCCGACAATGGCTACCTTTTGGCCTGGTTTGATGTCAACAGAAAAGTCATTAATGATGCATTTTTCTGGATCATAACCAAAGTGTACATGCTTGAATTCAACGTGACCACGCACGTCTTCCAGTTGGATGGGATTGGTTTTTTCTTCGACCTCTTCCCCTTCAGCCAGAAACTCAAAGACACGTTCCGCCGCGGCAGCAGTTTGTTGCAGCACATTGGAAATGTTCGCCACCTGGGTGATAGGGTGGGTGAAGGACCTGACATATTGGATGAAGGCCTGGATGTCTCCCACGGTGATTAAATTCCTGAAGGCAAGGTAACCACCTAAAATGGCAATGCCCACGTAACCAAGGTTGCCGATGAAGTTCATGATCGGCATCATCATGCCGGAAAGAAATTGCGACTTCCAGGCGGAAGAAAAGAGGGTGGTGTTGAACCGGTTGAATTTTTCGATGCTTTTCTTTTCGCCATTGAACGCTTTCATCACCACGTGTCCGCCGAACATTTCTTCTATGTGTCCGTTCACGTGGCCCAGATAATCTTGTTGTTCCTTGAAATATTTTTGTGATTGTTTGACCACGATACTGATAAAGAGGGCTGAAACAGGAAGAATGAAAAGCGCCACCAGGGTCATCGTCAGGCTGATTGAGATCATCATCACGAGAACACCAATGATCGTTGTGGCCGACGTGATGAGTTGCGTCAGGCTCTGATTGAGCGTCTGGCTGACCGTATCCACGTCGTTGGTCACGCGCGACAGAACTTCTCCGTGGTTGGTGCCGTCAAAGTAACGCAGTGGCATGCGGTTGATCTTGGCCGCGATGTCTTTGCGGAATTGGTAGGTAATTTTCATGGAAATATCGGTCATGATCCAGCCCTGGATGTAGGCAAACACGGCCGAAGCCAAATATAAGGCGATCATGATCACGATGATGTTGCCAATGAAGGTAAAATCTATCCCCGTACCACTGCCGGCGATTTGAGCCACGATCCCTTCAAAGAGTTTTGTGGTAGCCCTGCCCAGAACCTTTGGCCCGATGATGGTAAAGACGGTGGAGGCAATGGCAAAAACGAACACCACGATCATGGGGATGGTAAAAGGTGAAAGGTAAGACAACAATTTCTTCATCGTGCCCTTGAAATTGCGGGCTTTCTCTCCGCCGCGCATCAGGCCACCCATCGGGCCTCCTCCCATTGGACCTCTGCCCATGTGCCCCCGGTCTTGTGTTTGGCCACTTTGCCTGTTTGATGAGCTGTTGTTTTGCGCCGTCATGCCAGTTCCTCCGCGCTTAATTGTGAGGCAGCGATCTCTCGATAGGTCTCACAGGTTTTAAGTAATTTCTCATGCTTTCCGATTCCAACGATCTCCCCGTTGTCAAGGACGATGATCTGGTCAGCTGTTTTCACCGTGGCAACCCGCTGGGTCACGATGATGACGGTGGATTCTCCGGTTTCTTTTTTCAACGCTCGTCGAAGTGCTGAATCGGTCTTGAAATCAAGCGCTGAAAGACAGTCGTCAAAAATGTATACCGGGGGTTTCTTTACCAACGCGCGGGCGATGGCGAGACGTTGTTTTTGACCGCCTGAAACGTTACTGCCGCCCTGAGAAATTTCCATTTGTAGTCCGTTTTCGTTATTGTAGACAAAATCGGCAGCCTGGGCGATCTCAATGGCCTTTTTTATGGCGGCATCATCGGCGTTCTCATCGGCGTAGCGCAGGTTGCTTTCAATGGTGCCAGAAAACAGCAATCCTTTTTGCGGAACGTAGCCGATCTTTTCGCGTAGTTCGCCTTGCTTGACTTCACGAATATCCACCCCGTCCATGAGGATGGCGCCGTTGGTGATGTCGAAAAATCGCGGGATCAGGTTCACCACCGTGGATTTGCCGGAACCGGTCGAACCGATAATGGCCGTGGTTTCACCGGGCTTGGCTGTAAAACTCAGGTTGTGCAGCACGTCCTCTTCAGCGTTTGGATAGCGGAAGGAAACATCACGAAATTCGATCAGTCCATTGGTGGTTTTACCAAAGTGATTGGGGTCTTTGGGGTCGAGTATGGTTGCTTCCACTGCCAGCACTTCAGCCACACGGCCAGCTGAAACCGACGCGCGCGGCAGGATGATGAACATGAACGAAAGCATCAGAAAAGAGAACACTACCTGAATGGCGTATTGCATGAATGCCATCATGTCGCCTACCTGCAACGCTGAATTCGCCACCTGATGGGCGCCCACCCAGATGATGACCACAGACAGGCCATTCATGATGAGCATCATAAACGGCATCAAGATCACCATGATGCGGCTTACAAAGAGCATATTTTGTGTCAGGTCTTGATTGGCTTTATCAAAACGCTGCGCTTCGAACGACTGGGTATTAAAGGCGCGTATGACCATCATTCCGGAAAGGCTTTCACGGGTGACCAGGTTCAACCTGTCGATCAAACTTTGAATGAGTTTGAATTTGGGAAGCGACACGCTGAAAACGACGATAATCACAGCCAGCAATACAGCCACTGCCAGGGCGATGATCCAGGTCATGGAAGGACTCGTGTTGATGGCCTGCAAGACTGCGCCGACACCTATGATGGGGGCATAAAACACCATTCTGATCATCATTACAATAACCGTCTGGATTTGCGTGATGTCATTGGTGGAACGGGTGATCAGGGATGCAGTGGAAAACTTTTCGAATTCAGCCTTTGAAAAACCCTCCACTTTGGTAAAGAGGTCGCGGCGGACATCCCGGGCCACACCGGCCGCAGTACGCGCGGAAAGGAAACTGACGACGATGGTACAGGTAACGGATGCAAGAGAAAGTAAAAGCATTAATCCGCCGATCCTCAGCAGATAGGCGGTCTGGAATTTTCCCAGGTCCATGCCCAGAGCGTCGTATTCTGCCTTGATGGGAGCCGCAACGGATTGTTCGATCATGCTCTCGCTCATGCCGATGAACCTATCATTGATCGCGGTGTTAATGCGAACCCGTTCTCCTTCAGGCATTTTTGCCAGCACATCAAAAAGATCCATGCCTGCCGGGATCATTGAAAGGTCCATCCCACTGGCGCCAAGCTCCGCGGCTTTCTGCGGGTCGGACATGATGCTTTCGATCATCGACACGGTCAGGAGCGCTTTTCCACTGATTGCGTTAAGCTTGCTAATATCCGCGGCGTCAAGATCGTTGAGTACGTAGATGTCCTCATTGGCAAAGGCCGGGAATTTCTCGGAAATTGTCGTAGCGTTCGCGTCACCCTTTTCAACTCTCGTGTAAGCGGCAAGGAGCTCATCCTTTTCTTCCGGGACAAGCACTAATTGCATTTTTTCTATGGTGCTCGCGCGCATAGCCACCGGGAGGGCGTTTTCCACACCGCCCTGCTGGATGCCCACGTTAACGATTTCTGACATGTAATTGGGCAAGGCCAGGTCGGCCATGGCTTGACCAAATAAGAGCGCAATGGCGGCAAGGATCAAAAAGGCGTAAGGTTTAAGGTATTTAAACAACTTGATCATTGATTAATAACTCCTCTACAATGAGAGCCAAAAAGGGTCAGGCTTTTTCAATATCCATACATTGCGGGTGGGCGGAAAAATTGGTGTTCTCTCGTATCGACTTGCGTAACTTTTCCAACAAACGGATCAGTTGTGTTTTTTCATCAGCGTCCAAACCCGAAGCCAGTTCGTTTATCAGTTTCAACCGGCGCGGCCCGATCTTCTTGATCTTGTCTTTTCCCGCCTGGGTGATCCTGATCATGAATCCGCGTTTATCTTCGGGGTCTGGGAGTCTCTCGACCAATCCGTTCTCCTCCAGTCCTCGTAGCAGGGAACTGATGGTGTTCTTTTTTACGTGCTGAAAGTGGCTGAGTTGGGTGGGTCTGATACCCTGAGTCATGCCGCTTTCTTCACTGACCATAAGCCTTAACAGAATCCCCATCCTTGGACCCGAAAGATCACCGGCATCGATGTCTTGAGTGATCGCCGCACTGTAAACATTGGCAAGAACACGGATCAGCGAACTGATCTCCACTCCTTTCAGGTCGTCATCATTAAGAAACCTGTGCAGATTTTCGATCAGGTGTTTATGCATTACCTCAAAAGGGTCTTCCTTCGTTTTTTCCGCACTCATAATAGTATCCTTAAAATTAGTTCGGCGTGGAACTATAATCCCGGCCATAGTTTATGTCAAGGACTTCGTACCAATTCTAATAAAAGATTAATAAAATCTCCCGAGGCTGCTGACTCCGCGGGAGATAACTTGGTTGATTCACAAAAATGAGTCTTATTTCCAGTAGTCCTCATCCAGAGAAACAAACCGCAGCGTTGGGAAAGTGCTGATCGGAGAAAGGATGTATCCCTTAATGTAAGGCTTAACCACCTGGTAAGCGACCGAATGGTAAAGGAAAACCGCCGGCGCGTCTTCAACGATCATTTGCTCTGCCTGCTGATAAAGGAGAATGCGTTCTTGAGGGTCTTTCTCAACGCGGGCTCTTTCCAGAAGGGCATCCAGCTGTGGATTGTCGTAGTGGCCTTTGTTCATGGCCGCTTCACTATGGAACAAAACATCTGCAAAATTTTGCGGGTCGGGGTAATCTGCGCACCAACCGCTGCTGGTTAGTTGACCGTAGTCTTCCGCCACTCGCTGGTCATAAAAAACCTCCGGGTCGATATTTTCGACCACGATAGATACACCCAGGTTCTTCTGCCACATGTCGCTCAGGGCAGTGATCAGTGAATTCGAATAACTTCCATAACCGCTGGATGTGATCACGATCTCAGGGAGCGCTTCAACTGATTTATAACTTGATTCGCGGATGAGCTGGCGGGCTGCCTCAGGATCGTAAGGGTAGCCTTCCAGATCGAGGCTGAATCCGGGCATGGCCGGCGGATATAAACCTTTGGCCATCACCGCAGTATTCTGCAAGGCGACATCCAGATATTTTTGTTTGTCAATGGCCATATTGAAGGCCTGCCTGACCTTGACATCATCAAAGGGCGGCTGTTCGACATCAAATTGGATGTAGGTTGTGCACATGGAGACACCGCTGACCATTTCATCATGCAGGGGCTCTGAAGGATCACTGAGGCGTTCCACGTTATAGGCATAAACATTGGCAATATCCACCGCGCCAGCCTCATAGAGTCTGAATTCATCACCGCTGTAAAGTCTGAAGAGGATGACCGGGATCGCGGGTTTGTTGCCGTAATATTCTTCAAACCGCGTATAGACCTTGCGCTCCATGCTGATCCAGGTTTCAAGTTGATAGGGGCCGGTTCCGTTGGGTGAGCGGAACCATTCGGGGTCTGATTCAACATTCTCGCGGTCCAAGACGTTCGCCGTGGGATAGATGAGTTTATAAAGGAAGTATGGTTTGGCCGCGTCGATGCTTACCTGCAGGGTATGGTCGTCAAGAATTTTTAAACCGGAAATTGTTTCCGCTTTTCCGTCTCGCATTTCCTTAACGCCAATGATGTCTCCGAGATAGGTGAGGACGGTATCTGATGCAGTGGCAGGGTCTGCGGCTCTCTCCCACGAATAGACCACATCAGAGGCTGTCACCGGTTTCCCGTCGTGAAAGACAGCATCCGGCTGCAGGTGAAAGGTATAGACCGTTCCGTCGTTGTTGACATCCCAGCTTTTAGCCAGGGCAGGCGCGATCTCAAGATTTTCGTCATAGGTAACGAGCCCTTCAAAAACGAGGGTATCGCCGGATCCGTGAGTGGTGGCCGGATCATTCTCCTGGGGGTTTCCGGTTTCACCGCCTTCAAGGATCAAAATTTGATCTCGCGGTGTCCCTTCAATGGAGGGCGCGAAGAGAGAGATCGAATCGTACATGTCCTTCAAGGCGTCTTCCCAAAAGGTGAAGTTTTCAGGCAGAGAGAGGAACTCAAAAGTGATGGTGTGGTTGGAATGCATCAAGGTGGTCAATCTGATCTCAGCCGTATAATCGTTTTCACGGTCATACCCGCTCAAACGCGTACTCCAGGCCTCAAGTCCAGAATCCCCCAGGCTTACTGCCCCGTCTTCGAGGATCTCGAGGTCCTCAAGCCATGAGGATTCACTGAGGTAGATATCCTTGGCTGCTTCTTCCAGCGTGTCGTCTTTTTCAAGGGTGGTGGGGAAGGACCAGCCGAAACCTTCAGAGTCGCCCAGCACGTAATCCTGGAAATAGGTCGAACCGTCCTCACTCGTGGTGGCCTCGATCCCTTCCGGGATGATGACCGAAAACCCGTATTCCTCGTTGATGTATTCGTCTCCTGAAATTTGGGGCAGGGCGCCGGTTTGAGCATTGATCTGGGTGGCAACCTGCTGCGAGATTTCCGTGACGAACTGTTGGGCTTTCGAGGTAAGCTGGCAGGAGATCTGGGTAAGGATCATGACAGTCAGCACACCCAAAGCTGCGAGTTTTCGCAGTCCTTTTTGTTTGCTTTTCATTTCATCCCCCTTTTGGCTTTCAGTGCGAGCATCGTGAAAACGAGCGCCACGCAAGCCAGCCCTGCTGTCAAGAGCAGAGAGTTCGATCGATTCTGGCCATTTTCGTTTATCCCTTTGCGTTGAACCAGAATGGACCTGGCGTTTGTTACTCCGGCTGCCTGGCCTATCTCTTCTCCACCCCGATCTGGTACTCTGGATTCGATTTTGGATGACCCTGATGACCCTCCAATAGGCTGGATGGTCGGCACGATCGTCGGCGTTTTCATGGTACTAGTGGACTCTTCGGGTCGCTGCTCCAGTTCAAGCGAACCGCGCCATTCGTCTTCGAATCCGGAAAGAGAAAATCCGTATACCTTTTTCAGGCCTTCCTCGATCTCTTCCCCATTTTTCAATTCTTGCAGCAAGGCAAGCATTTTGGTTTTGCCGTAGGTGATTAATAAATACTCCACCATGTAGTATGACTGGCTGTAGGAGAGGTCAGCGACTGATGGATCTTCGGAAAACCCTCCAGATAATACCTTGAAGGAAAGCAGGTTGTCATCCATACGGTTTTGCTCAAAATGAGCAGCCTCCATGGAGTTAGGACCTCCTTCACCGTAAACCGCGAGTCCTTCATTCAGCCAGGTGGGGATCGAGCCAAGGCTGGAAAAAGTATAGTCACCTACTAATACATGGGTCAGTTCATGCGCTTCGGTCACCTTGCCCCATTCCATGTTAAGCGGATCGATGCCGATGATCAAAATATTGTATTGTGGATAAGCGAGTCCACCCGTCCATCCCGGTTCATAAAAGATTGCATCACGCATTTCTTGTGTGGAAGAGTAAATATACAGATCGATCGGGTCTTCGGGTGCAATGCCTATGTCGTTCTCAAGATGTTCAAGTGCCTGAACGGCCGTGTTTTTTAATTCCTCACCGTAGGATGAATCCGGATAGTAATAATGCAACCGGATCAAACCCTCACTGAGGGTCTTCCAATTGTGCTGATCATCCAGCCAGGTTTTCTCCTGCCTGCTGGTAAAGGTGACATTTCCTTGTTTGTCGGTCAGCTCCCACATCCACCAAATGGTAGCTCCAGGAGGTTCCCCGCCGCTTTGCCGCATGTCCCATTCCCAGTTGACCTCGATCCTTTTTCCATTATCAAAATCAGGATAGGCGACGCCGCCGACACTGCCGAAGCTGTCTTGCTTGCTGCCGTAATGCAGTCTGACCTTTTTGATGTCCGTGGTCCAACCGAGATCGGCCGTGAATGAAATTGAATTCGGAAAGTCAAAAACAGCGTCATTTTGATATTCAACGATTTTCGAGTCGGCAGCCTGCGCGGTTTTTACAGGTATTAAAAATCCGATGATGAAGATCGCAGCGAGAAATTGTTTCACCGATTTCCTCCTTGTTCCTTGAATTGCCCCTTTTCAGAATCGAAAGCGTGATACCTGAACCTGCACCGCTCAAACATGCGAAGCATGGTTTTTTTTCGTGCAGGTGAATAAGCCGTAATTTTTATGTGCATTAATAAATAATACCGGAAAAAATGATTTATCACCACGGATCAGGACTGGTAAAATAGTAAGTAAGCAAAAAAAGTATTTTGTCCGCAGGAGAGTCCATGAAGAAATTCGCCGAATTTTTACTCGTTTTGATTGTCCTTATCCCGCTTACCGGCTGCAGCGCGCTCTTTCCGGCACCCGCCACGCCCACCATGGCACCGACTTTTACTCCCATTGTCATGCCCACGGAGATCCCTCTGCCGACGGCCGCACCCATCCAGGAACCAACACCAACTTTCACGCCTGAGCCTACCTCCACCCCCGCGGCCGTGTCCATGCTGGATGCCCGTGTGGTCTTTGACAGTTACATCCTGCGCACCGGTCCGGGCAGACTGTTTGAACGGATCGCTATGTATGATACAGATGCGGAGGTCACGCTCATCGGCAGGGAGTTCAGCAATAATTGGGTACTGGTACAGACCGCTGACAACCGATCGGGTTGGATGAACGTGGTTGGCCTGGAAATACAAGGAGCCCTCGGCTTTTTACCCGTCTTTGAGGTGAAGGATGCCCAGGTGATCTATGGGCATGTCTATTTACAAAGCCAGGTCCCCGCCCAAGGCATTGGGGTTTCTCTGGCATCCACTGCTGAAGATCTGGCAGATTCTGTGGATAACAGTACCACCAACGCGGATGGTTTATGGGCCATCTATCTGCCGGATGATATTTCAGGCGAATATTACATTGGGCCAAATGCCTATGCCTGTGAAAACTCCAACGCGGTCATCCCCGCCGAGGGCGGCTGCATCCTCGCGGGCAAGCTGCCCGACGGACAGTTGATCAGCCTGCCTCTTGATCTTGATGTGGCCATTGAATTTCAGATCCTGCCCCTTGCACCCTGACCCGTCACAAAGTCTTAAATTCTAACGATCCACCCGGCCGGAACAAGTTTCTGCCGGGTGTTTTTTTTACCGGCAAAACTCATGAAACCTCCCTGAGATAATAGCTGGGAGGTCTATTATATAAAACAATAGCCATAATGGCTATATAGTTAAAAAATAGCCAAAATGGCTATTGTCATGGTATAATCAGCATGATGAAAAATCCAATGGCTGATGTTGCCGTGATCACCGGGGACATTGAGGGCTCGTCCAGGCTGGATTCCAGCCGCAGGCTTGACCTGTATGAAACCTTTCCGACCCTTTCACGCCTGTTGCGTGAAAAATATCCCCGGGTGGTGAAGTATCCGATCAGCAATTTCAGAGGGGATGGGTGGCAGCTGGTGGTCAATGATCCAGAAAAATCGTTTGAGATCGCGCTCTTTATTCGCACTTACATCCGCTTTGTATTTCAAAAAGAAAAACTTGATACCAGAACTGCCATCGGAGTCGGTTCGGTGCAGTTCATTCCTGAGGACAATGTATCTGCCGGGGACGGTCCGGCTTACCTCGTTTCAGGGCGCTTGCTTGAAAAGTTTTCTTCCAATTCCATGGGCATTGTTTTTTCCGAAGTTCGCGGCGACCCGTTGCTTGTGGAGAGTCTTGAGACACTCATCAGCCTGCTGGATTTACAAGTCACTTCCTGGGGAGCGGGGCATGCCCAATCGGTCAACCTGGCATTAAGTGGACTAACACAGTACGAGATCGCTGCAAGCTGGCGCCCTCGTCCGATCAAGCAACCGTCCGTTTCAAAAAGTCTGCAGACCGCGGGATGGCCTCAGATCAAGGCCAGCCTGTTGTTGATCGAAAAATTGATCCGGCAACTCATACAGGGGGGAGGGAATTGAGATGCAATCGATCTTTTTCCAAAATCTTTGTGTATTGTTAACCGCTCATTTGTTGGGTGATTTTTTGCTTCCGGCCGGCATATGGCTGAAAAAGAAACAGTTTTCAGCGGGGCGGGCGGTGATCCACAGCCTGGTCCATGCGTTGTTGGCTTACCTGCTGAGCGGATTATGGACGAATTGGTTGTTGCCCCTGATGGTTTTTGCCAGCCACGTGATCATTGACCTGGTCAAAAGCAGGAGTAAGAAAGAATCTCTCATCTCTTTCCTCGTGAGCCAGTTTGTTCATTTGGTTCTGATCGTTCTCATCGCAGCCTTTTTTCTCTCATCCGCCGGCTTTTTGCCTTACTGGATCGATGTGTTTCCGCGCGCCGCATCGAATCTGATGATCCTTCTTTCGGGTGTCTTGCTGATGACCCAGGCTGGCGGCATCCTCATTGGATATTTCGTGCAGCCTTTCCAGGAGCAGATCCGCATCAACCTGCGGCCGGAAAAACGAGGTTTGCTGGAAGGTGGAAAGACGATCGGCTTTCTCGAACGACTGTTGATCTTTGTTTTCGTGTTGACCGGTCAATTTGCCGGGGTTGGATTTTTGATCGCCGCCAAATCCATTTTCCGTTTCGGCGAGTTGAAAGACAGTGAAAACCGCAAGGAAGCCGAATACATCCTTATCGGCACTTTCGCCAGTTTCTTGTTTGCTCTGGTGGTCAGCCTGCTGATCCGCCGGGCTCTGGAGTTATAATGGCCAAGAATATCCTCATCCTAGAAAGCAGCCCGCGGCGTAAGGGTAACACATCCGTCCTGGCCGGTCACGCAGCCAGGGCCATGCAGGAAGAGGGGCTCTCTGTGGACCTCGTACACCTGCACGGAATGAAAATCGAGCCCTGTAATCATTGTGACGGCTGCCTGCGTAAAGCCCTGCCTTGTATCCTTCAGGATGACATGCAAACCATTTACCCGAAGCTCATTGCCTCGGACGGCCTGATTTTAGCCTCTCCGATCTATTGGTTTAATATCAATGCCCAGCTGAAAACCTGCATGGATCGCTGGTATGGATTGTTCCAAAACCACCCGAGGCTTTTTGCGGGTAAACCCGTGGGCGTGATCCTGGTCTATGGAGACACCGATCTTTATACCTCCGGCGCTATCAACGCCATCCATACCCTGGAAAGCGCTTTTCGTTATCTTGGCGCGGTCCCTCTCGGATTTGTCCACGGAACGACCAATAACGTTGGGGATGCCGAAAAGGACGCAATTCTCATGCAAAAAGCCTGGCAGATTGGTAAAAGTATGGCAGAATCACTGCGAGAGGCCGATTCATGAGTACAATAAGGGCGGCGATCTCATGGAAATGCCTCAATAGAATTTTTTTCTGAATCATTTGAAGTTTCAAGGAGTGAAAGCGTGCCAAAACAATCCTTCGCGTTTGAGCCTGGTGGAGAGAAACGACTGGTCATTGAATGGAAGGGCATGTTCAAAGACCTGACCATCAAGGTGGATGGTGTGCAGGTCGGTTTGATCCCTGACCAAAAAGCCCTGGTAACGGGTAAGGAGATCAGGATCAAAGACGGCAGCAAGATCAGCGTGCAATTGGTCAGTTCCATTTCCGGCTCTGAGCTGCAGGTGTTGCGCAATGGCAAACCCCTGCCGGGTTCTGAATCCAGCCCGGAGGCGCGTATTCGCACGGCTGCTTACGTGTTGTATTTTTTAGCAGCCCTGGGAGTGGTGGCCGGCCTTGTTTCCCTTTTTTATGAAAGCAGAATTTTAGGCATCCTGGGTGTGGGATGGTACAACATCCTTTTTGGGGCGGTCTACCTGATTTTGGGCTTGCTGGTCAGTCGCAATTCCATCGGGGCACTGGTTTTGGCCGTGGTCGTTTTTTCAGGGGACGCGTTGTCTTCAATTTTGCTGGGTGCGGCGAAGGGTTATGAACCGTCGGTCTATGGGTTGTTGATGCGTGTGTTTTTCCTCATCCCTCTGGTGCAGGGCATCAGGGCGATCGTTGAGATCAGAAAAAGATAAATCAAAGGATCTCAATTTGTAAACTTCTCTCCTGCGCAGGAACCTTCTGGTCATCCTGCGCAATTTATTGGTCTCCTTTCTACCCGTATCCCCGCCTTTCTGATGCGTTCGCACGAAACGCCACCTTGACCAACCCTGCGTGAGGATTTATAATTCAACAGTTGAATATTGGAGACGCATGAGCCTTGAAAATTGCACGGAAAGGGACCTGGTCATACTTGAACAAATCGAACAGGACCCTGATACCTCTCAAGCCGCCCTGGCTACTTCTCTCGAGGTGGCCGTGGGAACCATCAACTGGCACTTAAAACGCCTCATCGAAAAGGGATACGTCAAGGTCAGCAGGGCAGAGCGAAGAAAGCTGAAATATATCATCACGCCTGAAGGTCTTGCTTTACGGGCGCGCCTGACCATTGATTACATCCAGAATTCCTTTAACCTCTATCGACTGGTGCGTGAGCGTATGGTCACCGCGCTTACAGAGATCCGTGCTAGGGGGTGTCACGCGGTTCGCCTGGAGGGAAGCGGTGACGTTGCCGAAGTGTGTCGTCTTACCTGTCTTGAACAGGATATTCAGATCACCAGTGAGAAATCAGCTCCACTGCTGCGCATCGTAGGCTTGAAAGTATTTATAGAATCGGAGGAGCACCAAAAACCATGACCACGAATGAATATTGGAAGAACAAGCGTGTCTGCGTTACCGGTGGGGCTGGCTTTTTAGGCTCCTTTGTGTGCGCAAAACTGGCTGAACGGGGAGTCAAGGATATCTTCATCCCCACCATTGAAGAGTATGACCTGGTGCAAAAATCCTCGATCAATAAAATGCTGGATGACAGCAACCCGGATATCATCATTCACCTGGCAGCCCAGGTGGGGGGCATCGGGGCGAACATGGTTCACCCCGCCGATTTCTTTTACGACAACCTGATGATGGGTGTTCAGCTCATCCATGAATCGTACCTGCGCGGGATCGAAAAATTTGTCGCCCTGGGCACCATTTGCGCTTACCCCAAGTTCACCCCGCTGCCCTTTGATGAAGAGAACATCTGGAATGGCTATCCTGAAGAGACAAACGCTCCCTACGGGCTGGCGAAAAAGATGCTCCTGGTACAATCGCAGGCTTATCGTCAACAGTACGGCTTCAATTCCATCTTTCTGTTGCCTGTGAATTTATACGGACCGCGCGATAATTTCCGCCCCGAAAGTTCACACGTCATTCCGGCGCTGATCAAAAAATGCCTCGACGCCAAAGCCGCCAACGCGCCTTCCATTGAAGTGTGGGGAGACGGCTCGCCAACGCGCGAATTCCTCTTCGTGGAAGACGCAGCGGAAGGGATCTTGCTGGCCACGGAAAAATATAACAAGTCTGAACCAGTGAACCTGGGCTCGGGCATGGAGATCAGCATCAAGGATCTTGTAACCCTGATCGCCAAATTGACCGGTTTCAACGGCGAGATCGTTTGGGATACCTCCAAACCGAACGGTCAACCCCGGCGCCAGTTATCCGTGGAACGTGCCCGCCGTGAATTCGGCTTTCAGGCTCAGGTTGGTTTTGAAGAGGGTCTGCGGCGTACGATCGAGTGGTATCAGGCCAAATTGGACCAGGAAAAGAAAAATTGATCATGCAAAAAGAAATCGAAGAGATCAGGCGGCCTGAGACCGTGGTGATACAGCCTGTAAAAGGACTCGTCGCGTTGAACCTGCGCGATCTGTGGATCTATCGGGAGCTTATTTATTTTCTTACCTGGCGCGACCTGAAAGTACGCTACAAGCAATCCGTATTGGGCGTGCTTTGGGCGATCATTAAACCTTTATTGACCATGGTGGTATTCACCATCTTCTTTGGCAACCTGGCGAAATTGCCGTCAGACGGATTGCCCTATCCGGTGTGGTCTTATACCGGCCTGCTGCCCTGGGAGTTTTTCGCGGCTGCGCTGGGTGTTTCAGCCCGATCCATGCTGACCAGCGGAAGTATGGTCTCGAAGATCTATTTTCCGCGCATCATTGTGCCGCTTTCTTCGGTCTTTGCCAACCTGGTGGATTTCTTGATCGCCTTTGTGATCCTGATCGGCATGATGTTCTTTTACAAGATCTCTCCCACCATTAACATGATCTGGTTGCCGCTCTTTTTACTGCTGGCCGTGGTGACGGCGCTTGGGGTGGGATTATGGTTCTCAGCCCTTCTGGTGATGTATCGCGATGTAAACTATTTGCTTCCATTCATCACCCAGATCTGGATGTTCATCTCCCCGGTGGTGTACGCCTCCAGCACAGTGCCCGAAAAATGGCGCTTGCTCTATTCGCTTAATCCAATGGCCGGCGTTGTGGAAGGATTCCGCTGGGCGATGCTGGGCACTCAACAATCGATCTCTCCCATGATGGTGGCGATCTCGGCAGGCATTTCCATTCTGCTGTTCGTGTCAGGTTTATTCTTCTTCCGCCGCATGGAACGCGTTTTCGCGGATATGATCTAGGAGGCCGTGATGACAAACCTGGCGATCAAAGTAAATCAGATCGGGAAGCAATACAATATTTTTGGTGAGGTCAACCGCTATCAGACCTTGCGTGAAAAGATCAGCGACACCCTTAAATCTCCCATCCGCAACCTGCTTCATCCCACGGGCAGCGAAAGCTTCTGGGCGCTGCGTGATATTTCCTTCGATGTCGAACGCGGCCTGGTGATGGGTGTGATCGGTAAGAACGGAGCCGGTAAATCAACTCTTCTTAAGATCCTCTCGCGTGTGGTGGAGCCCACCGAGGGGCGCGCCGAGATCACAGGCCGGGTTGGCTCGTTGCTCGAAGTTGGCACCGGTTTCCACCCTGAGTTGACCGGGCGGGAAAACGTATATTTGAACGGCGCCATCCTGGGAATGAAGCGCCAAGAGATCGACAAGAAATTTGACGAAATCGTCGCATTTTCAGAGATCGAGCAGTTCATTGACACCCCGGTCAAGCGTTATTCCAGCGGCATGTATATGCGCCTGGCCTTTGCCGTCTCAGCCCACCTCGAACCTGAGATCCTCATCGTGGATGAAGTATTGGCCGTAGGCGACGCTGAATTCCAGAAAAAATGCCTGGGCAAGATGAGCGATGTGGCCGGTGAAGGCCGCACGGTGCTGTTTGTATCCCACAACATGTCCGCGGTTTCACGCCTCACCCGGGAGTGCATCATTCTGGAACACGGCAGGCTCGCCATGCGCGCCTCCAGCCAGGAGGCCGTGGATTATTACCTGTCGCACGGATTCGAAAAAGGCGGTGAACGCAGCTGGACTGAGGACGAAATCCCGGCTGACGCGCACCCATTTAAGCCCATCGCATTACGCGTGATCAACGAGAAGGGGAAGGTGGTGGATTCTGTGCGCTCCGTGGAACCGGTCACCATCGAAATAGAATACCAACTGGATTCAAACATTTCAGGATTACGCGTGGGTATCTATTTGATGACAGTGCGTGGCGATTACGTCTTCACCTCCTTTGACACCGATGAACCGGAAAAATTCTCCCGCCACTCCGAACGCAAGGCGGGACATTATATCAGCCGCTGCGTCATCCCGGCGGATACGCTCAATGAAGGGCGCTACGCCATCGGGGTGAACGCCTCTGTGTTTCGTGTCAAACGTTATTTTCAGGATGCCAACGCGGTGGTGTTTAACGTCAACCCCACTGGCGCGCCCGGTATGCACTGGGTGGAGCCCCGCCAGGGCGTAACGCGTCCCAGACTGGATTGGCAGATCGTGGAAGGCACCTCTTCCACTGTTCAGAAATGAGGCACTCTTGACCGTTCAAGGTTCGACGTTTATAATTCAACAATTGAATATTAAAACAGAATCTGGGTTTCACGACCTGGTTAATTCTCCATCTGGAAACATGGATTAGATATGGATAAGTCAAACAAAGAAACTCTCAAACGTTTCCTTGGAGGTATTCCCCTTGCCGCCGAGCTTTATTGGCTTGTCAGACAAAAAGACAATCCCATTCATTCGCGTTTTTCCTTAAAAGCGCTTAATGAAGCCCTGCCAGAAATGGTGGCAGACGTTAAACGCATTCGACCGAGTGCCGCGGTGCCGCGCAAGAAAGTTTTCATTTTTGCCTCGCTGCATTACTGGATCGACCAGACCACCATCACAGCCATGGGCCTCGCCGCGGATAATCACGACGTCACCCTGGGATACTATCCTTATTTTGATTGGTTCACCGATTCAACTAAGTTTGACCTGCGTCGGCAGAACATCTACGCTCAAAAGGTACTCGGCTCCGCTTCTGAGGTGATCAATACCGTTTCCTTCGTGAACTATCGTGCGCCGTACACGGTGCTTCCTAAAGCCTTGCAGGATGCCGTCAGAGAGGTGTCGGTTTTCGATACCCAATATACCCTGCAAATCGAAGACATTGATACCTCCTGGCCTACTTATCAATTCCGCATGAAGCGCAACCAGGAAGCCGCTCAATCACTGCTGGCCTATTTACGCAGCAACAAACCGGATGTGGTGATCGTGCCCAACGGGACTCTACAGGAATTCGGCATCGTATATCGCGTGGCGCGTTACTTGAAAATTCCGGTCACCACGTACGAATTCAGCGACCAGCGTGAGGCTTTTTGGCTGGCTCAGAATGCCGAGATCATGCGCCAGGACACCACGGAAATGTGGGCCGCCCAGGTGGACGCCAGGTTTGGCAAGGATCAACTGGAACGCATTCAGACACTGTTTGAATACCGCCAAAAAGCAAGGCCGCTCGAGAACTTCACCCGAAAATGGCAAAACATCCCCTCACAGGGCGCGGAAAAGGTGCGCGAGCAGTTAAAACTTGATAAACGCCCCATCGTGTTGCTGCCTACCAACGTGCTTGGAGACAGCCTGACCCTCGGACGCCAGGTTTTCACCAAAACGCTTGCAGATTGGGTCAGCCGCACGATCCTCTATTTTATCGGCAGACCCGATATCCAGCTGGTCATACGTGTCCATCCCGGCGAGATCCTCACGCGAGAGTATTCCATGCTTGATGTGGTGAAACAGACCCTGCCGGAATTACCCGAATACATTCACCTGATCCATCCTGAGGAACAGATCAATACCTATGATCTTGTTTCAATTACTGACGTAGGGCTGGTTTATACCACAACGGTTGGTCTTGAGATGGCGCTCAAAGGCATTCCTGTGATCGTGACCGGTCAAACGCATTACCGCAACCGTGGATTCACCTATGATCCCGAATCGTGGGTGGAGTATTTCAAGCTGCTCGGCATGATCCTTGAAAAACCCTCCCAGTTCAAATTGCCGAAAGACAAGATCCAGCTTGCCTGGAAATATGCCTATCATTTCTTCTATACTTTTCCGCTGCCCTTCCCCTGGCACATCAAGGTCTGGCAGGACTATGAAACGCACAAACTTGCCCAGGTCTTCAGCAAGGAGGGCAAGAAAAAATACGGCAACACCTTCCGTTACCTGGTCGGGGAGCCCATGGACTGGACGAAGATGAATCATAACGGCAGGCACGCATGAGTCAAAACCCGTCTGAATCAGAGGTGAAACAGCAGGTCAGCAGTTTCTATAACGAGATTGGCTGGAAGATGGAAAACGACGGCTTCTACCAGAATGCCCGTTACGAAGACCTTCGTCCGGTTGCCCGAGAATACATTCATAAATGCCATCTGCGGGTCAACCGCTATCTCAAGCGAGAGGGCAAGTATCTGCTGGATGCCGGGTCAGGTCCGGTGCAGTGGCCGGAATACCTCACCTATTCAGAGGGGTACCAATATCGTGTCTGCGCTGACATTTCCATTGTGGCGCTCAAAGAAGCCCGCCACCGCCTGGGTGAAAAAGGCCTCTTCGTGGTTTCTGATGTGGCCAACCTGCCCTTCAAGGCGGACGTGTTTGACGGGCTGGTTTCTCTGCATACCCTGCATCACATCCCCCCCGCGGAACAACCCGATGCCTACGCAGGGTTCGCCCGTGTGATAAAACCGGACTGCAACGGTGTGGTGGTGAATGCCTGGACTGCCCCCGTCTTTATGGCGCGCATGAAAGGGCTGATCGCCTTCATGGATCGTGTGAACGGCTTGCTTTCCCGTTTTAAACGCCGCAAGGAGATCAGGCTGCCTGATTCCTCAGCGAAGGTTGAAAAAGTCAAACCCACCGGCACCTTTACCCAGCACATCACACCGGAATGGCTGAAACAGCAGCTTGACGGACGAGTGAATTATCAGATCAGGGTATGGAGGAGCGCCAGTGTGCGATTTATGAGGTCGGTCATCCAGCCCTGGCTTTGTGGCCGTTTTTGGCTGCGCTGGCTATACAATCTGGAAGAAAAGAACCCTGAATATTATGGCGAGAACGGGCAATACCCGTTGATCGTGATTTCGAAATTAAAATCCAACCTGAATCGAGAATAGCCATGGATTGGTCAAATAAAGTCGTGCTTGTGACCGGTGGAACCGGATCCTTTGGGAAGAAATTCATCCGCATCATGCTGGATGAATACCACCCGGCCAAGATCATTGTATTCAGCCGCGACGAGTTGAAGCAGCATGAAATGCGCGCGGCCGGGTTCGATCATCCCAGCCTGCGTTATTTTTTGGGTGATATTCGCGACAAGGAACGCTGCAAACGAGCTTTTGAAGGCGTGGACGTGGTGATCCATTCCGCGGCGCTAAAACAGGTTCCCGCCTGCGAATACAACCCGATGGAAGCCATCAAGACCAACATTTTGGGCAGCAGCAACGTGATCGACGCCTCCATTGACGTGGGTGTGGATCGCGTGGTGGCGCTCAGCACGGATAAGGCCGTCAACCCGGTCAACCTCTACGGGGCGACCAAGCTGGCCGCTGAAAAACTTTTTGTCCAATCCAACGCGTACGCCGGCGGGCGCAGCGTTCGCTTTTCCTGTGTGCGTTACGGCAACGTGGTCGGCAGCCGCGGCTCGGTGGTCCCCGTTTTTCTTAAACAACGTGAAAAAGGAAAGGTCACCGTCACAGATGACCGTATGACCCGTTTCTGGATCAGCCTCGAACAGGGTGTGCGTTTTGTCATCCGCGCGGCGGAGAACATGTCTGGCGGAGAGGTTTTCGTGCCCAAGATCCCGTCCATGAAGGTGGTCGATCTCGCCAGGGCCATCGCGCCCAAGGCGGAAGTGGAGATCATCGGCATCAGGCCTGGTGAAAAACTGCATGAGGTGCTCATCTCGGAAGATGAAGCCCGTCAGACCGTGGAACTGCAAGACATGTTCGTGGTGCAGCCTGCTGAATCATTATGGTTTGGCCGCGATTGGGAGAAAAAAGGCAAGCTCCTCGAAGACGGTTTTCTTTACTCATCAAACAACAACTCGGAATGGCTCGGTCTCGATCAGATCAGCGCGATCATCGCTCCCATCGAAGCCGATTACCTGGCGGGTAAACTGGGATGACGCATTTTCTGGTCACCGGCGCCAGCGGTCTGCTGGGATTGAATTTCGCCCTCGCGGTGGATGGCAAAGACCATCAGGTCACCGGCGTGGATTACCGCAATCCTCTCAAGTGGGTGAATTTTAAAATGCTTCAGGCGGACCTGACCGAACCGGGCGTGGTTGAACGTGTGATCGCGGAGGTCAAACCTGACGTGGTCTTGCACTGCGCGGCCAATGCCAATGTGGATGACTGTGAAAAAGACCCCATTGCAGCCAGGAAGCTTAACAGCGACCTGCCTGGTGTGGTGGCCGCTGCTGCAAAAAAACACGCCGCAAAGATGGTTCACATTTCCACGGACGCGGTATTTGACGGCAAGACGGGCAATTATTCAGAAGACGACCTTCCCAATCCCCTGAGCGTTTACGCGTCCACGAAATTGGACGGTGAAAAAACCGCCCTGGACGCCAACCCGGACGCCCTCGTGCTGCGGGTCAATTTCTATGGCTGGAGCATCACCGGCAAGCGCAGCCTGGCCGAATGGTTCGTATACAGCCTGGCCGAGAATAAGCAACTCAAAGGATTTACAGACATCCTCTTTTGCCCCATGATGGTGCTGGACCTGGCCGATTGCATCGTGGATAGCGCGGCGAAGGACCTCAAAGGCCTCTATCATTGCGTCGGCCCGGAAGTGATGTCAAAATATGATTTTGGCGTGGCCATCGCCAGGCGTTTTGAGTTTGACCCGGCCTTGATCTCTCCCGCTTCGGTGTACGACGGCGGGCTGGCAGCGGCGCGTTCGCCAAACCTGACCCTTTCCACCACCAGGATCCAGACCGCTTTAGGTCGCCCCTTGCCCGATTTTGAAAGCGGTTTGCAGAAGTTTTTCAACCAATACCGGCACGGGTATTCAGAAATGCTCAAGACGCTGACCGCGTCGTAATCCATCCCATCAACAGGAGGTTGACATGCAGGTGAAGATCGGTTCTCACGCCATCGGTTTGGAACATCCCACCTATTTTATTGCCGACATATCGGCCAATCACGACGGTGACCTCGACCGCGCGCTCATGTTGATCCACCTGGCAAAAGAAGCCGGCGCTGACGCGGCCAAGTTCCAGAACTTTAGGGCTCCGAAGATCGTTTCAGACTACGGATTTACTTCGATGGGGGGGCAGGTTTCACACCAGGCCTCGTGGAAAAAATCCGTGTTCCAGGTATACGCGGACGCGTCCATTCCCTTTGACTGGACACCCCGCCTTAAAGAAGAGTGTGACAAGGTCGGGATCGACTATTTTTCCTCGCCTTACGACTTCGAGGCCGTGGATTATCTGGATCCCTTCGTCCCCGCGCACAAGATCGGTTCGGGTGACATCGACTGGCTTGAAATGTTGCAGCATATCGCCAAAAAGGGCAAACCCGTCATTCTCTCTTCCGGGGCGGCCAGCATCGGCGAGGTGCAGCAGGCCGTCCACACCGTGCAGGCGATCAACCAGCAAGTGGTGTTGCTGCAGTGCAACACCAATTACACCGCCAGCCCGGCGAATTTCGACCACATCCATTTGCGCGTATTGCAGACCTACCAGACCATGTTTCCGAACGTTATTACCGGTCTAAGCGATCACACGCTTGGCCATGCCACCGTGTTGGGGGCGGTTGCACTGGGAGGCCGTGTCATCGAAAAGCATTTTACCGATGATACCGGCCGGGTGGGACCTGACCACCCCTTCTCGATGACGCCGGCAACCTGGCGTGAGATGGTGGACCGCACTCGAGAATTGGAGCGTGCCCTCGGATCGGCGGATAAGGCCATCAGCGGCAACGAAAAAGACACCACCGTGGTGCAGCGCCGCTGCCTGCGTGCAGCCCGCGAGATCAAACGCGGTGAGACCATCACGCGCGATTGCCTGGATGTGCTGCGCCCCGCGACGGTGGGTGCCATCAAACCCGATCAGATCGAACAGGTCATCGGTACCGTGGCGCTTGTGGATATGCCCTACGGCAAAGAAATCCGTTGGACGGACCTGGGAAAGTAATTCGCAATCAAGATGAAGGTTCTCTATTTTACCCGCGGCCAAACGCCCCATGACCTGAGATTTACCAAAGCCCTGGCGGAAACCTCGCACAAGGTCTTTGTACTCTGTCTCGATGCCGACCAGCGCCGCAAATGGCCTGGCGGTGTTTACGAAGTGGCCTGGCAGGGGATTAACATGCGCCTGGGCTGGCTGGCAGCCAGCGCCCGCCTGGGAAGGTTAAAGACGGTGTTTGAAACCCTTAAACCTGACCTTGTGCACGCCGGGCCCATTCAAAGCACGGCCTGGCTCACTGCTCTTGCGGGGTTTCATCCACTGGTGAGCATGTCCTGGGGGTCTGATTTAATGTTCGAAGCCGACCGCAGTGAATCGGCACGCCGCATCACCCGCTTCACCCTGGCGCGCAGTGACGTCCTTGTGGGCGATTGTGCCTGCGTGGGACAAAAGGCGCAAAGCTTCGGATTCGATCTCGCCCGCTATCGCCAATTCCCCTGGGGTGTCGATCTGAAACACTTTGCACCCGCCGTCTCGACCCGCCTGCGCGAAAAACTGGGTTGGGTGGGAAAGACGGTTTTGCTCTCCACGCGTTCCTTTGAACCGATCTACGGAGTGGATGTCTTGATCAATGCCTTCGCGCTTGCCGCCAGGCAAAACCCCGACCTGCGTCTTCTCCTGCTGGGTCATGGGTCACATGAAAAACGTCTTGCAGCCTTGGTGAAACAACTTGACCTGCAGCAAAAGGTCCATTTTTACGGGACGGCCACCGTGGAGGAACTGCCTGATCTCTACCACAGCGCGGACTTCTACCTGAGTGCCTCGCACAGTGACGGATCCTCGGTCTCTCTCATGGAAGCGCTGGCCTGCGGGCTGCCTGTGATCGTCTCGGATATCCCCGGCAACCTGGAATGGGTGACCGAAGGCGAACAGGGTTGGTTGTTCAAAGACGGGGATGCTGAGGGGTTTTCCCATAAGATCCTTTTGGCGGTCGCACAAGGCAGCGCCCTGGCTGCCATGAAAAAGGGAAATCGCTTTTTGGCCAAAAAAAGGGCGGACTGGAAAAAGAATTTCGCCGTTTTACTGGAGGCCTACGAGCTGGCCTCTCAAAAAGGAAACGCCCATGCCTGAGATTGTTGCCATCATCCAGGCGCGCATGAGCTCTTCACGCCTGCCAGGAAAGGCCCTGCTTGATCTTGGCGGTCGTAGCGTGACCAGCCGTATGGTCGAACGCGTCAAACTTGCGGCCAGCCTGCAGAAGGTGGTGGTGGCCACCACGGTGGACCCATCGGATGATCCGCTTGAGGCGGCCTGCCGTGCAGAGAACATTGACGTGTTCAGAGGCAGCCTGCCTGACGTGCTCGATCGTTATTATCAGGCGGCTCAAAAATATCAAGCCGACGTCGTCGTGCGTCTGACGGGGGATTGCCCGTTGATCGATCCTGTTTTGATCGATGAGGTCGTTTATGAACTGCTCGAGCGGGAGGTTGATTTTGCTTGTAACCGATTGCCGCCTCCTTTCAGCCGTACCTATCCTATCGGTCTGGACGTGGAAGCCTGTACCTTTGCCGCCCTGGAACGAGCCTGGCGCGAGGCGACAGAAAAAAAGGACCGCGAACATGTTTTGCCTTATCTTTATGAGATCGAAGGCCGTTTCAAAGTTCTGCAACTGGATTACAAGGAAGACCTGGGTTCCATGCGTTGGACGCTGGACACCCCTGAAGATTACGCCCTGCTGCAAGAGGTGCTCCGGCGCCTGAACGGACGCAACGATTTTTCGTGGTTGGACGTGCTGCAGCTTTTTAAGCAGGACCCCTCGCTGGCTGTGATCAACAGGTCCGTAAGGCATAAATCCATGTATGATGTCGAAAACCGTAAAATGAAGGATGCCTGACCTTGCCTGAATTGACGCTTTTTACCGCTCCCAAGCCCTTTACCAACGCGCACATTGCCACGATCCAGCGCAATGCCATCCGTTCTTGGCAGCAGCTGGGCAGCGGTGTGGAAGTGCTGCTTTTGGGTGATGAAAAAGGTATGGCCGAGGAAGCGCAGCGCCTGGGGGTCACTCAGATCAGGGAGGTCGCGCGTAACGCCAGCGGTACGCCTTTGATCAGCGCCCTTTTTGAAACGGCGCGGACGCGCAACACATCCCCTTTGCTGGCTTACGTCAACGCGGATATCCTCCTTTTTCCCGATTTTTTGACAACCGCGATAAAAACAATGACCCTGGCTGACCGCTTTTTACTGGTCGGGCGGCGCTGGGACATGGACATCACCCGTGACCTTGATTTCACGGCCGGTTGGCAGGAGCGTCTGAAAAAGGAATGCTTTGAAAAAGGCAGCCGCCATAAACCCAGCGGCAGCGATTATTTTATCTACCCGCGAACCTGTTTCATAAACATCCCTGATTTTGCCATTGGCCGCGCCGGCTGGGATAACTGGATGATCTATGAATCCCGCCGCCAGGGATGGAAGACCGTCGACGCCAGCGAAGAGATTCACATCATCCATCAGAATCACGACTACAGCCACCTCCCCGGCGGACAGGCGCATTACCGCCTGCCGGAGACGGATGAAAACGTCAGGTTGGCAGGGGGGCAGCGTACCATTTTTACCCTGGCGGATACCAATTACGTTTATCACCACGGCAGCATTAAACGACAGCGCATGAACGGCGCCCGGTTGCTGCGAGAAATTGAAATATTTCCGTTGGTTCAACTCAAATCTGTAAAATTGGGTGAGGTTTTCCACCTGTTGTCGCACCCCCGCAAGCTTTGGGCTGCCCTGCGTGCCAGGTGGAACGGAAAAAGCCGTGAAGGGAGACCCTAACCATGCGCCAGGGACAAAATCCTGTAAAAAAGATCACCACCGTGGCCAAACCGCAGCGCATCACCGTGGCCATTTTGAATTACATTCCCATGTTGAGCGGCTTCTATGCCAACATGATGGAGGTATTAAAAGCCTGTTTGGGCAGTATTTGGACCAACACGGACCTCCCTTATGATCTGATGGTCTTTGATAACGGCTCCTGCAGGGAGGTCACCGACGCCCTTGTACAAATGCAGCGGGAAGGCAAGATCCAGTATCTCATCCTTTCTGAAAAGAACCTGGGCAAGGGAGGCGCCTGGAACCTGATGCTGGATGGCGCGCCGGGAGAGATCATTGCCTATTCTGACAACGACTGTTATTTCTACCCCGGCTGGCTTTCCAATTCCCTCAAGGTGCTTGAAACCTACCCCAACGTGGGCATGGTGACCTCGCGACCTGTCGCGCAAAAAGAGGAATTTGGCACCAGCACCATTGTCTGGGCGCAGAATACTCCAGGGGTGACCTTCGAACGCGGACGTTTTCTGGATTGGGAAACCTTCCGTTCCTTTACCATGAGCCTGGGTCATGAAGAAGACGAAACGCGCGCCCTATATGAGACCCATCACGATTTGCGTGTCACTTACCAGGGCCTTCAGGCGCATATCGGCGCCATCCATTATCAATTCCTGGCTTACAAGAAGGTCATCAAGGAATTCCTTCCTTTCGACATGGACCGTCCCATGGGCCAGGTGCGCCAGCTTGACATCCGCATGAACGAGGCGGGTTATCTGCGTTTGATGACGGCCACCCCTTACATGCAGAACATGAGCAATGACGTTTTGAAGGAATATAAACCGGAAACCGGAAAATCCGGCAAGGTTTCTTTATCAAAACGCCTGCGTGAAGTTAAATTGATCAAGTGGCCCTTGATGCGCTTGTATGACTGGATCTTTGGATTGTATTATCGTTAAATTTTTTGGGTTTGAAACCTCTCTCATGTTTTCGTAGGGGAGGTTCATGAACCTCCCCTACGAGGAATTTTATTATAAGGATTTTAATTTGAAAAAAGACCTGCTTGAACTGATGCGTTGTCCCAAGTGCCACGCCCCATTGAAAGGGGAAGGCGAGGGGTTGGTGTGCACTAAATGTGCCTATTCAGCGCGGATGGTGGATGGCATCGCCTTGTTTACCGATGTCCCCGCCACCCTCGAACCCTGGGAAAAGGTTGAACGCGGTCCAGACAAAGGCACCGCCTGGCGTAAATCCAACTGGAAGTTCCTGCACGGGCTGGTTGGAAAACTTCCCGCAGGAGCCCGCATCCTGGATGTGGGGGCCGGTCACGGTGATTTCGCCGATATCTTCGAAGGCTGCACTTCATACGCGCTGGATATTGTGCCTTACCCTGAAGTGGACCTGGTCACCGATCTGGGGGAGGTGAATCCCTTTAAGGACGGCGCGTTTGACGCCGTGGTGATGATGAACGTACTTGAGCACGTTTACGAAAGCCGCGCCTTGTTGAGATCCGTGGCGCGAATTGTTGCTCCCGGAGGGGCGGTGATCATCACCGTGCCCTTCCTCTTAAAGGTTCACCAGGCGCCGTTCGATTTCGCTCGCTACACTCCCTTCTTTATCGAAAAAATGGCCCCCGAGACGAAACTTCAGGTGGAAAGCTTGCAGGCCTATTATGATCCGCAGTATCTTCTCAATGAAAGCCTGGGGAACGCATGGCAGTATTCCATTGACTCGCAGCCAAAATGGCAGCAGGTGCTGGCCAAAGGGCTGGTGTTTTTCATTCAGCGTTTGATCAACCTGTTTGGCCGGGTGACGCGCAAGGGCTACATTGCCGATGCAGCCACGCAGCCTAATCCCGCCCCCGTGGGATACCTGGTGGTGTTGAGGAAGAAGGCTTGATGAGCGGCGCAGGCAAAACGGTTTTTATCAGCGCCGACCACGGATTGGCGATCATCTATTTTCTGCAGAGCGCGGTGGTCAGCACCCTGATCGAAAAAGGCGCCCGCGTGGTGGTTCTCACCGATGACGGGCTGGTCGAACAGATCAAAGAACGTTTTGGCATGCCCGGCATGATCGTGGAAGGCCTTCGTTTTAAGGAATGCCAGAAATACGCCGCGGAGGTGAAGCCCTCTTTGCAGTATTGGGCGAATTTCATCAGACGCGTGGGAACCTCCAACCGCATCAACACCGAAGCCATGGATAGTCACATCCGGCAGGTGGAGACGGAAGCCATCGGCACGCAGCGACTGAAAGCGCTGCTGGCGCGCCTTCTGATCACCCTAATGCGTAATTCCAAAGCCGCGCGCCGCGCTTTGGTTCGCTGGCAGATGCGCTTCACCCCCGCCATTTATGCGGACCTGTTCGAGAAATACAAACCCGACCTGGTCGTGTCAGCGACTTACGGCTGGCGCAATGACCGCTATCTGTTGCGTGAAGCCGTTCAGCGCGGCATCAAGACCGGCGCGGTAATCGTCGGATGGGATAACCCAAGCAGCTACGGTATCCCCGCCGCCCCGCTGGATTTCGTAACCTGCTGGTCTGAGATCCAGAAGCAGGAACTGGTGGACGGCTCAGACTGGGATCCCGAAAAAGTGAACATCGGCGGCATCCCCTCCTATGACGGCTATTTCAGCAAGGAGTGGCTCATCCCGCGAGACGAGTACTTCAAGATGCACAACCTTGACCCCAGGCGCAAGTTGATCACGTACGCCTCCAGCTTCATCACCTTCGCGCCCAATTACCTCAATATTGAAGCGCTTGCCAATCTGGTGGCGCAGGACCGTCTGTCCGAACCCTCTCAGCTGCTCATCCGCCTGCACCCCAATCATTTCATGGATGAACCGCTTTACGCCGATGAAGGCAGCCGCGTTCGCGCGCTGGCACGCAGCCTGCCCAACGTGCACGTGGTGGAGCCGGTGGCCCTGGGTGGCGACCTGGGTTATTACTCCGGGGAGGACATGCCCGAGAAGACATCCATGATGGCCTACTCAGACGTCTTCACCACGGTGTATTCCACCATGTGTGTCGAAACGGCCATCCATGAAAGACCCATCGTGAGCGTGTGCATTGACACGCCCGGAGGCTGGAACAAGGCGCACAAGTTTTCGCTTAAACTTTCGAAGATCGGCGATTGGCCGACTCATCAGCGTTTCAGGCAGGCCGGGGCAGGGCGGGTGGCCTTAAATGCGGATCAATTGCAGGAGCATCTGAACACTTATTTAAGTGATCCATCGCTTGACGCGGAAAAACGGTCCAAATTCATCGCCGACGAGATCACTTTCACAGACGGCAGCGCCGGAACGCGCACCGCGGATTACCTGTTCTCACTTTTATGAGGATGGTAGCCGTCCTGATTTATAATCAAGACGACAGGAACAGTGTGAATTATTAATGAAGACGTTGATTGCAGGCTTTGGTTCGATCGGTCGCAGGCACCTCAACAACCTCCGCGTGCTTGGCGAGACGGAGTTTGTGTTGCTGCGTTCCAACCGTTCAACCCTGCCTGATAACGAGATCAAAGGCTTGCCGTTCGAAACGGACATCGAATCCGCGTTGGCGCATAAACCCCAGGCCGTGGTGATCGCCAACCCCACCGCGCTGCACCTTGATGTGGCCATCCCCGCGGCCAGGTCCGGCTGTTCCATCCTCATGGAAAAACCTGTCTCGCATAATCAAGATCGCGTGCGCGAGTTTGCGGACGCGCTGAAAATGGGCGGCAGCCGGGTGCTGATCGGGTTCCAGTTTCGCTTCCATCCCGGTTTGCGTCAGGTTAAAACCTGGCTGGATGCCGGAGAGATCGGAGAGCCTGTTTCCTGCCGCGCGCATTGGGGCGAATACCTGCCTGACTGGCACCCCTGGGAAGATTATCGCAAGGGATACAGCGCACGTGCCGACCTGGGAGGCGGTGTGGTGCACACGCTCAGCCATCCGCTGGATTACCAGCGCTGGTTCTTTGGCGAGGTCAGTTCGCTTTACGCCGAGACCTCCGCGCAGGGCGGATTGGACCTCGACGTGGAAGATACGGCCGAGATCAGCATGTGTTTCAAAAACGGCCTTCTCTCTTCCACGCACCTTGATTACGTGCAGCGACCGCCTGAACATTCGCTGAAGATCATCGGCACGCAAGGCACCATCCTGTGGGATAACGCATCAGGGATTGCCAGCTGTTTTAATGCCAGGGCAGGTCAATGGCTTAGATCTTCTTTGCCTGAGGGTTTTGAGCGCAACAGCCTGTTTTTGGAGGAAATGAACCATTTTCTGGCAGTCGTCAGGGGCAACGCCGAACCGGTTTGTACCCTGGCGGACGGTTTATCCGCCCTGACCCTGGCTGAAGCGGTCCATCGTTCAGCGAAGGAAGGCAATCGTATTGAGATTCGCGATCCTTTGGAGAACTAAATGACGATTTTAGATAAATTCACGATGACAGGCAAGGTCGCGCTGGTGACCGGAGGAGCCGGGCTGCTGGGCAGGGAGTTTTGCCGCACCCTCGCCGAAGCCGGTGGGACGGTCTATCTGGCCGATCGCGACCCGGCCCTGATCGAGCGTTCATTGGATGACTTAAGGGAATTTTCTCACTTGATCCACGGGGTGAAAGTGGATGTGACCGATCCGGTTTCTGTCAGGCAGGTTGTGGAAGGGATCGTCGGGGAGGCGAATTCGCTGGACGTTTTGGTCAACAGCGCGGCGCTGGACCCGAAATTTGATCCGCAGCACCCCCGCCTGTATGACAACGCATTTGAAGAGTACCCCCTGGCTTCCTGGCAGGAAGGGTTATCGGTCAATCTCACCGGCAGCTTCCTCGCTTCTCAGGCGGCTGCAAGACAGATGGTCAAACAAGATGCCGGTTCCATCATCAATCTTTGTTCGACCTATGGCCTGGTTGGGCCTGACCAGAGAGTCTATGAAGAACCCGGAAAACCCCGCAACTATAAACCGGCTTTTTATTCGGTCACCAAGGCGGGGATTCTCGGATTCACCCGCTATCTGGCGGCTTATTACGCGAACACAGGCATCCGGGTCAACGCGCTCAGTCCCGGCGGGGTGGAGAATGACCATGAGGAGCATTTTGTGACCAATTATTCCGCGCGTACGATCCTGGGTAGGATGGCGCATCGCGACGAGATGAACGGGGCACTCCTGTTTTTGGCATCGGAGGCTTCTTCGTATATGACAGGGGCGAACCTGGTGGTGGATGGAGGATGGACGGCATGGTAAAGAAACCTGAGGTACTGGCGGTGATCCCCGCCCGCGGGGGTTCCAAGGGCATCCCGCGCAAGAACATACGTGATTTTGCCGGTTTTCCGTTGATCGCCTACAGTATCGTGGCGGCCACGCAATCCAAAATGGTGACCCGCACCATTGTCTCCACGGACGATGAAGAGATCGCCTCAGTCGCCCGCCAGTTTGGCGCCGAGACTCCATTTTTACGTCCGGCTGAATTTGCACAGGACAACACCACCGATCTGCCCGTTTTTGAACACGCGCTCAAATGGCTGGAGGAAAACGAAGGCTACGTCCCCGATGTGGTGGTGCAGCTTCGTCCGACCTCGCCGGTCAGACCCCCAGATTGCGTGGATGACGCGGTGAACACGCTGCTTTCTCACCCGGATGCGGATTCAGTGCGCGGTGTGGTGGAAGCCGCACAATGTCCTTATAAAATGTGGCTCCTGGACCCATCCAAAGGAACCATGAATCCCTTGTTAGGCGTGGAAGGCGTACTAGAGGCCTTTAACGCCCCCCGCCAGCAATTGCCCGTGGCATACTGGCAAACCGGGCATATTGACGCCATCCGCCCGCATGCCATCTTGAAACTACGATCCATGAGCGGGCGTGTTATCCTGCCGCTGGTGATCGACCAGCGTTACACCGTGGATATCGATAACCATCGTGACTGGCAGCAGGCCGAGTGGCTGGTCAGGGAGGGCGGATTGCCCATGGTGGATCCTGCCGCGTTGCGACGGCCTGTTCCACAAAAAGCAGCCCTGCTCGTGATGGATTTTGACGGCGTTCTGACGGACAACCGCGTATGGGTCAACGAAAAAGGGGAGGAATGTGTGGCGGCCAACCGTAGTGACAGTCTGGGGCTGACCCTCTTGCGCGAAAAGACAGGCATCGAAGTACTGGTCCTGTCGAAAGAGCGTAATCCGGTGGTGGAAGCTCGCTGCCGCAAAATGAAGGTGGCTGCGATCCAATCTGTGGATGACAAGGCCGCCGAATTGACACGCATCATGGCTGAAAAGGGACTGCAGCCCGGGCAGGTGATCTACATGGGCAACGACACCAACGACCTGCCTTGTTTCCCGCTGGTCGGATTCGCCGTGGCGCCCGCGGACGCGCACCCCGAAGTAATGCGGCATGCTGACCTGGTGCTAACCCTTCACGGCGGTCATGGCGCCGTGCGAGAGCTTTGTGATATTTTAAGGTCTCGATTACAATAGGGTTTCCTATCTGCATTGCTGATTCTGCTCCAAGGAGAGTTGTGAATGTTTGACATTGAATTTTATATGAAAGTTTACGATCTGAAGAAACGCCTCATGGGCGGCGAGAAGATGGAACGGGATTTTCTGGTTAGCCAGCTTGAATCTTTCCGTTCACACAACCCCGTTGTATACAACATTGAAACCACCAACGCCTGCAACATGCGTTGCGAAATGTGCCCGCGTACCACCATCATGACCCGACCGATCGAGACCATGAAGCCGGAACTTTTCAAGAGGGTCATCGACCAGTTGCAACCCTTCAGCAGTGAACAGCTGGCCCGCTGGGAAGATTTTGTGGTCCGGAACTACGGGATCAAAAAGGATGAAATGAACGAGAATCATTACTTCCTTTATGTCATCCCGCGCGTGATCGTGCTGCACGGTTACGGTGATCCGCTGCTCGACAAGAGCATGCCCCAGTACGTGAAATGGATGACCGAAAAAGGGCTGCAAAGTTATTTTTCCTGCAACCCGGCCAACATTAACATGGAACGCACCATTGAAACCTTTGAGAATGGGTTGGGCTACGTGAAATACTCCATCGAGAGTGTGGATGATCTGCGACATAAGGAAGTTCGCGGACAGGCTTCCAATTTTACCGAGTCCTACAAGAACATCCTCAAGTTGCTAGATCTGAAAGCCCAGCGAAATTACAAGACCACCATCGTCATCACCATGATCAATCTCAACAAACCCTGGCAGCAAGACGAGTTTGCCCGTCTGCAGGAAGCCTTCAAGGGCATGGACGTTTACGTGTATCTCAAGAGCCAGGATCAGATGTGGTATGAAGACAACCAACAAACCACGCAATCCATTCACTGGCTTGAATTTTGCCAGTTCCCCTGGTCGTCCATGACCATTAAATCGAATGGCGAAGCCGTGGAGTGCGTGGAAGATTTCAACAACGAGATCATCCTGGGACACGCCGCCACCGAATCCCTGGTGGATATCTGGAATGGCGAGAAGTATAAACAATTCCGTAACGATCACTTTGACCTGAAACCCGGGATCAAGTGCACGGAACAATGTGACATGAATTTGATCGGCAGCTTTTTGGCTGCCTGAACCCGTCTGCGATTACCAATCAGGAGAGATGAATGACTCGAGAAATTCGGATCGGTGAAAAAATGGTCGGAGACGGCCACCCCGTTTACATTATTGCCGAAGCCGGCATCAATCATAACGGCGACATTGAGAACGCAAAGAAACTGATCGACGCTGCCAAACACGCCGGCGTGGACGCCGTAAAATTCCAGAAACGCACCCCGGAATTGTGCGTGCCCCCCGAACAGCGCGACCAGATGCGTGAAACCCCCTGGGGCTACATCACCTACATGGAATACCGGTTAAAAACCGAGTTCGGCGAAGCCGAATACGCAGAGATCGACCGCTACTGTAAAAAGGTTGGCATCGACTGGTTTGTATCAGTTTGGGATGAAGAAGCCGTCAACTTCATGGAAAAATTCAACCCGGCCTGTTACAAGATCCCATCGGCATCCTTAACGGACCACAGTTTGCTGAAACACCTGCGCGCCACCGGCCGTCCGTTGATCCTTTCCACGGGTATGTCCACGATGGAACAGATCCACACCTCCGTCGATCTGCTGGGTCAGAAGAACCTGGCTCTCACACACGCCACCAGCACTTATCCGTGCGACCCGCACGAGTTGAACCTGCGCATGATCGAAACCTTACGCGCGACCTTTGACTGCCCCATCGGCTACTCAGGCCATGAGGTCGGATTGGTCACTTCTGCTGTCGCGGTCGGCCTGGGAGCCTGCATGGTGGAACGCCACATCACCCTTGACCGCGCCTTGTGGGGCTCCGACCAGGCCGCCTCGGTCGAACCCGGCGGATTCGAAAAACTGGTCAAATACATACGCGTGACCGAAATGGCCGTCGGTGACGGCGTCAAGAAAGTCTATGACAGCGAGCTTTCCTCGTTGAAAAAACTGCGCAGGGTGTAAAGGTTGCCTTCACCAACGCTCTCACGAGTTCGAAACGCCATTTTCCGGCGTTGGGTCCATTATCAAAATAACCGGCGCTGGAAGAGCCTGAGCAAGAGTGTTCAGGCTTTGTCTCCTGTTTTATCCACCCAAAAACCGGTGATCGTTTTCAATGCCTCAACCCGCCTGGCGGGGGTCAGTCAGAACGCAGCTTATTCCAGGTTGGTCAGCCTGAGCCTTCGTGCCCAGGGAGTCCCGGTCATCCATTATGTCTGCCAGGCCGGGCTCCAACGCTGCGTTCTGGGCAGCAACCGCGATAATTTTGATCAGGCACCCCCGTGCGCGGAATGCGTCCGCCAAAGCCAGGCGCTTTTCCCGGTCGGTGAGGCGAGTTCCTTTGTTTTTGAAGCCGATGAAGACCTGGCTTTCACGTTGGAAAAACAATCCGTTGCGAAGCTATCCACCTTTGAACACAAAGGCATGCCGCTTGGTTTCTGGGCGGTGAATTCCTTGAGATGGATGCTGCGCCGTTACCGCCTGTTGGAGGACCTTCAAACCCGCGCTTTCATGGTTTCTTTCATCCTTTCCGCCAGGAGTCTGGCGCAACAATTCGAGAGCCTGCTTATAAAAACAGATCCCCAGGCAGCGCTGATTTTCAATGGCATGTTCTATCCTGAGGCGGCAGCGCGCTGGCTGTGCCAGAAACACGGCGTGCGGGTGATCACGCACGAGGTCGGGATCCAACCCTTTTCAGGTTTTTTCACGGAAGGAGAAGCCACGGCCTATCCGATGCACATTGCGGAGGATTTTCAACTCACCCCTGAGATGGATGAACGCTTGAACGAATATTTGAGCAACCGCTTTCAAGGCAACTTCACCATGGCCGGGATCCGTTTTTGGCCGGAGATGCAGAAGCTTGATCCGTCTTTGGCCTCCCGCATAGCGCTCTACCGCAAAGTGGTTCCGATCTTCACCAATGTCATCTTTGACACCAGTCAGGTGCACGCCAACACCCTGTTCACTGACATGTTCCATTGGCTCGAAAACCTGGTGCAGCCCATCCTTGACCATCCTGAAGTGTTGTTTGTGATCCGCGCGCACCCTGATGAATCGCGCAAGGGAAAAGAAAGCCGCGAGAGTGTGGCCGATTGGGTGCAAAACAGGGGATTATTACGCTTTTCAAACGTGGTCTTCCTGGATTCCAATCGTTTTGTGAGTTCTTATGAATTGATCCGGCGTGCGCACTTTGTGATGAACTACAATTCGACCATTGGTCTTGAAGCCACCTTGCTCGAAAAACCGGTTCTCACAGCCGGGAAAGCCCGTTATACGCAGATCCCCACCACGGTTTATCCGTCATCGCGCCACGAATATCTCAAAACGTTGGACCAATTCATCAAAGCCGATGAGATCGATGTGCCCCCGGAATTCATTCAAAACGCCCGTCGATTCTTGTACGCGCAGCTTTTTCTTACCTCGCTTCCATTTGGCGATTATGTAAAAAACGACGGCGTATGGAATGGTTATGTGGCCTTGCGTGATTTTTCTGCCGCGGACTTGCTGCCTGAGCGCTCAGAGACCATGCGCGTCATCGCGAACGGCATCCTTCACGGAAAAGAGTTTCAAAGAGATCTATGACCTCGAAACCCTTCTGTTCCATCATCATTCGTGCCTACAACGAAGAAAAGCACATCCGACGCTTGTTGACCGGCATCGCGGAACAGACCATTAAAGACGTGCAGATCATCCTGGTGGATTCCGGCTCCACAGACAACACCGTGTCGGAAACGAGCGGCTTCGGGGTTGAGGTTGTTCATATAAAGCCCCATGAGTTTTCTTTTGGCCGGTCGCTAAACGCCGGGTTTGCACATGCCGAGGCCGACCTGGTGGTCATGGCCAGCGCCCATGTTTATCCTGTTTATCCTGATTGGCTGGAGACCCTTCTGGCGCCGTTTGCGGATGCCAGAGTCGCTTTGACCTACGGCAAACAGCGCGGCGCGCCAACCAGTCATTTTTCTGAGCAGCAGATCTTCCGCACCTGGTACCCTGAGCACTCGGTGGCGGGGCAGGGCTTCCCGTTTTGCAATAACGCCAACGCAGCCGTTCGTCGTTCGCTTTGGCAGGAGCATCCTTATGATGAAACCTTGCCGGGTCTGGAAGACCTGGCCTGGGCCAGGTGGGCACAGGAAAAGGGTGCTTCCCTTCATTACGTTGCCGAAGCGGAAGTGATCCATGTGCATAATGAATCCACCTCGGGAATTTTCAACCGTTACCGCCGGGAAGGCATGGCCTTTAAACAGATCTATCCCGACGAAAAATTCACCCTGGGCGATTTGCTAAAATACTTCATCCACAACGTGATAAGCGACGGCCGTGAAGCGCGCCTTGCCAAAAGGTTCATCAGAACGATCGGGAAGGTCATCCGCTTTCGCTGGCTGCAGTTTTACGGAACCTACCAGGGGTATCGGCAGTCCGGCCCGCTGACCTGGCAGTTGAAAAAGGCTTTTTATTACCCGGTCAGTCCTGTCCAGGCCAAAACTCCGGCTCGAAAAGTGGAGCCAATTCAGTATAATTAGGGGTGTCATGACCGGAAGGATGAGATTGTGAAAATCACCATCGAATTCACGGGGATCACCAAAGCGATCACACAGGCTGACGCGATCGATTATGAAGTGCCTGAAGGGTTTACGTATCGTGATTTGGTAAAGCGGCTGGCAGGAGAATACCCTGCCATGATCGGATTGATCATCAATACCGCGCAGGACGATTTTTTAAGTTCGAATATGTTTGTGATTAACGGCAACCTGGAATTTCCTGCGATGATCATGGATGAATCGCCGCGTGATGGCGAAAAGGTCGCCTTGATGTCAGTGATTACCGGCGGTTAGCAGCTTTCTGTCGAGTCTGTCTTTCGTGGAGAAACCATGCATAAAAAGATCACAGCACTGGTGCCCATGCGCCACCATTCTCAGAGGGTTCCCGGAAAGAACTTCAGGGTGCTGGACGAAAAACCTCTTTACGCCCATATCCTTGACACCTTAAAGGCCGTGCCGCAGGTCACCCATATTTTGGTGGATACAGACAGCCCTGTGATCGTGGAAGGCATCAAAAAAGATTATCCAACCGTACAATGCGTGGAACGCCCCGAAGCATTGCGTGCCGATGACATTCCCATGAACGAAGTCCTCATGTATGACACCAGCCTCGTTGAGTCTGATTTTTACCTGCAAACGCACTCCACCAATCCGCTCTTACAGGCGGAGACCATTTCCAGGGCGATTCAGACGCTTCTGAAACTCTATCCGGCTTACGACTCACTTTTCTCGGTTACCCGCCTGCAAACGCGATTATGGGACGGTCTTGGCAGGGCGATCAACCACAACCCCGATATTTTGCTGCAGACTCAGGACCTGCCCGCTCTTTATGAAGAGAATTCCTGTCTGTACATGTTTACTCGTGATGTATTGATGCGCAAACGTAATCGCTTAGGCGACCGCCCCTACCTTTTTGAGATAGAGGCCGACGAAGCCTGGGATATTGACGAGGAGATCGATTTTAAACTGGTCGATTTGCTCATCCAGGCGCGAAAATCCGACGGGAAGGCAAGCCAGTCTTGAAACGGAATTGGATTATCTATCTGGATGTCTTGTTGATCCTGTCTGCGGTTGCGGGCAGCGTCTATTCCGCCCTCACGCCGCCCAACAGCCTCATGAACTGGTTCAATGTAGATGACGCCTTCTTCTATTTTAAAGTCGCGCAAAACGTGGTTGATGGCTATGGGTTTACCTTTGATCGCATTAACTTTTCAAACGGCTTTCATCCTTTATGGATGTTGATTTGCATAGGAATCTACAGCGTTGCGAAATCTGACTTGATCCTGCCTTTGCGAATCGTTGTGGTGGTCAGCGGATTGTTGAACGCGGCCACCGCTTTTCTTCTCTTCCGCTTTCTCAGGAAAAGGATCCATTTTTGGGCAGCTGCCGCGATATCATTTTTCTGGGCCTTGTCTCCCTCGATTTACGGTGGATCCACGCTGCTGGGTATGGAAACTGGGTTGAGCATATTTTTCATTGTTTTATTGGTTTCCATGGCAGCCGATTTTATGGCGGGCTCCTATGAAAAACCGGTCACGAAACGACAGTTCCTCTTGCTGGGATTCATCGGCGCTCTGACCATCCTGGCCCGGCTTGATAATCTTTTTGTCGTGGCAACCGTAGGATTGTTCCTGCTGTTGAAGATCAGAAGGATCCCCGCGTCGATGCTCTTTGACGTGATCGCCGTCTCGCTGTCGGTCTTTATTGCCTGGATCCTTCGCCTGGGTTCTGAAGGGGTGATGCAGAACACCTACACGATCTACCCGATGTTGATCTTGTCTGTAGTGATCAAGCCTCTGGCACTGTTCTTTTTCGGGACGTATACAGCCAGCGCGACTCAGACTACTCTTCAAAGAATAGTCAGGTTGGGTGGCGCGTTTTTGACGGCATGCGGCCTTGAATTTTTGATCTTGCAGTTGCTGTTTAACCTTAACGTCATTAAATTATTTTCCTATTCGATCTTTGTCATCGACGTGGCACTCAGTTTTGTTTTTGTGCTGGTCGTTCACCTTTTTTTCACAAAACCAAGTCTGGTCGCTGCCAGGAATCCCTTTACGCTTTTATGGTCCTGGGTTGTAAAGAACATCAAGCCCACCCTGATAGGTGGCATTTATTATTCCATCCCGATCGCGGTTTTGGTTGGGGCTTACATGCTGGCGAACAAGATGATGTTTGGCACGTTCAGCCCCGTGAGCGGTCAAGTGAAGCACTGGTGGAGCAGCCTCGAAAATACGGTTTACGCGCGACCCGGCACGCTCGCTTCGGCGCTGGGTTTGAACACGGGGGGCAGCGGTCCCTGGTCATTGACCACGACCCAACTTTACCGGGCAGCCGAATCTGTGGCCGCATGGTTCAAAGGTGTGAATGTTGAGATCATTTTTTACCTATTGATCGCCCTCGTTTTTGTCCTTTTCCTCCTCCTCATGCGCACAAAAAGGAATCCCTTGAGCGAAAAGTTTTACCGCTTGATGCTGCCCGCCTTGCTGGCAGGCTGCGTGGTTCAAATTGCGTATTACTTTGCCTCTGGTTATACACACACCCGGGGCTGGTACTGGATGGCTGAATCGTTCCTACAGGTATCATGCGCCGCCTTGGTTTTGGATGGTCTTTTCACCTGGCTGGATGGACTGACGAAAAGAGTTCTATTGTCTCCATTCCTGGCTTTGCTGATCGCCGTATCAGCCGCGTCCGCCCAGAAGGTTTACCTTTCAGGAATGACCCCCATGCAGGTGCCCGAAGAAAGACAAAACGCATACCTTCAGGAAATTCATGAACTTGAGTTCCATACCCCTGCGGGTTCAAAGATCGGCATGACCGGGGGCGGGTTGGTGTCTTATTTCATTAAAGATCGCACCATCATCAACCTGGATGGCTTGATCAACAGCCTGGAATACTATGAAGCAATGAAAACGGGAACGGCCACTCAATTCCTGGACGCAATTCCGCTGGATTACGCGTATGGCAAGTCATATATGCTGCTGGAATCAGACCCCTATGGCGGTTTTTTGAAAAAAAGATTGTCTGAGGTCGGGTATATTCGCGGGAATGAAGGGTTTACCCTGTATAAATACATCATTACCCCTTGATCTTTTAACGACCACTGCCTGAAATGAAAATGACAGTTATAATTGTGAGGCAATTTAACTGAGGAAACCTGCGATGCATGAAGTATTGATGTCTGCGCCTTACATGATTCCATTTCTGGATCGATTCAAGCCAGTGTTTGACCATTTTTCGATCCGTCTCATCACTCCACGTGTGGAAGAACGCCTGGAGGAGTCTGAGTTGCTAAAAATGGCAGGCCAATTTGACGGCACGATCTGCGGTGACGACCGCTACACGCCCGCCGTCCTTAAAGCTTGTACTCCGCGTTTAAAAGTGATCTCAAAATGGGGGACGGGGATCGATTCGATCGACCGCGCTGCCTGTGAAGAGTTGGGCATCCGTTTGATGAACACGCCCAATGCCTTCACCCTTCCAGTCGCAGACAGTGTGATGGGGTATATCCTGGCTTTTGCCCGCCAGCAGCCCTGGATGGACAAGGCCATCAAGAACGGAATTTGGAAAAAAATTCCGGGAAGATCCCTTTCAGAGTGTACACTGGGTGTGATTGGGGTTGGCAACGTGGGCAAGGCGGTACTAAGACGCGCCCGCGCCTTTGGCATGACCCTGTTAGGCAACGACATCCAACCCATCCCGCGCGATTTCTTGCTTGAAAACAACGTGAGCAATGTATCACTCAAGGAATTACTTCAAGCCTCTGATTTTGTCAGTGTAAACTGCGATCTCAATCCGACCTCTTATCACCTGATCAACCAACAGACCTTGGGGTGGATGAAACAGGGAGCCATTTTGATCAACACCGCGAGGGGGCCTATCGTGGATGAAAAAGCCCTGGGGGAAGCCCTCATGGCACAAACGATCGCTGGCGCGGCGCTGGATGTGTTTGAACAGGAACCCGTGCCGGATATGTCCCCTCTGCTTGAAATGGAAAACGTACTGCTTGCGCCTCACAATTCCAATTCCAGCCCGGCTGCCTGGGAGAACGTGCACTGGAACACCATACGTAATTTATTGATCGGCCTTGAGATCGATCCCGCTGATCTTACAAAACTTCAACAATCTGCTTGAAAGGAAAAGACGACATGAAAGAAATTAAACGAGTCGTATTGGTCACCGGCAGCGCCGGGGGGATCGGGCGAGCCACCGTGAAGCTTTTCTCCGACAAGGGTTGGAACGTGATCGGTGTGGATTGCCGCGATTTTGGTGAGGGGTTCCCCGCTGATGGGCTGTTCATTAAAGCGGATATTGCCGACCCCAGCCAGTTCGCTTTCCTGTTTGACAAATTGAAACAATTTACCGGTTATCTTAATGCCGTGGTGAACAACGCCGCGGTACAGGTTTCAAAGCCTCTCGTTGAAACCACCGTGGAAGAATGGGATATGACCATAGCCACGAACCTTCGCCCGGTGTTCATCGGCGCCAGGTACGCTCACCCTCTGCTTTGCACAGCGGGAGGAGGCGCCATCGTGAACGTTTCCTCGGTGCACGCCATCCAAACTTCTGCCAACATCGCCGCATACGCGGCCAGCAAGGGTGGCATTTTGGCGCTCACACGTGCCATGGCTATTGAGTTTGCCCCCAACAACATACGCGTGAACGCTGTCTTGCCCGGTGCGGTGGATACACCCATGCTTCGCAACGGCATGGAAAGGGGCATCCAGGGTGGCGGCACGATGGTTGAGCGTCTGGATAACTTGGCACGTAGAACCGTGAACGGGCGTATTGGCACTCCTAATGAGATCGCCCAGGCGATCTATTTCCTCGCGGATAACAGCCAGTCTTCCTTCATGACCGGGCAGGCCCTGGTTGTGGATGGAGGCGCCACCGCGCGCCTGAGTACTGAGTAGCTGCATGAAGAAAGCCTTGCTACGTGTTCTCCCCCAACCGGCGGTGAATTCTCTACGCAACGTGAAAGACGAGATCACGGTGGCCGCCGGGTGGTTTAACGCCACGCTGCACCCCTGGCGGGTGGATTCCATCCGCAAGATCAAGGCCTTGCGCGATACCCACGCCGGGGAACGTTGCGTCATCATCGGCAACGGACCCAGTTTAAAAAACACCGACCTGAGCAAGCTTCGTAACGTTTTCACCTTTGGGATGAACCGTTTTTACCTGGCTTTCGATGAATTGGGTTTTATGACCTCCTGCCTGCTGTCGGTGAACAACCTGGTCATCGAACAATGCGCGGCCGATTTCCGCGCTTTACCGATCCCAACCTTCGTCTCATGGCGGGGTCGCCAGTGGATCAGTCCCGCGCCGAACCTGCATTATCTCCACACTTCCTATCTCTTGCCCCGCTTTGGCACGGATGCCGCCGGCAGACTATGGGAAGGGGCTACGGTTACCTTCATCGCCCTGCAGCTTGCTTATTATTTGGGATTCAAACAGGTCATTCTGATCGGTGTCGATCATAGTTTCGCCACCAAGGGAACCCCCAACACGACCGTAGTATCCACCGGTGATGATCCCAACCATTTTAATCCCGCATATTTTGGCAAGGGATTCAGGTGGCAGCTGCCCGACCTTGAAACCTCCGAATTAGCCTATTGCATGGCTCGTGACGCCTACCAAAAAGACGGCCGCGAAATTCTGGACGCCACGGTGGACGGAAAATTGACCGTCTTTCCGAAAGTAAAATTCGATAGTCTCTTCTAATGTCTGCGAAACCCCTGGTCTCTATTGTCACCCCTTCTTATAATCAGGCGCGTTTTCTTGAGAAAACCATGCGCTCTATCCTTGAGCAGGATTACGCGCCGATCGAATATATGGTGGTGGACGGTGGTTCGAAGGACGGCAGCGTGAATTTGATCCGTAAATATGAGAACAAACTTGCCTGGTGGGTATCTGAAAAGGACTCGGGGCAGGCCGAAGCCATTAACAAAGGCCTGGCGCGGGCGAAGGGCGAGATCGTAGCCTGGTTGAATTCAGATGATTATTACATGCCTGGGGCTGTCACAGCCGCTGTGAAAGCCTTGCAGGAGAATCCGCAGGCCGGGTTTGTTTACGGCGACGTGCGCGTCGTCGCGGAAGACGAATCCGTTGTCAACCAGCTCACTTATGGTGATTTTGGCCTGGTCGATCTGATGTCATTTCAGATCATCGGTCAACCTTCTGTGTTTATGCGCCGTGATACGCTTGACCGTGCGGGATACCTGGACCCTTCTTATCATCTATTATTGGATCATCAATTGTGGATCAGGCTGGCTCTTGAATCCGGCATGCATTACCTACCCAGATTGATGGCTTCGGCGCATTACTATGAAGAATGCAAAAACCTGGCTAACGCGTCTGGCTTTGGCGTTGAAGCAAAGAAGATCGTGGAATGGATGCGCGCCGACCCCAGGCTGGCGGAGCTGACTTTTAAACATCAAAGACAAATTCTAGCCGGTGCGGAACGTTTGGATGCATTTTATCTTCTGGATGCCGGCGAATATGGTGCCTCCTTTCGCGCGTACTGGAAGGCCTTTTGGTTGAAGCCCTCAGTCGTGTTGCCTGAATGGTACCGCATGGTCTATGCTTTGTTTGCGCCGCTTGGGTTAAGCGGGTTAAAAAAGCGCCATCTTGATAAGCGGAAAAGAAAATTGAATTGAAAATCTCGTGAGGTGAACTTAATGGCCGTAAATGATTCAGATGAAAAAGTTTTGTTTCTAAAAAAATCCAACGTCACGATCGTGGTCTTGCTGATATTTTTTCTATTGGCAGGCATTGGGTTGCGGTTGCTCGATTTTACTGACATGCCTCTCGATTTTGCCTCGACCCGACAATTGCATTCATTGATCTTATCCCGCGGGCTTTATTATCAAATGGATACACCGGCCACCCTTGCCATGCCCCAGGATTTACGTGTCTTCGGTATCAACGCAGGAAATGCTGAACCGGTGATCGAACCTCCTATTCTTGAATATATGGTGGCTTACACTTATGCATTGATCGGCGGCGAGAATATTTTCGTCGGCAGGATCTTTTCGATTTTCTTTTGGGTTCTGGGGGGTATCCCGCTCTTTCTCATGGCGCGCAGGTTGATCTCTCTCAACGGCGCGTACGCTGCCCTGGCATTTTACCTTTTCACCCATTTTGGGGTTTACGCGAGCAGAAGTTTTCAACCCGACCCCATGATGGTCATGTTGATCTTGTGGGCGCTTTATTTCCAGGTGCGCTGGTCTCAATCAGACACTCTCAAGAACAGCATCCTGGCTGGTTTGTTCACCGGTCTGGCAATATTGGTGAAGGCACCTTCAGTCTTTTTTACCGGCTTACCTTTTGCCGCACTGGTCCTGAGCAAGGGATTTAAATTTTGGATCAAGAATTGGCGCGTCTATTTGATGGCTGTGTTGGCAATTTTACCCGCCTTTATTTTCAATTTCATCAGCGTCACCGTGGAGGGAAGGGGAGGTTCCATCTTTGGCGCCAGGTTTTTCCCCCAGCTTTGGATCGATTACACCTGGTACCTGGGCTGGCTTAAGATGCTTAAATCTGTGGCCGGACATTTCGTCCTGCTCGTGTCACTTTTTGGTTTCTTTTTGATATCTCGCAAAGAAACCCGCTGGTTTACGGCGAGCCTGTGGATTGGTTACATCCTGTATAGTTTCTTGTTTTCTTACCATATCGCCTCTCATAATTATTATCATTTGCCCCTTTTACCCATCATCGCCCTGGGCTTCGCTGAAGTGTTTGCCATGGTCTATGCCAGGCTTGAGACAGTCAATCGTGATTGGCTTAACCGCATCCTCATAGCCGTGCTTTTCATTTTTTCTTATGGATTATGCCTACAGCGCGTTCGTGGCTCGCTGATTGCCAGCGATTATCGTATAGAAGAAAAATATTGGACGGATCTGGGTGCCAAGATCAACCGTAACGCCTCTGTGGTGGCCCTCACCCAGGATTACGGTTACCGTATCAATTATTGGGGCTTTATCAACCCATCGTTGTGGCCGACTTCCGGAGAAGTGACCATTAAAAACCTTCAAGGTGCATCGGATCCTGCCTTCCAGCAAATGTTCAAGGAACTGACTGCCGGAAAGACCGTCTTTTTGGTCACCATCACCGGAGAACTCGAAAGCCAGCCAGAATTGGCGGAACATCTCTTCGCCAACTATACCTATGACCAGGGAGATGGTTATTACATCTTTTATCTGGATAGACCCTTGCAGGTTGCTGAATAAAAGGCCATGGATTCTCAGCCTCTTGTCTCCATTGTTACACCGTCCTTCAACCAGTCCGCGTTCCTGGAGAGGACCATCCTTTCCGTCCTCGAACAGGATTATCCCCACATCGAATATATCGTCATGGACGGTGCTTCTTCAGACGGCAGCCTTGAGATCATCAAGAAATACCAATCCAGACTGGCTGCCTGGGTCTCTGAACCCGATCGCGGGCAAACGGATGCCATTAACAAGGGTTTCGACCGCGCACACGGGCAGATACTGGCCTGGCTCAATTCGGATGATGTCTATACTCCCGGCGCGGTTCGGCAGGCTGTAGAAGCCTTCGACAAGTATCCGCAGGCCGGCATGGTCTACGGGGATCTCGATTTCATTGATGAAGAAGGTAAATTAATCGGCCATTTTCAAGCCGTTCAAACCGATCTGGCTAAACTGCGCCGCGGTTATGTGCACATCCCCCAGCCCGCGACGTTTATCAGGGCTGATCTATGGAGAAAGGTCGGTCCGCTGGACCCTTCCTTTTATTTTGCCATGGATTATGACCTGTGGACGCGACTGGCAGCCCTGTCTGAATTCGTTTACCTCCCCGGTCGTCCGTGGGCGCAATTCCGGCTGCACTTGAAGGGAAAAACGATCACCGCGGATGATCAATGCTGGCCTGAAATGCTGCGTGTGCATTATCGAGATGGAGGCAGCTTCTTTTCAACCATCGTCATGAAATATTGGATCCGTAAACTGGCGGCTCCCTTTCTCAATTGGAAAAGACGGCGCATGTTTCGGTCATGAATCCAGGCTCGGAAACCTGTTTAAGAGTCAAGTCCCTTGATCATTTCTGTAAGCTGACCTTGTTCGAGAAGTGATTTTTTTAGGATCTTTACGCCCGCCGGATTAATGATGGCTGCCGTTGGGGATAAGATTTCTTTAATATATTTTCCGGTTTGCGGGTTCTCTTTCAAGGCTGCCAGAATTTCCGGTTGGGGGGTGCGCAATAGATATAAATGCTCAATCTGTGTACACTGACCAGATTCCCCCCATGTCTCTCCTAATCGAACCAGGGCTTTCGGTAGAGACTTACCCGTTTGTTTTTCAAGGTATTGTATGAGCTGCACGACCTTGAGCCCGTGTTTTTGCGCCAGGCGTATCGAAGCAGGAGTGATCTCATATTTTGTTGCTTGTGCGTCCGCGCTGCGGATTTCACTAAAACGGGCTACCTGATAGCGTATCGCCCTTTTGGTTCCACTCGGAATGGTAAAAACAAGATCGGTGGAAATTTCGATCACAGATTTTTCTATTGACCGTGGGTATTCGCGGGTTTGGTTAAAGTAGACATGCAGCAAAGGGGATAACGAAAAACAAGCTTCTTTTGACGCGTGTTCTGTCCCCAATACGGTCATTCCAAGCCAATAAAGAGGACCCGTGATCATATACCGAATCAAAGCCCCGTCGATCTCTTCCCAATGTGTAAAACCGCGTAAATATTCGTCTGTGTCTTTCCTGCGAATGAACCAGGAATCATAATCCCCGCTTGGGCGTTGGTAATCAGGCTGGGTGACTTTTATATAATTTACCAGCTCGGATATCGAATACCAGGTCGCAGGAGCGAGGCGTTTGAGAAGATCCAGCAGCACCTTGCGCGGTTTAAGTGGATCGTTCCGCCACTCCCCTTCAAAGACCAGGTCCGGCAGATGTCTCAGATCGTCATATTCTTGCGACTCGACCCAGAAAGCCAGCCAACGCAGCAAGAGCGATTCGCGATCCTGATTAAAGAAACCTGCCAGAGCGTTTGGATCTGGCTCATCATTTTTGTCTACTAATTTTCCAGCTCTGGCGATGGTTTTGAAAAACGCGTCATTCTCCGGCCAAACCTGCAAGATCGGATCAGGAAGGTTTGCTTGTTTACGCCTGGCAGCCAGCCAGTCTGTCATATGATCGGGCAGGGGGTAAACGCCCGCATGGCTGTTCACGACCCTTTCCTCGAGGATCGGGGAAGGTAAATTCACTTCAACAAGCGCATCGTCTGATGAGGATCGGATAAATTCGTCCGGGACGAAGGCAAACTCCCTGGGTTCAGGAGGGATATTCAGAAATGCGCGTCCAACCAGCCCGCGGTACCACAAGATTTCTGCGATGGAAGAGGGATTGCGGTCGGGTGCTTTTCGCTCTCGTTTGGCGCGTCCGAATTCCCGAACCTCGCCGTACTTCCTGATAAATTGCGCCCAGGTAACCTTCCCGTTGTTTGCGATCAGGTACAGCCATGCTTTCTTGGCATCGGAAGGAAGGCTATCGAGGATTTCGGCGAAAAGGGTTTGATCTTGCGTAGCATTGAGGATGGCCATGACCGCCTTTTCGAGATCAAGGTCCGTGGTATCGACACCCCAAAATGAACCGATGCGGCCAAGGAGATCAAGGTCATAACTCAGCAGCATCTTTTTTAGTGCGGGCATAAGAGAATTATCCTTCCGACTTTACCGGATTATACTAAAATGCGGGTTGTTCTGCATTCTTAATCATAGTCTGCACGATTTGACGGGCTATTGTCATACAAGTATAATTTTTGAGTACCTCTTTTACCATAAAGGATAACATGGCCTTAAGAGCCGATCTGAGAGATTTTTCATTCGTTCAGATGCTCAACCTGATCAACCTGGCGAAAAAATCAGGAGTTCTGTCTGTTGAATCGCAGAATCGGGTTGTTGATCTTTTCTTTGAGCATGGAAAGCTTGTTGTCCTTCGGTTGGGAAAAGAATTTCCCACTTTGCTGGATATCATTATCAGGTCACGGTTATTGCCTTCGTCGATTTCCCCCCTACTGGTTGAGAAATACAAGTCCCTCGCAGACAAGGAAACCGGTATTGCCTTGATCAATTCAGGCTTGTTGACTCGGACGCAAATCATTGACGCTGTTGAGAATTTTCAAAAGAGGATCGTCCGTCACATTTTTTCGTGGTCTGAGGGAAGCTTTCATTTTGAAGCCGGTGCTGCTCCTCCACCGGGAGTGATCCGCGCCAGTGTGGATTTACAGAATTTGATCCTCGAAGGTTCGCGCCATCTCCAGCCAGGTTTGAACCTGGGTAAGGAACTGCCCAGTCTTGAAATGGCGCTACGTTTGACCGAACGTTCGGGAAGAGAATTGCACGACCTGGACTTGACTGCCGAGGAATGGCGTACGATCTCACTGGTCAATCCACGTCTCACCATACGACAATTGGCACAATCCGCCATGCTCAATGAAGTACAAGTACGACGGGTGGTTTTTAATCTATTACAGGCAGGCCTGGTCGAAATTGTCAGACCGGTGGGAAGGCAGATCCCTGCTGAATCCCGCATCATCCCCATGCGCAATTCGCCGGAAAAAAGATCTTTGCTCAATCGCGTCATAAACCGGATCAAGTCACTTTAGGCAGGGTTTTTCATGCAAACTCAAACAGTCAAAATCGTTGTAACCGGACCCTTCAATGCAGGCAAGACTGAGATGATCCGCTCGATCAGTGAGATTGACGTCGTAGATACAGAGCGTAAGGTGACCGGCGAATCCGAAAAGGTCAAATCCTCCACAACGGTCGCCATGGACTTTGGCCGAATCACTGTGGATAATGACCTGGTTTTGTTCCTTTTTGGCACACCCGGACAAAAAAGATTTGACTACATGTGGGAGATCCTGTCAGAAGGGATGCTTGGGTTCATTGTTGTCCTTGACAGTACGCGGCCAGAAACGTTTCATGAAGCCCGCACGATCATGGAGACTTTTCGAGCTTATGCACCTACCCCATTTGTTGTGGCGGCCAACAAACAGGACTGCGCAGACGCCTGGCCGGTGGAAGACATTCGCCTTGCCTTGCACCTGGAGGAATCCATTAAGCTTTTACCTTGTGTCGCAATAAAAAAGAATTCGGTGAAAACAGTTTTGTTGGAATTGTTATACGCCATTCTCGATGAGATGGATGCAAAACAAGAATAAATCGCGAAAATGATTGCTCAAAGGAAATTCAATGATGACACAATCAATCAACACAGCTTCAGAGCGAGCCTTTTTCATCGAAGAAGGATTGAGAGAGATCTTTGGCAATGCCTCTAAGACCTTGTCTGCGAACGAAGCGAATTCATCTCTTCCTCAGTTGCTCGCACAGGAGAGTTCGATCTATACCCATGGGATTATGGAAACCAAAGGCCTCTTGATCCGGGCAGGCAGGGCAGCGGTCCAGAAATGGTTGACCAGAAATTCTTCGGCCATGGGATGGGAGGAAATTAATTTCAGGTTGTTACCACCCGCAGTCAGAACGAAACAGGCGCTGTCCTCATTTTTAACCTGGTTAAAAAGGGAATATCACCTGGAGGTTCAATTAGAAGCTTTAACACATTGCTGGAAGATCGAGGTGAGATTTTTAGAAAAATCTGCAAGTGATCTTGCTTGTCAATTCGTCTTGGGTATGTTCCAGGAACTGGTTTCCTGGTCAGGCGGCGGAAATTTCTTCCCGGCCAGAGAGACGGTTTGCCAGTCGGAGGGTGCTGATTGCTGCGTTTTTGAGGTCGATCGTCAACCGGCCAACTAAAATGCCATTGAAAAAAATTATTTCTTGACAATCCTACCCTCACCGGGTAGAATAATACCCACTGCCGAGATAGCTCAGTTGGTAGAGCACACGACTGAAAATTGTGGGGTCCTCGGTCCGATCCCGAGTCTCGGCACACAAACACTCCTGTCTTGCGGGAGTGTTTTTTGTTATTTCTGGAAAAACCAGCCTGATTCGGGTATGATTGACTGACTGATGAACTGTATCTGGAGCATGCACGGATGAAATTGAAACGACCTGTTCTATTTCTGATCGCGGCTGGGTTTTTAGTTCTCGTGGGGATTGTGGTTTTGCTGTTCTTAAAACCTTATAGACTGTCTCCGGCTGCCGCTTCAAATGACACCTGGACGACGCAGGTGGCACAGGGTGTGAACGGCACCATGCAAGCAGCAGCCTTGCCAACAAAAACAACCCCGCCAACAGCCACCTCCTTTCCGCCGACCTCGACGCCTTTGCCGCCAACCGCGACACCCTTTGTGATTCCTGAAGAGCACTATATTCAGGGTTTTAAGGGGCATTCTCAATACTACAGTCTCGGTTGTGAAGCCAGCGCAGCCGTGGATCTGGCCGAGTATTTCGACATTCATTTTTACCAGTTTGATTTTCAGTTCGACCTTCCTGTTTCTGATAATCCCGATCTGGGGTTCGTGGGAGATGTTAATGGGCCGTGGGGACAGATCCCTCCCTATGCTTACGGCGTCCATGCCGGGCCGGTGGCTGACCTTTTAAATGAATATGGCTTGCCTGTAGAAGGCGGTAAGGGATACACACTCGACCAAATCAAACAGACGCTGGCCCAAAACAAACCGGTGATTGTTTGGGTGATCGGCAGGATGGAATACAGCCAACCCGTTGAATACACCGATAAAGAGGGGAATACGGTCGTCGTGGCACGCTACGAGCACGTGGTAATCCTGACCGGCTACAACGAAGACACAGTACGGTTTGTGAGCAACGGCTACTGGTATGATATTGAAAACGAGACCTTCTCCAATTCCTGGGGGGTGTTGGGGAACATGGCGGTTTTACCGAAATAAGGGAGAAGGATGCAACCAACCATGAATTTCGAGGTGATCCAGATGGGGGTGCTGGCAGATACGTTGCTAAAAACAGATCCTCAAGGCGCCTCCATGGGAGCGACCTCCAAGGGTATGTTCCTTAAAGCCGAAAAACGCATCCTCTTTCTCACCGATACAGCCTATAAAAGCCCCTTTAACATCCAAGTCGCCAACATGAAGGGCATTGAAACGCATATACAGCCAGGCGATCCCTGGCGATGTGAAAATGGGCAGATCAAGCTTAAAAACGGACTTTGGTGGTTCAATATAACCGGGGCGTCGGTGTGGCAGCCAACCGATCCACCACCGATGGACCTTTCGCCAGTCCAGGGAAAAATCCGGTTGGAAGCGCTTTGTGAGATCATGATAAAAATAGACCCATCCAAAGGCTGGTTGTTCTTACGTCAACCGGACCTTGTCGGAATGGATGACGAAAAAGCAATGGTTACAGAGCGCGTCCAAGGTTTTTTGCGGGCTGTGGCAGTCGCAGACCAAGCTGCAGCGCTTGAAAACGCACGCTCCATCATGGGCAGGGGAGGGGGGTTAACTCCATCCGGGGATGACTGGTTGAGCGGGTTCTTCCTCTTTTTCAATCGGGCAAAAAAAATAACCCCCTTTATAAGCGACCTGGGTCTTTCCTTGGTGAACCTCGCTTTTGAGCGCACGACTCTCATTTCAGCCAACCGTCTTGAAGCAGCGCTTAAAGGATGGGCAGAAGAGCTTTTCCTGGATTTCACAGACCATTTGGTCAATCAGGAGTGTCAGTTCCCGGTTGAAAATGTCCCTCTCCTGGTGAATTTTGGACATTCCTCAGGTGTAGATACCTGCCTTGGGATCGAAGCGGCTCAAGCATTAGTTTTCGAGTGATCTTGATTTTCAAGTACCTGATAAAATTAGGTGGCTTGTTGATTTTTATTTTCTCAAGGATTTGATAAATGACATCCATCCGCGCGACATTTAATAAAACCTTTGCTGCCTTGATGAATTGGCTCTCAAATATGGATCTGGCGCGGTTTTCGTTGCTCTCTTTGATTTTAGTGATCATTAATTTTTTCCCGCTCATTACCAGGCTGGGATTTTACCTCGATGATTGGCCGCAAATTTATTCATGGAACGTCCACGGGATGGCAGGGATCAAGCAATACTGGATCGCGGACAGCCGTGCATTGGCGTGGTGGATCGAGGGAATACTTTTTCCGATTTTTGGCACGAAACCGATCTTGTGGCACGTCTGTCTTGCGCTTCTGAGATGGGTCACCGCGATACTGTTTTGGATAATCTTTACGAACATTTGGCCAAAACAGAAGAAATTGATCGTGTTTGCAGCACTTTTATTTTCGGTTTACCCCCTCTTTTCGCAGCAATCCAGCGGGTTGATGTTTACCGTCATTTGGGTTTGTTTCACCCTCTACCTGTTATCTTTGTACCTGATGGTTAAAGCCTGGCAGAATCGGAAGTGGTTCATTCCTTTGACGCTGCTTGGTATGATCTTTGATCTGGCCAATTTACTCACCTGCGAATACTTCCTGGGTCTGGAATTTTTGAGGCCTTTCATTTTTTACCTTTTGATCTCAAGAGAAGAACTTCCAATAAAAAAGAAGATCGGCCGATCTCTTCTCTTTTCGATCCCTTGGCTCGTGATGGCGCTGGCTTATCTGGTCTGGCGGGCGTTTTTGATCCAAACCCCCACGCTTCGTTCGCCTGTCATTTTCATCAACTTGCTCAACCAACCCCTGCAAACCTTGATCCAGTTATTGGAAAGTGTGATCAAAGATTTTATTCAGGTTGTTATATCGGTCTGGTATGGCACCCTCGAACCCACTTTATTCGATATTACACTGCCCTCTGACATGTTCGCCTGGCTGCTGGCCGGAATGACATTTCTTTTATTCTTCCTGGTATTGGGCTGGACAGAGAAGAAGGATGCTACTCGCCCGGAGTCGCAGCCTGGATGGGTTTGGCAGGCGCTGGCAATCGGGTTTCTCACCATCATACTAGGCGCCGCACCTTCCTGGGCGATCGGCCGCAGTATCACCGACGAGACCGGAATATGGAATGACCGATTCGGTATTGCCTCCATGCCGGGAGCCAGCCTTTTTTTGGTCGCTCTGGTCACTGCCCTTGTCAAACCCACCCGCAAACGGGTGATCCTTGTACTAACCTTCATGATCGCCTTGGCGACGGCCAGCAATTTCCGCTTTGCCAATGAATACCGCTGGTCGGCAACTCATCAATCCAGATTTTTTAATCAACTGGTCTGGCGGGCGCCTTCCATCACGTCGGATACGGCCATCATCTCGGGGAATGAATTGTTCACCAAGATGGGCGTTTATCCGACCGCATTCGCCATTAACACACTTTATCCTGCTTCACGCCCCATACCACAGGTGGATTATTGGTTCTATGTGATCCCGCATTATTTTCCGACTAATTATTTCAACCTGGATGAAGGTTTCGAGATCGAACAAGAGAAATGGTACGTAAAATTCAACAGCCTGAGTACGAACAGTCTGGTGATCTATTGGAATCCAAATGAGCCTTCTTGCCTGTGGATGCTGGACGAGAACGATCGCTATAATCCCTTCATCGCGGATTATATCAAGGAGACGCTAGGCGCCTCAAATCTGGCTCGCATCACACAGCAAGAATCGCCCGGATATCCGCCAGAAGATATTTTTGGTCCTGAGGCAGCCCACGGATGGTGTTACTATTTTGAAAAAGCTGATCTGGCCAAACAATATCAAAATTGGGACGAAGTGATTGCCCTCTACGATGAAACGAATGCACTCGGGTTTAACACCAATTTTGGCCCCGAACTCACCCCATTTATCCATGCCTACGCTTTATCAGGTGATCTTGAAAAAGCCGTGGCACTGACGAATACTGCGAAGACCATGGCGGAAAAAATGAATCCTTACCTCTGTGATCAATGGCAGGCCATCTACGAACTCTCCGACCGTTCACCGCAGATGGAAGACACTTTTGAAACCTTAAAAACGGAATTATCCTGCGGAATATAAACCTGAATAAAAAAACGGTTCCTGAAAAAGGAACCGTTTTTTTTGTGATAGATTTGAGACTAAACGTTGATACCTTCGGGAACGGTGAAGTTCTCGTTGGCTTTGCGGATGGAATCGGGCACATTGAAGTCCAATTCAGCGCCGCCGGCCATCTGTTTCACGTAATCCTTGATCAATTGATCCCAGTAGGCTTTCGTTACGTAGTAAACGCGGGCGCCGCCCAACTCATGCTGAACGTCAGGCCACGGATAGGAAGGTTGCGCCATGCCGAGACCCCAGCGGCTCCAGCCGTTGTAAGATTCGTAAGTGGCCCACCATTCTGTGTTCTTGATCATTTCGAAGGCGTAGTAAGCTTTGGCATAATACATGACCGCGCCAATTCGTCCGCCGCGATCCAGCGCCACGGTGTGCAGGCTGATGTTGACTTTTTCATTCATCACACGGCCGTTGGCAAATCCTGCCCACACGCCGTCGACCAGACCGACCAGGGTATAGGGATCTTTAAGGCGTTTGCGGTACCAGCCAAGGATCTCGGAATAAACGCGCGCTCCGACGATATCATAAAAGTCGTGATCCACTTCCATGATGCGTTTCATATATTCCATCATCTTGGGAGCTTCATCGAGACGTGCTTCTCGAATGAAAAGGGTGCGGCCGTCTTTTAATTTTACAGTTGCGCCCGGAAAGGGGGGCAGCTTCATGGCGGGGCCTTGCAGCATGGCTTCAATGTCTCTAACGTCAATTTCAATTTTTTCCTGTGATGCTTTTTCTGGAAGATCGAATTTCATTTTGGCTCCTTCTTACGTATAAAAATCTTTTTAACTATGCCATGTTGGCATTGGTCAACTTGTTCAGGCTCTCAACGTGTTTCATGTCGTAGACATCACCGAATTTGGTCTTGGGCATGCCTTCGGCTTTCTTCATCAGTTTTTCATATTCGCCATCTTCAACGAAGGCAACCGCGCGGCCGATGGAGGCTTCGCCATCCACGAAACGCCAGGGGAAGAACCCGACTTGCAGACGGCGGTTCAGAACCAGGTCGATCATGCCGCCGAAGCATTCCGCGTGAATGATCTGTTTCGGGAAAAGGTCGATGTGCATCAATTGATATTTCTCATCGGTGAAATACTCTTCAAGAGTCTTGCCGAATTTCTTTTTGAAGACGTATTCAGCCTGTTTGGCCTGGCGGGGCATCCAGGTACGGATGATGGTGTTCATGGGGTGGTCTGCGGAACCACAGTCCACGGCGATCCAGCGCAGTTTCATTTTCTTTGCCCAGTCGGCGAATTCCTGGTCGGGGCCCGGGTGTTTCACCATGTAGCGGATCTCGTCCGCGGTGGGCTGGTCCCAGCCGAAGTGGTGATAGCCGGTGTGAATGACCAGAATATCACCTTCCTTGACTTCCACGCGGTCGGTGATCATCTTGCTGGTGTAAACGTCATAGTCACCGCAAACGTCACTGAGGTCCACGATGGCAGCGTCGTGTACAAGGTAATCGAGGGGAAGCTGGGCCATATCACGGCCGGGGGTGTAAAAATGGATCTCACCGTCCAGGTGGGTGCCGAGGTGGTTGGAGTGGGTCAGGATCTGTCCGTTGGCGCCATTGGGAGCAAGTCTTTTGAAGTACTTTACTTGTAAAGGTTCATAGGTCGGCCAGGCCGGGGTTCCGATACCAAGGGGGATGGTCAGGTCAAGAAGTTTCATTTTTTTCTCCTTTTCTATTTTTATGATCGATACTTATTTTTATTGTAACGAATCTAGAGAACACCTGCAATGACGGCTAAAACAACGCCACCAGCAATAACACTACCCAACTGACCGGCAGCGTTGGCGCCCATGGCGTGCATCAAAAGATGGTTGTCGCTATCGTATTCCTGGCCAAAGCGTTGAACGATACGCGCAGACATCGGAAACGCGCTGATGCCTGCTGCGCCGATCAATGGATTGAATTTCTTGCCAGAGAGCACGTACATCAATTTTCCTAATAAAACGCCGCCAAACGTGTCGAGGACGAAAGCGAGTAATCCCATTCCTAATATCAGCAGGGTGGTAGGTTTGATGAAGGCTACGCCTTCCATGGTTGAGCCGATAACCAGGCCCAAAAACAGGGTGGTTAAGTTGGCCAGCTCGTTCTGGGCTGCGTCGTTCAATCGATCCACCACACCACTCTCGCGGATCAGGTTGCCGAACATCAGGGAAGCGATCAAAGGTGAGGCCTTCGGTGCGATCAACGAGACAACGACGGTTACGCAAATGGGGAAGAGCATCCTTACGGTTTTGGATACTTCCTTGACCGTATAGGGCATGCGAAGGGTCTTTTCTGCATGAGAGGTCATGATTCTCATAACAGGGGGTTGGATGATCGGCACCAGAGACATGTAGCTGTAAGCGCAAACCGTGATGGGTCCCAGCAGATGGGGTGCCAGCTTCGAAGAAACATAAATGGCGGTAGGTCCATCGATCGCGCCGATAATACCGATCGAAGCGGCTTCCTTAAGTGTAAAGCCAAGGGTTTGTGCCAGCAGCAGGGTGGCAAAGATGCCAAATTGTCCTGCAGCGCCCAGCAGGGCCATTTTCGGGTTCTCCAGCAGCGGGCCGAAATCCGTCATCGCGCCGATGGCGATGAACACAAAGAGCGGGAACAATTCGGTGGCGATTCCGGCTTCATAAAGGGTTTTCAGCCAGCCGCCTGCTTCTGTTGCACCGGTGAGAGGCAGATTTGCCAAAATGGCGCCAAAACCGATCGGAAGCAAAAGCGAGGGTTCATAATCCTTGGCGATGGCCAGATAGATCAATACCCCGCCGACCAGGATCATGACAATGTTTTGCCACTGTAATAATTTAAAAGCGTCTAAAAGGATCAGCAGTTTTGATAGGTCCATATCTACCTCAGGCGAATCGAATGATGACAGCGCCGTAAGGCACGCGTTGACCCTCAGAAACCTCAACACTTGCTACTGTACCTTCGCGGTTTGAACGGATGATGTTCTTCATTTTCATGGCTTCAAGTGCGCAAACAGGTTGTTTTACTGTTAATTTGTCGCCGGCTTTCACGGCAATATCCAGAATAACACCGGGCATGGGGGCGGCAATTACGTCGTTCGACGCCGCTTCGACAACGGCCACAGGTGCTGCAGCCTGCACTTTTGGTGCGGCAACAACCACTGCGGGTTGAGATTTTTGTATGGCCGGTTGTGGCATGGGTGAGCCTGAATCTTCAATTTCTACGTCATAGGCTTTGCCATTCACACTCAGATTCATCGTTGTTCCGGAAATATCATTGACCTCAACATCGTAAGATTTGTTGTTCAACTTGATTTGAAGTTTTTTACTCATTATGCTTCACTCCTGAAGTACAGTTTAATTGCGAAAAGTTCGGTAAGGGCCTGGACCGGTCATCAGTGACGAACCGAGTTGATCTGAACGGCGTAATCGCATATAAGCAGCAGCGGCCAGGGCGGCCACGATGACCTCATCTGAATCGGTTTTCTCTTCGGCCACTGCGGAAACTGGTGCCGCAGCGTTCGTTATGGCTTTTTCTTCCTTGGCGGGTTTTACCGGGAAAAGTTTTTGTAAAAGCACGATAACGCCGATGAAAATTCCCAATGCCGTAAAGGTAACCACCAAACCGATTGCGCTGACAACCAGACCTGATTGAATCGTATCCATAATTTTTTTCTCCTGTTACTCTTCAGGCCTAAAGCGGCATGCAGCCGTGTTTCTTGGTGGGTTGTTTCCCTTCCTTGTCTCTCAACATTTCAAGAGCGGCGATAAGGCGCGGACGTGTTTCGTGCGGGAAGATGACATCATCCACAAACCCCGCGCCTGCGGCAATGTAGGGGTTCGAGAATTTATCACGGAATTCCTTGACGAGTTCCTTGCGAGCTTCCGCTGCATTCTCTTTGGTAGCCAATTCCTTACGGTAAAGGATCGCCACGGCACCCTCCGCGCCCATGACGGCAATCTCTGCGCCGGGCCAGGCAAACACCATGTCAGAATGAATATGCTTGCTGTTCATCACAATATAAGCACCGCCGTATCCTTTGCGGGTAACCACGGTTAATTTTGGAACAGAAGCTTCGGAAAAGGCATAAATGATCTTGGCTCCGTGGCGGATGATGCCACCGTGTTCCTGAGAAACGCCGGGAAGGAAGCCGGGTGAATCTGAAAAGGTGATCAGGGGAACGTTAAAAGCGTCACAAAACCGCACAAATCGGGCGATCTTGTCTGATGCGTCAATATCGATCGCGCCGGCCATGTAAAGCGGCTGTTGTGCAACAATGCCAACGGATTGACCGTGCAGACGAGCAAAACCGATAAGGCAGTTTTGCGCGAAGTTTGCCATCACTTCCATGAAGGATCCCTTGTCGCAAACACGCGCGATGACATCTTTCATGTCGTAACTCTCGGAGGGGTTGGCTGGTACGATGGTATCCAGTTCCTTGTCCATGCGCCAGGGATCGTCGTTGACCTCAGCCATAGGCGGAGTTTCCTTGTTGTTCCCTGGAATATAACTAAGTAATTGGCGGACAGCCTCAAAAGTGTCCTTTTCGGTTTCGGCAGCAAAATGAGCCACACCGCTGGTGCTGGCGTGAGCCATGGCTCCGCCCAGGGTTTCTGTATCCACTTCCTCGTGAGTGACGGTTTTAATCACTTCAGGACCGGTGATGAACATGTTGCTGATACCTTTGGTCATGAAGATGAAATCTGTTAATGCGGGTGAATAGACCGCTCCACCTGCACACGGTCCGAGAATGATCGAAATCTGAGGGACAACACCTGAAGCGAGCGTGTTGCGATAGAAAACCTCTCCGTAGGCATACAGGCTAAAAATGCCTTCCTGGATCCTGGCGCCACCGCCATCGTTCAAGCCGATGACTGGCACACCCGCATCCATGGCTAGATCCATAATACGGCAGACTTTTTGTCCGGCAACCTCGCCAAAAGATCCGCCCATAATGGTAAAGTCTTGTGCATATACACAAACGCGGCGGCCGTTGATCTTGCCAAAACCAGCCACGATTCCATCACCAGGGACTTTCTCTTTATCGAGGCCGAAGTCAGTGTGTCGGCTGCTCATCAGGCCATTAATTTCCTGGAAACTTCCTTCATCCAGTAATGCATCTATGCGTTCTCGGGCAGTCATTTTGCCTTTTTTGTGCTGGGCTTCAATTCTGCTTTCTCCGCCGCCCATCTTCATCTGACTGCGTAAAGATTTTAGTTTTTCGGCGAATGTTTCTTGCCCACCTTCAGATTCCGGTTTGTTTTGAGCCATTACTACCTCCGTGGAATTTGATTACATAAAACGACTGATTATTAATGTACTTTTGAATGTCTGACATTACAAGTGATACATATAGCATCCTCACCGGTTGATTGTCATATATATTATCGGGAGAAATAAATGATTTTCTGAAGATATGTTTTCTCTTAATAGTAAAAAAATGCCGGCTCGCACCGGCATTTTTATTTATTTTACGATTCCCTTGTCGAGCATGCCAAGGTAAACCTTTTCTGCACTAAAGGGAGGGCCTACCAATCTGACGCCCGTCGCCGCGTAAATGGCGTTCCCAAGTGCTGCGATGGTCGGAACCGTGGGATGTTCACCCACACCGCGAGCGCCCCAGGGGCCGTCATCTTGCGGAACTTCGACGATGGTAGTTTCGAGCGGGAAGTCGATGTCTGGCGCAGTAGCGATTCGATAATCTACAAAACTGGGGTTCTGCATCACGCCTTTAACCAGCTTCATTTCCTCGAACATGGCCGCACTTAACCCTTGCACAAAGCCGCCTTCGATCTGACCGGCTACCAGGGCGGGGTTGATGGCTTTGCCCACGTCGAATGCCGCGCCTGCTTTAAGGATGAAGATCTGGCCGGTATTTTTATCGATCTCGATATCGAGCCCTTCACAGCCGACAGTATAATGCACCACGGCGCGCGGGCCTTGGCCGGTTTCTGCATCCAGGTTGGTCACGTATTTTGGCATGAACGAACCGCGTCCTACGATCGGGCCGCCCATCCAGCCTTCGTTGTTGTCTTTGGGCATACCGTAGACAACCATATTCTTGAGCGAGGTTTCACGTTCACTTTTATAAGAAACCACGATACCATTCACAATATCCAGGTCTTCGGGGTTCTCTTTCCAGGCTTCTGCGACGAGGTCGAGAATTTGTTTTCTCGCGTCTCTCGCGGCTGCCACCACGGCGTTCCCCATGCTCCAGGTCAATCGGCTGGCTACGGTTTGCCATTCATAGGGGCTGTATTGTGTGTCAACCGGTCCGGCAATACGCACGGTCTCATAGGGAACACCCAGGGCGGCTGCAGCCATTTGGGCCATGACGGTAAACGTGCCCTGACCGATATCCTGTCCGCCAAGTCCAACGGTGACATTGCCGTCTTCGGCCATTTCCACCCAGGCGCTTGAACCGGCGTTGGGCGGCATGGCAGGGGCTTTCCACATGATGGCGATTCCCTTTCCGCGCAGTCGGTCGGGAGAAGAAGGCTTGGCGTCTCCATTGAAGTCGATGGATTTTGCCACACCGTCAATACATTCCTGTATGCCGTTGTCGTGCATGATCATGCCAGTGGCGATGGTGTCTCCACCCGAGATGGCGTTCTTTTTCAGGAATTCGACTTTATTAAATCCGGCTTTTTCTGCCAGTTCATCAATGGCCTGATCAATGCCTGTGTGTAGTTCAGACATGCCGAATCCGCGATAAGCGCCGCCGATGGGATGGTTGGTATAAACACAGATACTGTCGGTTTCAACATTGGGGATGTTGTAAGGGCCTGAGCTGGAATAACCGCCGGCACGGGTGACGTTGGTGCCGTATTCGGTGGAGGCGCCGCCGTCCCAATACATGACGTTCTTTAAGCCGAGGATCTTGCCATTCTTGTCGCAGCCGACCTTAACATGCGTGATCAATCCTTGCCTGACGAAGTTGGTATAAAATTCCTCTTCGCGGGTCAGAATGAATTTTACCGGCCAGCCCTTGCACTTTGTGGCAAGTGCTACGGCAATGTTTTCCATGGTGATACCGGCTTTTGAACCGAATCCGCCGCCCACCCAGGGGGCGATGACACGGATATCGCTTTCAGATTTGTGCAAGGTCTTGGCTAGCAAGTTGCGTTGGGCGAACGGGCTCTGGCTGGAAGCCCAGACCGTCACCTTGCCTTTATCATCCACCAGGGCGACGCTAATATGCGTTTCGATGGGTACGTGCTGCACATGGGGCACCCGATAAGTTCGTTCCACGATGAATTCACATTGTTTCCAGGCTTCTTCGCAGTTGCCGTGACGGATCTTGAAATGATTTGAGATGTTGGTGCCTGGTTTGGGGAAGATGAAATTGACGCATTCGTATTTGCCCAGATCGGGGTGGATCAGGGGGGCTTTCTCGGAAGCGCCGTATTCAGCGTCAAAAACCGCCTCTAGTTCTTCATATTCCACATCAATCAGTTCAATGGCTTTCATGGCGATTTCATCAGAAATTGCCGCAACCGCCGCGACCGGTTCACCGACAAAGCGCACCCGGTCAATAGCGAAGATGGATTTATCTTTCAAATACAGACCGACGCGGTCAGGAAAATCCTTGCCGGTTACAACGGCTTTTACACCGGGCAAGGCTTCAGCTTTGCTGGTATCCAGTTTCTTGATCAACGCGTGCGGGTAAGGGCTGCGTTTCGCTCTTGCGAATAGCAATTTATTGCCAAATTGAATATCGTCTGTATAAACCGCGGAACCTGTCGCTTTTTCATAAACATCCTGGCGCGGCAGATTGGCTCCGATGGGACTAATGGTCTGTTCTTTCTGTAAGTTTGCCATATTTTGGCTCCTTGGTGGAATTCTTCTGTCCTTAATCGTTATTATGTCTGTCGGCTCTATTTGGCCGCCTGCTTGACGGCATCTACAATACGGTAGTAACCGGTGCAGCGGCACAGGTTTCCAACGATCGCAGCGCGGATGTCATCATCCGAGGGATGCGGGTTTCGCTCCAGTAGCGCAGTGGTTGAAATTAGCATACCGGGTGTGCAAAAACCACACTGTACACCTCCCGATTTGGTGATGGCCTCTTGAAGTTTGGTTAATTTTCCGTCTTTTGCCAGACCTTCGACCGTAACGATGTTCGCTCCATCGCATTCTGCAGCAAGGACAAGGCAACTGTTAACCGGTTCGCCGTTCATTAAAACGGTACAGGCACCGCATTCACCGGCTGTGCAGCCGTTCTTGGTGCCGGTCAGCGATAGGACTTCGCGAAGCATGCGCAGCAAGGTCATATTGTGGGCAACATTCACCGTTTCGGTCAAACCGTTAACTGTGAGGGTGATTGTTTTAAAGTTCATTTTTTCTCCTGATAACTATCAGACAGTCAGACGAGATTATTTTGTGAGCGTCTGCCAGACTTCTGTTAATGCTTCGCGGGTCAGATTCTTTACCATCTGTTTTCGATATCTGGCTGATCCACGTACGTCATCGATCGGCGTTACAGATTCCATGGCCGTTACCGCAGCTTCTTCAATTACTTCCGCGGTGATCTTCTTGGCGCTCATGACAGACTCGGCTTTTGAAGATTCAAAGGGAACCGGCGCGACCGATGCCAAGGCGATGCGGAATCTGAAGCCGGACGGGCTTTCTGCGGATGGATATCCTGCCACAGCAACACCCACGATGGAGAGGTCTCCGATCCGATTTCTTCCCAATTTCTTATAAGTGCCCACCATTCCCTTGGGTGGAACGGGTAAGTGGATCGCGACCACCACATCTCCGGGTTTTAAAACCGTTCTGCCCGGTGCGAGGAAAAAGTTATTCAAGGGAACATCTCGCAAGCCACCCACGCCGTGGACTTTCAGAACACCATCCAGAATCATGCAGGTGCCGATGGTATCCCCGGCTGGTGATGCGTTGCAAATGTTGCCGATGATGGTCGCGCGATTTCTCAATTGGTAACTCGCTACTGAGCCAGCTGCCAGCGCGAGGCTGGGGTAATGTTTGACAACATCAGGATGACTGGCCACCCGGTTCATGGTGACCGCGGCACCGATGGTCAACCCTTTTTGTGGATCAAAGGTCAATTCATGGGTTCCTTCCAATCCCTTTACGTCAACCAAATAATCTAGTTTTAAGACCCCGTCACGAATTCTAATTAAACTATCCGTCCCCCCTGAAAAGGGTTTTGCCGTGCCGTCATGTTCGGCTAAAAACTTGCTCGCCTCTGAAAGAGACACGGGTTTTACATACTCTAATTCGGGTAGTCCTGGATGCGGATTAATCATAGTATGTCCTGTCTTTTTTGAAAATTCCAAATTGAATTGGATAAAACGAGGGTAGTGATGGAATAACGTTTGCGTTCCACATGAATATCATGTTTGGTGAGAATGAAAAGTTTTATATATTCACGACCTCCTTGTTTTTTAGGCTTTGTCAATTCATTCAAATCGATGATGATTTCCGATTTATACATTTTTTCCATAGTGATGATAGCATGAATGAAATTTCAATTCAAGAAAAATAGTTCAGTTGTCAGACATAAGGGGATAAATGTAATGGTTTTTCATAAAAGGGCAGATCAATTATTCAGTGATGTCTTTTCAATGCTGGAATAAGTTTTGACCTGGTTTCTTCCGGATTCTTTTGCTAAATACAAGGCTTCATCGGCATTTTTAAATAATTCGTCCAGCGTCATCATGCTTTTTTCAGCCATGGCCACGCCGATACTCATGGAAAGTTGGATGCGATGATCATCGAGTGAGATGGATTGTTCACGGATGCTTTCTTGCAGACGGTTGGCAACGCGCAGGGTGGCGGTTTTTGTGCTCTCAGGAAGGAGGATGGCAAATTCGTCTCCTCCCCATCTTCCAAGCACGTCATTTTCACGCAGGTTTCTTGAACAGAATTTAGCGATTTCTTTGAGTGCCAGGTCGCCGGCAATATGACCGTAGGTATCGTTGATATTTTTCAGATGGTCCATATCGATCAGGATCATCCCGACCGGATGATGATAACGATTAGCCCGTGTCATCTCGTTATTTGCTGTTTCAATGAAACCTCTCCTGTTTAATACCCCGGTCAATTCGTCTCGAACGGCTTTGTCTTCAAGAATTTTTAACAACCGCGAACGTTCAATGGCGTTGCTGACGATGTTGGTGAACTGCTGCAACATGGCAGTATTTTCAGAATTCCACACGTGATCTTTCCTGATCGTGGAAAAGCCCACGAAGCCGACCAGTTCCAGGTTCACCCACATCGGGAAATTCGCCAGTGATCTAATTCCACACCCCTCGAAGAATTTTTGTTCATTTCTCGCGCTTGCGGGCAAATTCTCTACTTGTGAAATGATCAACGGGTCATTCGTGATCTGTTCGATGAACCAGGGGTAGGACCTTAGGCTTATTTTTTGAAGTTCGTGGATTTTTGGATCTATACCCTCTCGACACCATTCATGGGTGTTGTTCATGATCTTGTTCGTTTGGTCGATCTCAAAAATATATGCCCGATCGACTTTTTCGAACTGACCGATCTGTTTAAGTACGGAAATGATTTCCGCGTCAATGTCCTCGTTTTCCACGTTGATAAAGCGGGTAGAGATGTTGGTAAGCATCTCTTCATAATGCGATCGATAAATTAACTGTTCTTCGGCCTTTTTCCGTTTAGTGATGTCGTGAATAATGCAAATGATGCTATTGTCGTTGGATTGGGGTCTGGTAAAGATCTGCACAAAGCGGTTCTCCTGGTCTTGCCGGATGATCTCCAGGTCAAAGGATCCGGATTCGCCTTCTTTGCTTGATTCGATCTGTTTTCTCACAGAGGTGTGACTGTCTTTTTTGATGAAATT
>CAZNAF010000001.1:71521-102114 GCA_964570925.1 uncultured Anaerolinea sp.
CCCTTCTGACACTGCCCATTGCATTTGGATATAAAGATCGGGTCCGACCAGGGGCTGCAGTTCTCCTTCACAATCAAAAAAAGTGATCCCTCCCAATATATTCGTTATTTGAGAGAAGCCAAATTGTCCATCCTTTTGAAACAACAGGCTGCCGATTTTTTTTGCCAGTGCATGCTTGTTTTTTGCCCCAGTTAAATTGACAGCCTCCTGATTGATTTCCATCACCTTTAGCTTTTTTGCGCAAGCTTCAAAGATCTGCGGATTCTGTCTGAGAAAAACCTCATTATTCATACCACTCTTATTATTCAGCTCTTCCAGGTATTTCTTTGTTTCCGAATAATCGATCTCGAGGATCGACACCGGCAAATCTTCAAACAAATGACGATAGCGTTTCTCACTGGTCTTTCTGGCTTCATCCACACGTTTCAATTCGATGGCTTGGGCGATCTGACTTGAAACAAGTTCGAGAAATTCAGCGTCTTTCTTGTTGAAATGGACGTCATTGGAGTAACTCTGTGTCGCGACCACGCCAATGACCTTCTCGTTCACAATGAGCGGAACCCCCAGCCATTCCTGAGGCCTGTACCCTATCAATTCGACCTGACCTGCGGCTTGTAAGGTCAGGAACTCCTCCTCGTTGACCAGTAACGGTTTTCTGGTCTGCATTACATAATTTGATAAACCATGGCCTGGTTTTACTGGTTCGGCGAAGGATTCGAATTTGTCTTTAAAAAATGGAAAATGCAGTAGATTAGTCACATCATCATAGAGGGCAATATAAAAATTTTCCACGTTCATGGCCAAACCGATGATCTGGTGGATGGAAACAAACAGTTCCTCCAGATTAGCCGTGTTGATGATGGCTTGTGAGATGCGATAGACACAATCTCTGATTAATTCTGTTTTTTTGAAGTCATCGATGTTTTCGAACATCTCAATGGAAAAAAGCGCCTTCCCCGAGCTGTCTCTGACAAGCGACGTTGTGACCCTGCCCCAAAGATACCTTCCGTTTTTATGAAGGTTTCTTCTTTCAATGGTATAGGAATTCTTTTTGCCACTCCAAAGTTCTTGATAACATTTTTCATTCAACCGGAAATCTGAAGGGTGCGAGATGGCCTGGTAGTTAAGTCCTTTATATTCCTCCTCAGAATAACCCAGGATCCTCTGCATGGCGCGGTTGCAGGAAAGGAATTCACCTTCCTGATTCATGACGGACATGCCTACCGCTGCCGTTTCAAATATTTGCCTGAACCTCTGTTCACTCTCGCGAATGCTTTTAGTTTTTCGGTTCACTTGCAACTGCAGACTGCGATTCCAGATGACCAGCAAGAGTAAAACGCCGAAACTGATGATTGCGACCACCTGGATTTTTCTCAGCAGATTCGCTGTATCCAGGCTGGAACCCCGCCATTTCCGGTCGATGGCTTTGGTCTCTGCATCAGAGATTTGATCGAAGCCGTCTTCAATTGTTTTCAGTAAGGCTGTATTCCCTTTTAATACCCCGCGGTGAAATTGTCCATCATAAAGTGGGTTTGTTTGATTAAATTCCTGGTCAATGCCATAGAGGTAAAGGAAATAATCAGCAGGCGGCTTGTCTACGACAAATATGACTACTTCACGATTCTTGGCTGCCTTGATAATATCTTCGTAACTATCAAATTCCAGAAAGTTGGTCACTCCCTGTTCGACCAAAAAGTCGATCGCCGCGTCGTTCGATTTCACCGCTACTGTGAATCCTTTAAGGGATTTGGCGTTTACGATACCCGAGATATCATTATTGAAATAAATGGGAACTTCGATCGTTTCATAAGGTTCTGAAAATTCATAGATTTTTTCACGTGCCTCGGTTCTAAACAACGTGTCGATCACATCGTAGTGGCCCGATTCCATTTCACGGATCGCGCTGGCCCAATCCATCCCGGTGATTTCAACCTTGATACCTGTCTTTTTCTCCCATAAACCCCAGCGGTCGATCAGGATGCCTTGAAGATTCCCTTCTTCATCGAGGAAAGAATAGGGTGGGTAGTTGTTGTCTATGACCACACGCAGTATGCTCTCACCGCTGACCGGGATTACCGGGCGTGTCGGCAGACATCCCGCGCAGAGCACACCCATTAAGCAAAAGGCGAGCAAGAGCGGATAAATGACACGTTGATGCAGCTGTTTGGAACACGATAACGTTAACATACAATTAATCCAACTTACAAATCGAATTTGTAAATTTGTATTCTTCTATATTAACAAGGATTAATCATAATAACCATTAAGTCTTCATAAAATATTAATGAAGCGAGTTCGTTTTGAGGGACTCATCTTATCGAAGCAAACCTTTTGAAAGGTAAATTATGACTGTCTTAAACTTTTTTTAAGCAAAGCGTATGCCGATTAGTCTTGCCTTTTAAATTGGATTGTTATATGATGAATTTGCGTTAGGGAGTAAAACGCGCAACCAATAATCATTTATCCTAAGAGGAGGAGAAAGTGAAAAAAAGTCTGTTTGTTCTGGTATCGGTTTTGATTCTAAGTACTCTGGTTCTAAGTGCCTGTGGCGGAGCCGCGGGAGGTAAGGTGACTTGTGGTACGCCCAAGAATCCCTGTGTGATGACCTTCGTTCCTTCCGGCGACACCGGCAAGATCACCACCGCCGGACAGGGGATCGCGGACTGGTTGAACAAAGAGACCGGGCTTTCCTTTGAAATCGAGGTCGGCACCAGCTTCGCTGCTTCCATTGAAGCCATGGGCGCTGAAAAAGCCCAGATCGGATTCCTCAATACATTCTCAGTGTTGCTGGCAGAAGAAAAATACGGGATCGAACCCGCCTTGGCCGTTGTCCGCAAACTGGCTGTGAATGATATCAGCCCCGATAAAGACCTGGCCGGCACCATGCAACCGTATTATCGTGGTCAATTCATCGCCTCCGTTGACTCGGGCATCACCAAACTTGAGGACCTGGCAGGCAAGAACTTCTGCTTCGTTGATCCCAATTCAACATCCGGTTACATCGTCCCCAACATCATTTTGAAAGCCGCTGGTTTGGATTCAGAGGCTGGTGATTTCACAGCCACGAACGCAGGTTCACACAATAATGTTGCCATTGCCGTTTACAAGGGCGATTGCGACGCTGGTGTGACCTACATCAACGTGATCACTGACGAATCAGCCGATCTGGCAGCCACCTATCCCGACATCGCAGAAAAGGTTGTGCCCTTCTTTGACACGGATCCCATCCCCAATGATGGCGTTCAATTTGTCAAGAACTTCGACCCCGATCTGAAGGCTCAGATCGTCGCCGCAATGCTGAAGATGGCTGAAGATCCTGATGGCGCCCAATTACTGAAGGATCTCTACAATATCAACGGTTTAGTAGCCATTGAACCAACCTTCTATGACGAGTTCGCAGCAACCATGGCCGCCGCCGGCGTGGATCCCGCGTCTCTGGTCGAATAATCAAGTTTCTTCAAGAGGGCAGGTCATCATGGCCTGCCCTTTTTTATTTCTTGTGAAAGTGGATATAATAACAATAATAAATTTTGCCACCATGCCGGAGAATCCATGTTAAAAATTGAACACCTCAGCAAAACATACCCAAACGGCACACAGGCCCTCAAAGATGTTAGTTTTCAGGTTGAAGAAGGCGAATTCTTGGCCGTGATCGGGCTGAGCGGGTCAGGAAAATCCACCCTGCTGCGCTGTATCAATCGTTTGATCGAACCCAGCGCGGGCAAGATCATTTGGAATGACGTGGACGTTACAGCCGCGACCGGAAAAGAGATACGCAACATCCGCCGCCAAATTGGCATGATCTTTCAGCAATTTAACCTGGTCAAGCGCTCTTCCGTGAAGATCAATGTGCTCTCCGGCCGCCTGGGTTATGTGTCCACGTTGCCGAGCCTTTTTCACGTTTTCTCAAGGGAGGACAACGAAAGAGTAAAAAAGACCCTCGAGATGGTCGGCCTGGAAGAAAAACTGGAGGTGCGTGCGGATTCTCTATCCGGCGGGCAGCAGCAGCGCGTGGGGATTGCCCGGGCATTGATGCAGGAACCAAAAATGGTCCTGGCCGACGAGCCGGTGGCCTCACTGGACCCCGTGCTGGCGCATTCGATCTTAAAATATCTTGAAAAACTTAACAAGGAGTATGGTATCACGGTCATTTGCAGCCTGCATTTCCTTGATCTGGTTCACCGTTACGCGACCAGGGCGATTGCCTTGAAAGATGGCGAGCTGGTATTTGAGGGGTTGCCAAAAGAAATTGATGACATTCAATTTAAAGAGATCTACGGCAAAGACGCCGAACGCATTGAAATAGTCTGACACCAGGGCATATCATGAGCCATCCGATGACGCAAGAAAAAACTTCAAAAACCATTTCATCCCATATCCTGCGATTTTCTCCCTGGTATTCCCTGCTGATTCCCGGTGCGGGGCAATTGGTGCAAAAAAGAACCTGGCGGGGCATGGTCGCCTTGCTAATGGCTTCGATTTTGCTCTTCCTCCTGCTTTGGGGAAATGCCAATTACGGGATCGGGAATGTGGCTTTACCCTCCGGTCGATCCTTCAACTGGCTGTGGATCGCCTTCGCGTTATTCCACCTTTGGAATATACTGGATGCCTTTGAGTATCGAACCTCAAAGAAATCACCCACGATTTTGGCATTGGTTTCGGTCATGACCATCCTCATGGTGGTGGGCTGGGTGGTCACGGATGTGAAAATGGACAGGCTCGTGACCCGTTTTGGAGATGCCCGCATCGTTGCTCAAAAATTGGCCAACCCTGATTTTTTCAATACCTATGAAGGCGAAAAGAAAGTGATCTGTGGTTGGAATTGTATGTGGAATTACGCTTCCGCGAAGATCAAAGGGGAATCCGTCCCTGATGTGTTCTTAAGTGATAACTTCGGCAGATTGTTTGGCCAAAAAGGGACCATCACCGCCCCCTTCTGGCAGGTATGGTTGGGCATAGCGGATTACGGAGCCAGGATCCCTGGTTTCGAGACAGGCAAGATCGTTGAGACCATCGCCATCGGTTTGATGGCCACCATGCTTTCCACCATTCTGGCGGTACCTGTCAGCTTTTTGGCAGCCCACAACATCATGCGCCGTGTACCCGGTGGAAATGCAATTTATTACATTACCCGCGGATTACTCAACATCGTAAGGGCTGTGGATACCGTGGTATGGGGGTTGATCGTGATCGTTTGGGTGGGGCTGGGTTCCTTCGCCGGTGTGATCGCCCTCACCATCCATTCCATCGCGGCTTTAGGGAAACTGTTGTCTGAAGAAATTGAACACATCGATTCAGGACCGGTGGAAGCCATCGAGGCAACCGGCGGGAATTTCTTCCAGATCCTGCGCTACGCCGTGATCCCTCAGGTGATCCCCTCTTTCCTTTCTTATACCTTATTGCGCTGGGACATCAACATGCGTTCCGCCACCGTGATCGGTTTTGTGGCCGGCGGTGGCATCGGGTTCTTCGTCGTGGAAACCATTCGCCTGGGCGGATATCAGCAATACGCCTCGGCCCTTTGGGCTGTGGCCGTCGTGATCATCATTGTCGATTTCATCAGCAGCCGCTGGCGTTTTAACATCATGAAAGACCAGCCTCAGGTGGTAGACAGAATTCCGCTCTGGAAACGAATTCGAAATATCGTCTATTTGATCCTTGGCATCGTTATTTTTCTCTACTTTTGGGAGATCACGCGCATCGACTTGGGAGACCTCTTCAACCCCGGTCCTTCCTTTGGCAGATTGGTGCTGGACTTTTTGGCCATCGATCTCAGCCGTAGTGTGTTTGACAATGTCATTCGTGAACTTGTAGTCACGACCATGCAGGCCTTTATGGCAACTGTTATGGGCGGATTGCTGGCCATCCCATTCAGTTTTTTGGCGGCCAAGAACCTGACCGGAAAGAGTAAGTTCTCGTCGTGGATATTCTATATTACACGCGGTGTATTTAACGTTCTGCGATCGATCGAAGCCTTATTGTATGTGGCCATCTTTGTCTTTTGGGTGGGCATCGGTCCATTTGCCGGTATGCTTTCCTTGTCAGTGACCACCTTTGCCCTGATGGGAAAGCTGTATTCCGAGGCGATCGAGAACATAGACCCGGGTCCCATCGAAGCCATTACCACCACAGGGGCAAACAAACTCCAATCCATTACATACGCCATCGTACCGCAGATCGTACCGCCTTTTTTGTCGTACCTGATCTATCAATGGGATATCAATATCCGTATGGCCACCATCATTGGTTTTGCCGGTGGAGGCGGAATTGGATTGATGCTTTCCACTTATTTTGGCAGCCTGCAATATCACAAGGCTGGAACGGTCATTTTAGCCATTGTGATCATTGTGGCCGTGATGGATTTCACCAGTGCCAAGATCAGGGAACGGTTTGTCTAACAACCGGATGATGATTCTTCAAAACCGATTTACAGCCAGCCTCTGAGTCGATAAACGAACATGCCCAGGTATTCTTTCATGCACTTGGTCACCTGCGAAAGGTTTGAATAGGAAGGCACCAGGTTGATCACGAATTCCCCGGGCGAGGGGCGCCAGGTTTTCTGCCACGCGGCTGTGGTGATCGAATAGTCTGTGGGAGCCGCGATCACTTTGCAGCCCTGTTTTTCAAAGAGGGCCACTGACCGGGGCATATGCATGGCTGATGTCACCAGGCCGACGTTTTGAAATCCCTCAGCCTTAAGGATCTCGCAACTGAAAAGCGCGTCTTCGTAGGTGTTTTGTGACCGGTCTTGCAGGATCATGGCAGATTCTGTCACGTCCATCATTTTCAAAAGATCCGCCATATCGCTGGCCGGGGTCGTGGAACCCTGGTCGAGAAACTGGATGTCTCCTCCGCTCAACAATATCTTCGCATTTGGGAATTCGCGCGAAAGCATGGCAGCGTAGATCACGCGGTCACCCGCAGCGTTGATTTCGGTCGCCTGGCGCGGTTCAAGGGCGGGTTCCGTACTACCGCCTAACACGACGATCGCATCCAGTTCCACATCATCTGGCAGGGGAGGATATTGCCACTCCAAAGACCTGGCCAGGGTATTCGCCAGATATCGGTTTCCCCCGATGAAGAGCGTCAAGAATGCCACAATAAGGGCGAATTTGGCGAACCTTGTTCTTTTCCAGAATAGGAGCGCCAAAAGGATCAGTACGCAGACCAGTCCCACAGGGTAAATAAAAAGGGGCAGAAATTTTGAAAGAAAGATGAACATAATGCCTCAAAAATCAGACACAAACTATCCAAAATGCTTGACTTTTTCTTTGATATTGTTAAACTAATTAAATGTTATTCATACATTATAACGGAGGATAAAATGGATTACAGTTATGACTATTCTGGACCGGGAATTGTGGCGTATCTCTTGTATTTGGTATTAGGCGTTTTCTTTTTGCTCTGTTATTGGAAGATCTTTGTAAAAGCGGGCAAACCAGGCTGGGCCGCGATCATTCCCATTTACAATATCATTGTTCTACTTGAGATCATTGGCCGACCCTGGTGGTGGCTGCTTCTTTTGTTTGTTCCGGTGGCTAATGCGGTTATTGGCATTATGCTTCTTTTCGATCTGGCCAAGGTTTTTGGCAAGGGAACCGGTTTCGGTTTCGGGCTGCTCTTCCTCGCCCCCATCTTCATTCCTATCCTGGCATTTGGCAGCGCGACCTATCAGGGTCCAATCGTCAGTCAATAAACACCTAAAAACTTGAGCCCGAAAGGGCTCTTTTAATTTAACGATGATTTCTGATTGCGTGAGCACTGATAAAAATGTAAAATGATACCACTCTGACCTGACCACTATGACCATCTATTCAGCGCTTCCGGTAGTCCGCACCAAAATCATCACACCTCGACGGAGAACTGAAATTCTGTCTCGTCCGAGACTGCTATCCATCCTTGATGAGATCCTTGAAATTAAATTAATGATCGTTTCCGCACCAGCCGGTTACGGAAAAACCTCCCTGCTGATCGATTTCGCATATCATTCTCAATTACCAATTTGCTGGTATTCCGTGGATTCGTTGGACAGTGACCCCAAACGGTTCATCGCCCATTTTATTGGTGCAATCTCCAACATTTTTCCCGCCTTTGGTGAGGCTTCTCATGCGGCACTTACCAACCTTGATCAGGATTCCATGGAACTGGAACCTTTGATCACAGCCATTATTAATGATATTTTTGAAAATATAACCGAACATTTTGTATTCGTTCTGGATGATTACCATTTTGTCCGTGAAAGCAAGCTCATTGATGAGTTTATCAATTTCCTTGTGTTGGGCATGTCTGAAAATTGTCATCTTGTGATCGCCTCACGAACATTGCTAACCCTGCCAGATCTGTCGATCATGGTGGCAAGATCACAGGTGGGCGGATTAAGTTACGAAGAATTATCTTTCGCGCCTGAAGAGATCAAACAGCTCTACGCGGTAAATTACCATCAGACCATCACAGAACAGGCCGCCCTGGAGTTGGTTGAGCAGACGGAGGGGTGGATCACCGGCCTTCTTTTAACCGCCCGGCTTTCTCAAAAAGAGACTGCGAACCGGCTGCGCTTGGCCCGGGTTTCAGGAATTGGCATCTATGAGTATCTGGCCCGCCAGGTTTTACAACAGCAGCCTGACGATCTGGTATTGTTCTTAAAACGCACCTCTTTGTTGGAAGAGTTCGACGCGCAGATGTGTATGAGAATCTTTTCTGCCGTCCCGGGGATCGATCCTGAAAATTGGCAGGAAAAGATCGACCTCCTTTTACGCGAGAACCTGTTTGTTTTACCCGTGGATGATGAAACCCTTCACCTGCGCTACCACCATCTCTTTCAGGATTATCTGCAAACCTGCATGCGTAACGAACGTCCGGAAGAAAGTCGCCTCATCGAACTGGAACTGGTGAAATATTGTGAGGAGCGCCGCGAGTGGGAAAGGGCCTATGCCATCCTCTCGCGTATTGGCAATGAGTCACAGGTGACCGAAACCATCATAAAAGCCGCTCCGTCCATGATCCTGGGGGGACGTTTGACCTCGCTTTCTTCCTGGTTGGAATCCATCACTGAAAAGGAGAGGAACGCCTCTCCAGAGATCCTTTCCATCAGAGGGACAATCTCCATGCTCAAGGGTGAAAACTCGACCAGCCTTGATTTTCTCAACAAGGCCGTGGAGGGTTTTCGGAACAGCAGCGATCAAAATGAACTGGCCAGAGCGCTCACCCGCCGCAGCACGCTCTTCAGGATCATCGGTTCGTACCAGCAGGCCATCACAGACGCTCAAGAAGCCATCTCAATTTGCTCGCACCTGGCGGGGGCCATCAGACTGGAGGCGGAAGCGCAGCGAGCTCACGGTGTGGCTTGTTTTCAGGCGGGGGAGTTGAAAAAAGCGCTGGCCTCGCTCTCAATCGCGCTGGAAAGATACACATTGATCGCGGAAGAAATGGACGCCGCCAAGGTTATGCTTGACCTGGGTCTTGTGTATATGACATTGGGTCAGATGGATGAAGCGGAAGTTACTTATCTCAAATCGCTCAATTTTTGGAAAAAAACCCATAATTATTTATGGCAGGCCCATTTGTTGAACAACCTTGGGATGGTTCAACATCATTATGGTGATCATGAAAAGGCAGTCATCTCTTTTGAGAACGCCATTACCTGTGCGCGGATGGCGACCAACCCGAGGGTGGAGGGGTATCTCTTCGTTAGCCTGGGCGATCTTTATCGTGATATCGGCGCTTTTATCGAGGCGCGTAAAGCCTATAAATTGGCCCAACAAACTCTGATGTCGATCAACGATCAGGCCTTAAAAGTCTTCCTGTTGCTCTCCAATGCTTCTCTTGAACGGATGGATGGTAATTTTCAGGTTGCTTCTGCCATGTTGGCTGATGCGAGGCAGAATGCCGAGATGGGAGGCTCCCGATACGAAATGGCTTTGTGTGGTCTGGAGCAAGCCATCCTGGATTTTCGCGCAGGAGACCCTTCAGAGGCTCGTCCAAAGTTGGAATCGTTGCGATCATTCTTCCAGAAAGAGGGGTTTCATCAAGAAGCACTGCGTGCGCATTATTTTCTCCTGCTGGTTTCTCTGATCCTTCAACCAGAAGAGGGGACGATATCTCAAATGGCTGGCCTGATCGGATCTTCCCTCTCTGGCAAGGACAGGTCATTTTTTATCCACTTCTGCATGGAAACCATTGATCACCTCTCGGATTTCCTGTTCCATCATCAGCTAGAAAAAATTCAGACACTGCTTCAAATTCTTCAGAGTTTTCGGGCAGAACAAACTGCCCTTCGCAAAAAAATTCGCCGTCATTCCATCACAGTGCAATTTGCTTTGCCAAAATACGTCATCCGTGCATTTGGAAAAAGCCAGGTTAGGATCGGCGACCACACCATTTCGTTATCTGACTGGAAAACCAAAAGTGTGCGAGACGTTTTCTTTTATATCCTTTTACATGATGAAGGGGTCCTCAAGGAAGACATTGGCGACGCCTTATGGCCTGATGTCACAGAGGACGTGCAAAAAATCCGTTTCAAGAACTCCATCTATCGCCTGCGGCATGCCCTCGGCAGTGAGGTCATCGATTACGCCGATGACGTGTATCGTTTCAACCGCCAGATGGAATATGACTTTGATGTAGAAAATTTTCTTCAACAAGTACAGATGGCTCGTGAAGCCGCGGAGGCAACGGAAAAGATCCACCATCTTTGTGAAGCAGTTTCCTGCTACAAGGGGATTTTGTTGCCCAAGATGGATTACGAATGGGTGTTGGCTTTGCGGGAACAAATGCATCGAACTTTCATGACGGCCATCCTTGATTTACTCGCCTTGTTGATGGATATTCATCAGGTTCAATTGGCCATTCATTATGCCGACATGGCGCTTGAAAAAGACCCCGGCTGTGAAGAAGCTTGTCGCGTCGCCATGCAAGCCAGCGCAAAAATAGGTGACCGGGCGGCTGTGTCGAGATATTATGAAAGGTGCCGCGAGTATCTATCGGGGGAGCTGGATGTTGACCCCGCTCCTCAAACCACGCAGATTTTTGAGCAACTGACAAAATAGCCTTGCCGGTGGTTCCTGCTGTGCTGGCGGTGCAACTCATGGATCCTTATGTCAATGGGTTTTCTTAAATTTCTTAAATTTCATTTTTGATGCCTGATTTGATGCCTGTTTTGATGCCTGCTTCTTATCATAATAAGGTATCAAAAAAACAGGAGAATAATAATGAAAACTATGTCCTCAAAGATCCGTGTTGTATTGTTCGTTGTGGTTCTGGTCATTTTTATATTGGCAGCCAGCGCTCCTTCCATCACTGGTCCTGTAGGCGGGTGATCCCGTCCATATGATTCTCGTCGCAGCCGTCCTGGTGGGATTGACCGCCGGACTTTGTAGAGCCTGGATTGGGCAACGCGAATACCGTTTTTTCGAGCTTCGACATGCCTATCTCGTTTTATTGGCATTCGTGCCTCAGTATTTTGCGTTCTTTGCTCCGGGTCTCCGCGAGACCTTGTCAAATGAACTGGTGGCTATCCTGCAAATCTCATCACTTTTATTATTGTTATGCTTTTCGATCCTTAACATTCGAAAAACCGGTTTTTGGCCAATAATTGCCGGATTTTTTCTAAATTTCCTGGTGATTGTCATGAATGGGGGTTTCATGCCGATCAGTCCTGCGACCGCGCAAAAGATGGTCGCGGGGACTCATGTCGCCTGGGAGATCGGACAGCGTTTCGATTTTTCAAAAGATATGGTTCTGTCACCTGAAACAACCCGTTTAGCCTTTCTGTCGGACCGTTTTGCCTTGCAGAGGTTTCTGGGGTTCAATGTCGCCTTCAGCCTGGGTGATGTATTGATCGCCCTGGGTGTGGTCTTGCTGCTTTGGACGCTGGGTGGAAACGACCGACAGGAGAAAAAGGAGATGGTTCATGACCAACATTTATGTTGATCTTGGTAGACAGACGGATCAGATCATTGACAATGAAAGGGAATTCAGCCGACTTTTAACCGCTGCGGTGATCAATGGGCGATTTCGCAGGCTCTTGCTTTCCAATCCCCGTGTGGCCATTCAGAAAGGGTATGCCGGAGAAGTATTCAATCTGGCAGAAGAAGAATCAGAACGAATTTCTGCGATCCGTGCTGCCACTTTGTCGGAATTTGCCAGTCAGTTAAAAGGCTTTCCCTTCGTGTTCAAGTGACCCTTCATGAATTTCCCGTACCTTTGAATTTTGCTTTCCTTTCTTCATATTCGCTTCTGTTGGTCCGGGTCTGGATATTTGCATGACACAATACATCGAAAATATTCGTTATCCATACAAACCTAAGCATGCACTCAACAGTGTCTCTTCGAAAGATAGGTTAAAGGGACTTTCAATTTTGAGTCAGTCCTTGCTTGGTGCTGCATCAATAGAAAAGATAATTGATCTCGCCTCCGTGTTGATTCCGGAAATGCTTCAAATCGATACCTGCCGTATCTTGCTGCCCGCAGATGACGGCAGGTTCCATTTCCATGACAAAATGGGTGATTTGACCCATGAACTGGAGCTGTTGCTCGAACTTGATTCAGGCAACCCAACGCTGTTTCCACCTCGAAAACCGTTTGTCGGGGTAGCCGAGGAGCGCTGGCTAAAAGCCTTGGGATTGTCAGGAAATGACAGTTATCACCTGATTCCATTATGGTTTAACGGCGCCATGACGGGAGCACTGCTTCTCATAAAATATAATACCGTCACGGCGGATGCCTTCCGGCATGAGAATGAGTTTTTACTCAAACTGGTTGCCAACGAACTTGGAAACGCGATTCACCGCACGCAATTGATCGAGAAGTTGACTAATTCCTCTCTTGAGATTGTGCTGGCCTTGTCAAAAACCCTCGAAACGCGGGATCCTTATATTGGCACCCATAGCCGCGAACTGGCCGTTTATTCAGAAAAAGTTGCCCGGCAGTTGGGGTTAAGTGAAATGGAAACCCGTGAACTCTGTTGGGCAGCGCTCTTGCATGACATTGGTAAAGTAGGCATTGAAGACCAGGTATTACACAAACCCGGCCCTCTCACTCCTGAAGAATGGGAGATCATGAAGACCCACGCTGCGATCGGCGCGCATATTGTTAAGGGTATCACTGGTTTTGAAAGAATTGCCACGATCATCCTTGCCCACCATGAACGCATGGACGGAAGAGGTTATCCACACGGGTTGAAGGGAAATGAAATCCCATTGGGGTCGCGCATTATAGCGGTAGTGGATTCCTATTCTGCCATGACAGAGGGCAGGATCTACCGACTGCCGCGCACCCACGCCGGAGCAGTGTCGGAATTGCGCAGGTTTTCAGGAGAGATGTACGATCCGAAGGTGGTGGAGGTGTTTTTGCAGTTGTTTGAATAAATTCCTGGCCCAATTTCGGGAAACCGCCCTCTTTTGGGCTATTTCTAATCTTCGCTGCAGGGGGAAAAGGAAAATGGATGGCTATCGTCTCGAGCCATCCATTTTTCATTAAACGCAGTAGAGACTTTTATCGCCTCTTATACTGACGACTTCGCCGAAATAGACGCGGTGGTAATCACCCAGGGGATAATGACCTTCCAGGCTTTCCTCTGCGAACCCCTCCGGTTTGATCGTGTCGGCGTAGATCTTCTTGCATTCGATCACCAGGTTCGCTTCGATGTAGGAAGGCGAAATTACCTTCGAACTTTTGCAGGGTGTCAAACCTGATTCTTTGATCTTGTTTGAATCGCGTCCTGACTTTGTTCCTAGCAAGCTGAGCGCTTTACGATACTGCTCTGGAAAGGCGCACAGGGTGAAATCTGGGCTCTGTTCAATTAACTTATAAGTAAAACGAGTTGGACGCACCACAACCTGAACAAAGGGTTTTTCCCACATTACGCCCATGCTGCCCCACGAAACCGTCATGCTGTTGAATTTCTTATCCTCGAAATCCCCTGCAGTCAACAGGAACCAGCCTTTTTGCCACAGGGAATGGATCCTGACTCTTAATTCTTGCGCGGTGATGACCTGGTTTTCCATGCTACTCCTATTTTGCTGACACCCTAATTATAAAACACAGGAATAGCGCTGAGCGCGATTCCTGTGAGTTCTTTGAAGATCATAAATTAGATTTACACAGGGGAGGCAATAATGAAAAGGCGGCCCCACGAGGACTGCCCATCTTTGCTGATGCAGGTCTGTAAAACCAGTTTACCGCCTTGTCCGTAGGTCTCAGAAAAGAGGTCGCTGCTCGAGAGTGTGGTATCAGGATTATCCAGGTTCTTGAAATCAGAATATAGATCGGTCGGACTGAGCGCCTGATATTTCTTGACACTGGTGACCTGGTATTTCTTTGTGCTTCCATCCCCATAAACCAGATAAATCTCACTCCCTGCGCCCAAACGGCTGAAACTGGCTCCGCTGAGATAGTTATGCGCCAAAAGGCCGATTGAACCGTACTGGCCGGCCAGTCCAAACTGCGTTACCGTGCCGGCGCGTGAAGATACGTAAGCTGCAGAGGATTGTTGCACGATGCTGGCGGACAGTATGTCGTTGGCAAAAACGCCCACCAGTTTTGTTGCATCCGATTTCGGTAGGGAGGAGGTAAAATCCTCAAGAGAATCGGTACCTGCCGCTTGCACCTTTCCAACAGGGACCAGGGTAAAGGCCAGCAAAAGGACCGTAAGGATCGCGAGCGTTTTTGACAGGGTTTTCATGATTTTCACCATAACATCCAAATAGTAATAAAATAGTAATATAACGGTTATACACTAATAAATCCTGCTTCAACTTTGCAATCCTGTTAACAACAAAAGAGGCCTGCGAGGGCCTCTTTTTTCAAGATTCAAAAATGTCTATTTTCCGGTTTTCATGAACCGTTTCAACATGGGTAAAGCTGCCTCGGCGGCTTTTCTGCCTTCTTCGATCATTTTTTGGCTATCCCCAAATCCCCATGAGGGATATTGTGCAAGGTCTGGTTTAATAAAAACGTCGCTCCATTCCCGGTTCAATGAGACAGAATGAGCTTGCATGATAGAAATCATGGCCAGCACTGCTTCAAGTGGATTCTCAGGTCTTTTCCCTTTTTTTCCTCTTGCTGATACATCGCATCCAATGGTGAATTTTGCGCCCATGCAGCGAATCTGTTTAATGGGCAGGTTATCCACCATTCCGCCGTCCACGAGCAACCGCCCTTCGATTTCCACCGGTGAAAAAATTCCCGGGATGGCCGCGCTGGCCCTTACGGCGGGTGCCACGCGCCCGTGATCCAGCACAACCCTTTCACCGCTGACAATGTCACAGCAGATGGCGGCAAAAGGCAGGCGCAGGTCTTTGAACTCGATATCACCGATCTTTTTAACCAGAAATTCTTCCATGGGCTGGGTGTCGAATAAAGCCAGCGGTCTTGATAATGAGAGTTTAACCAGGGTTGGCCAGGACATATCCACAAAAAGCCGTTCCAGTTCGTCCAACGGAACACCTGCGCAATACGCCGCGCCCACCAAAGCACCGGCGCTTGTACCGGCCACGACATCCGGTTTGATGCCCTCCCGATCCAATACCTGAAGGATGCCGATGTGCGCGGCACCATGTGTGGCGCCGCCACTTAAAGCCAGCCCCAGTTTTGGAGGTTTGATGTGCAGGATATTCAGAATATTCATAATTCCTCTTGAAACGAAAATGATTGAACCCCGCTTATTTTACTCAATCTCGAGAGATCAAGATGTCTTTTTAAGGATTTCATCCAGAATCGTCTGTTGAAACCTTTCTTCCATTACCGCATCCATCCTGGCCGGTATCTCGATGGTCTTCGCTTTTGGCCAGCGTTTTTGGGCGGTTTCAACCAGTCCTAAGCGGATCACGACCACCGCGCCGTGAAAATTACCCTCGTCGAGAAATTTTAGTCCTTGCTGCCACCCCCGTCCGAGATTGAATTCCAATGGACCCAATTCGTCCACGATCGCCAGGTCACAACCCGGCAGTGACGCGAGCCTACGGTTTGACCAGATCATCACTTTTTCATTAAACTTCCAATGATCGGTGACCGACCCACCCGGCGATGCCTTTCTAGCTGTGGCCAGGGTAGACTGTTCCCCCGTCTCAAGGTCAACCACCTGGATGGATGTTTTCTGTCCTCCTTCAAAAACTGCAGGGCAGATCAGTCCTTTGATTGTGATACTTTTCTTTTTGGCAGCGAGAACCAGGTTTGAACAAAAGCGTGTTTTTCCTGCCCCTGAGTCCCCGGTGATGATCCAGATCTTGCCAGCATGATCGCTCATTTCAGCTTTTCCAGCGACCTTACCACGTGGATGCCGTCGAGCCGGATCACCTCGATCGAGGTGCCGTAGGTTTCACTCAACTTGTCGCTGGTGAAGGCGTTTTCAAGGCTGCCTGAATGCAGCACCTGTCCGTTGCGCATTAACACCAGGTTGTCTGCCGCCAGTGACGCTGCCTCGGGATCATGCGTGGTAAAAAGGATGGTCGAACCATCCTGTCTTAAGCGATTCAGAATGCGCAAGGTGATGTTGCGGTTGCTCAGATCAAGGTGGGAGGTGGGTTCATCCAGCAGCAGAATTTTTGGTTGTTGCGCCAGTGCCCGCGCGATCATGACCAGTTGCAACTCGCCGCCGCTTAAGGCCGGAAGGGGCCGGTTTTCAAGTTCGGTGATGCCTGTAAGTTGCAGTGCTTGTTGGGCAATTTCAATGTCTCTTTTCGCAGGCAGGTCCAGCGGACCGAGATAGGGCGCCCGTCCCAGCAGAACATATTCCAACACACTGAATTCAAAGGGGATGTATTCTGATTGCGGAACCAATCCGATCCATTGGCTTAATTCGCGGCGTGAATATTCCGTGATCGATTTTCCCGCTACTTTTATTTTCCCAACCGCCGGTTTTTGCAGCCCGAGCAGTAAATGGATCAAGGTGGTCTTGCCCGCGCCGTTGGGACCGAGGATGGCGGTGATCGTTCCGGGTTCGATCTCGAAAGAAACTGAGTTTAGCACCTGTTTTTGATGAGGGTTGTAGCTGAATTCGATCTTCTCGATCGAGAGGATGGGGTTGGGGGTCATCGCGGCAGCCTCATACGTGGACTTAGCATCAAGGCAAGGAAGATGACCGCTCCAAGCATTGAAGTAACGATGCCCAGTGGGATTTCGCCAGCTGACAGCGTGCGCGCGATGTCATCACACAGGATGGCGAACACTCCTCCAATGGCGACGCTCACCGGGATAAAATTCGCCGCATTGGCTCCCACCAGCCGCCTGGCGATGTGCGGGATGATCAAACCGATCCAGCCCACGATGCCTGCCACTGAAACAACCACAGCCGTGATCATGACGCTCACCGATAAGAGCAACACACGCTCCCGTTTGACCGAAACACCCAGAGATGCTGCGGTCTCGTCGCCCAGCGCCAGCAGGTTTAACCGCCAGCGCATTAGCAGGATAATCACCAACCCGGCCAGGACGATGGGCAGGATGTAGAACAGGTCTTTCCAGGTCACGGCGTTCAATCCTCCCAATAACCAAAAGGTGATCTCTGGCAATTGAGAGAGCGGATCTGCAAGATACTTAATCACGCCCAGTCCGGCGGAAAAGAGGGCCGATACCGCGATCCCTGAAAGGATCAGCCGTAGCACCCATCCACCAAATCGGATGCGCCGCGCGATGAACCAGGAAAGGAGCAAACCCGAAAGGGCGAAGAAGGTTGCGCTCGATTCAACAAGGATGGGGGAGCGCCCGAACGCGATGATGCTCAGCGCAGCGCCAAATCCGGCCCCCTGCGTGACACCCAGGAAACCCGGTTCAATGAGGGGATTGCGGAAGAGCATCTGCATCACCCCTCCCGCAGCCGCGAGAGACATCCCCAGCAGCATGGCGGTCAACAGCCTGGGCATGCGTAAATTCAAGACCAATCGCTGGGCGAGTTCATCTTCCATCAAAAGATTAAAAGGCATGAACAAAGGCTTGGGGTATCTTCCCATGATCAAGGAGATCGCGAATACCAAAAGCAGGATCAAAGCGAGAACGAGGGGAGACAACCAGAGACTCTTGTTGAAGGATTTTTTTGTCATTTTCCTACTATTAGGGCAGTCATTCTGTGAGTCGGCAGAGGTATGTTTTACAGGTATTTCGTTTGTACTTTTTCCAGCCAACGTGTGATCGCTTCAATTTGAGATACCCTGAATTCCACAACCGCCTTGGAAAAGAGGGAGTCATCGCTCACGTCCTTCATGCTCTTATGAGTATTTTCGAGCCAGCACTGGCACTCAAGGGTTTGCCTGGAAAAATAATCTTTTATCAATCCCGGCGCGAATTTAAGCAGAAAAAAGAATCTTGCCATGAATTCCTGCCGAAAATCGCGCGGATGCTGTACTACGCTTTTCATCCAGTCTTGAAAGATTTCTTGACCTTGTGGTGTGATCTTGTATTCTGTCCGGTTTGGATGCGTATCACCCGCTTGCAGAACCCCGCTGATATACCCTTTCTGCGACAGCTTCTCCAATTGAGCGTAAAGGTTGGACATTTTTACATTCCAGACCATACCAATGCCTTCAGGATCGGTGATAAGCTTGTGCAAATCGTAACCATGCGTGGGTTTTTCGTAGATCAACCCAAGCAGCACGAACTCAGAGGAAGTGAAGGGATTTATTTTGCCTCGCATGGTTACTCAATAAATGAATATAAGGACGATTATACCCGCTTTCGCGTGTATGAACATAAAATCGTTCAATTGTATTTATGCTACAATGAGATCAAGAAAAAATTAGGAGGTTATGATGGCGGCAAAGAACATTGATCTTATTAAACTTTTCGGTACGGTTGCCAAGACAATGGCACAAAACAAAGAAAATCTGAACCAGGCTGATACTTATAACCACGATCATGGTGACCACATGGTTGAAATTTTCGAGGTGATCACCCAGGCGATGAAAGAAAAAAAGACGGCTTCCCCTGCCGACCAGCTTGCCTATGCCAGCCAGATCCTGCGTCAAAAGAGCCAGAGTGGATCGGCGCAGATCTACGCCGAAGGGCTTTCTGAGGCGGCTTCTCAATTCAAAGGCAAATCGGCCATCACGACCGATACCGCCATGCAGCTAATTCAGGCGCTGTTGGGTGCACAGGGCAGCACAACATTGCCGGGCAGCGTTGCACAGAGCGGCGGTGGCGACCTCCTGGGCAGCCTGTTGAGCGGGCTCATGGGAGGCCAGCAGGCGCAGCCGCAGCAGCAGCCGGCCGCAGCAGAACAAGCCGGCCCCTTGGGACAGATCGACCTTGGAGATCTGCTCAACGCGGGGATGGCCTTTGCCCAAACCAAACAATCTGGCGGCAGCAACCTTGACGCCATTCTAAATGCCGTGGTTTCCTCCAGCAAAATGAGTGAAACGGAACACCGTGCTCAATCAGGCACGCTGGTGGCAAACACGCTCTTGCAGATGGTCGGCCAGATGGCTGCCAAGAAATAAGATATTCCTGTTCTCACGAAAAGACCTTAGACCCCCGCCAAATGCCTGCATTTATGGCGGGGGTTCCTTTTTTTGTTTAGGTTTTTTTAGAGTCGTTTATAATAGGACGAACAGGTGATAGAATGAAAACAACTGCTTTGCGATACTATATCTCGTCCATCCGGACGATCTTAAGCGGGATAAAGAATCCTGGCGTAATTCTGCCATTGTTATTCAAGAGATCCGAGGGCTATGCCGCGCGATTACAGTTGAAAAATGGCCTGATTTTCCTCGTACGCAATCTGATGGATGTATGGATTGTCAAAGAAACCTGCCTGGATCGTCACTATGAGCGGGCGAGCCTGCCCCTGCAAGACGGCTGGACGGTGGTGGATGTGGGCGCAGCACTTGGAGATTATGCCGTCTGGGCCGCATGCCAGGTCCCGGCCGGGCGTATCATCGCCGTGGAGCCCTGGCCGCCTTCCATTTCATTATTACGCTCAAACCTCGAAAAAAATCGCGTTTATAATGCCGAAATCTATGCGGGAGCCCTTTCTGGATCGAACGGGATTGCGAGATTATCTTTCCAGGCAAATCGGGCTGTACAAAATACTACCGCCGCTCAGTCACAGACACAGCATTCGATCGAGGTAAAAACTCTCACCCTGGCGAGCCTGTTTGAACAATTTGACGTGTCCAAATGTGATTATCTCAAAATGGATTGCGAGGGAGGGGAATACGATATCCTCTTTTCAACAACTCCACAGACCTTGGCATGCGTTCAGCGGCTCTGCATGGAAATTCACGACGGCGTTAACGGTCACAACCGTCATGAAATGGTCGCCTACCTTGAAGGGCTGGGTTACCGCACACGCATAACACCCAATCCGGTTCATAAAAACCTTGCTTATCTTTTTGCTGACAAATCTACCACTTAAGAAGGTATTAATGGATCATCAAGCCCACATTCCTGTCGAAGCCGAGGCAGCCCGAAAGGACCATCTGTGGCCGCAAATCTCAAGTCTGCCTTATTTTCGCGGCCTGCTGCGCGCTGTGGAAGCCCGCTTTTACGAAAATATCACACTGCCTTCTCCCACGCTGGATCTTGGCTGCGGGGACGGCCATTTTGCCGGCCTCGCTTTCGACCGACCACTCGAGGTTGGGCTTGACCCCTGGCAGGGACCATTGCTTGAAGCCGAGAAACGCGCTGCTTACCTTAAAACCGTACACGCCCCTGGCGACAAGATCCCTTTCGAAAGCGGCTTTTTTGCCAGCGCGGTCAGCAACTCCGTACTGGAACACATCCCGGAACTCGATCCGGTATTGTCAGAACTTGCACGCGTGATGAAACCGGGTGCCCCTTTCGTATTTTGTGTGCCCAATCACAATTTTCTCAAGTCGCTTTCGATCAGCAATTTCTTTGACCGTGCCGGCCTGCATGCTTTGGCAAAGGGCTATCGGCGATTCTTCGATCGTATTGCCCGCCATCACCATTGCGATGATCCCCAAGTATGGAAGGCCAGACTGGAAAAAGCAGGGTTTGAATTGCAGGATTGGTGGCATTACTTTTCACCGCGTGCCTTGCGAGTGCTTGAATGGGGACATTATTTCGGCCTGCCCTCTCTTGTCAGCCGCAAATTGTTGGGTAGATGGATCCTGGTTCCGGCACGTTGGAACCTCCTGCTAACAGAGTCGATCACACGACCTATCTACCAAGAGCCTTCAAATCAACCGGAAGGTACCTGTACCTTTTATATCGCCCGCCGTAAATCAGAGTGAGGGGAAGTCATGCAAGATCAGGAACCAAGCCTGCTGGATTTTTTAGAAGACCGTTTGAATCTTCGCCGCATTTTACGCCGCCAGCCACCGCGTATTGCCTTTCCGCGGGAAGAGATTCCTGCTCGAACTGATGAACGACCGAATGAACTGGTTGAAGAGGTTGTGAATCTAAGAGAAGAATTTTCCTCCGAGATCGAAGAAATTTCTGCCGCGCCTGCAAATTTCTTACGTTCCGGATTGCCTTGGCGTATCCTATTGGCCGCACTCTTTGCTTTGATCGCGCAGGTCCGCCTTGAACCTCCTGCCCAAGACGCCATCACCGGTTTAATTTTTTATCTGGCCGCCGCGGGATTCATGGTATGGTCCCTGGTGAAGCAAAACTGGTTCCTGCCAGTCGTAAAAATTGAAAAAGACCAGCCTCTTGGATCGCAGGTTCGTTCACTAGCCCTGTTCGTGTTTTTGATCCTCCTGTTTGCTTCCTTCCTCACATTCTCTGATAACCGGTTTTCGGTGCTGAATGTAGCCTTATGGCTGGCAACCTTGGGTTTCGGGCTGTTGGCCTTTTGGGAACGTGAACAACGACCTGGGTTTTATCACAGGATTCGGAAATTTCTTGTTGATATAAAAAAAGAGTCCAGGCACTTCAAAACCTTTCTTTTTCCCATGCTCGTTTTGATCTCCTTCGCGCTCGCTGCCTGGTTCCACCTCTACCACCTGGATTCCATTCCGTTGAACATGACCAGCGACCACACCGAAAAGCTGCTGGATGTTTATGACGTTTTAAATGGCAATCCGCACATCTTTTTCATGAACAACGGCGGCCGGGAACCGATCCATTTCTATTTGACCGCTTTACTGGTGAAGGTCTTTGCAATGCCCCTGAACTTTAACGTGTTAAAGCTCGGTATGGCCTTGGCTTTTTTGATCTCGCTGGTCTATGTTTTCCGCCTTGGAAAAGAGGCTGGCACGCGCTGGACGGGTCTGATTTTTATGACCCTGCTGGGTTTTTCTTCATGGATGAACATGATCGCTCGTGTGGGTTTGCGTGTGGTTTTAGCGCCCGTTTTTGTCGCCCCCGTCCTTTTTTACTTTTTAAGAGGGTTGCGTACATCACGCCGCAATGATTTTGTGCTGGCGGGAATTCTATGCGGTCTGGGATTGCTGGGTTACAGTGCCTTCAGACTGATGCCCTTTATGTTGGTGGTGGGCGTGCTGATTTTTTGGGTTTACCGCAGGAAGAGCCAGGCTGGACGAAAGGTCTGGTGGGCGCTCGGGGTATTGGCCTTGTTTGCCCTGGTGCTGGCACTGCCCCTCCTGCGTGTTTTTGTGGATTTTCCTGATATTCTGAGCTATCGAACGATTTCTCGCCTGACTTCAGCTGAGGTTCCTCTTCAAGACGACGCGTTGTTCATTTTTCTGGATAATTTTTGGAAATGCTTGGTCATGCCCTTTTGGAAGGATGGCAACACCTGGGTGATCTCGGTGATGAACCGGCCAGGGCTGGATGTGGTTTCAGCAGCCTTCTTTTTCATCGGCCTGGTTCTGACCATCTGGCGCTGGCTGCGGATGAGGTCGTGGAAAGACCTACTTTTGCTCCTTTCAATCCCGCTTCTCATGCTGCCTTCCATCCTCGCGCTGGCTTTTCCTAGTGAGAACCCTTCGCTAAGTCGGGCAGGGGGAGCGGCCATTCCCATCTTCCTCATAGCCGCCATCGGGTTGGAATCGCTGCTCTCCAGCCTTTGGAGGAGTGTCTCCGGCAAGGTTGGCCAAAGCGCCGTGGTCTTTTTGGGGCTGGTCTTGGTGGGAGTTTCGGCCCTGCAAAATTTCAACATCGCCCTCAAACAGTACCCTGAGGAATACGTGAAAAACACCTGGAACACCACGCAGATGGGACAGGTGGCTGCCGATTTCATCATGTCTGGAGGAGATGCCGACAACGTTTGGGTCGTCGGTGTGCCCTACTGGGTGGATACCCGCCTGGTGGCTATCAGTTCCGGCTACATCGGCCGCGATTACGCCATCTGGCCTGAAGACCTGCACACGACTCTCCTGCGCGATGGCGAAAAGTTGTTCATTATGAAAGCGGATGATCTTGTGAGCCTGAACTTGTTGAAAGAGCTTTACCCTGCGGGAAGTGCCTCTTTAAACACCAACGAAGTAGCGGGAAGAGATTTTTACGTCTTTTTGGCACCCTAAGCCATCGTGAGCTTTGTCTTTGGGCATCGTATAATGGTTGTGATCTACATTTTTACTCAGAATTGAGGAAAGATGAAAAAAGCGAATCCCTTGTCATTTTCCGCAGCGAAGATCAATAATTTGAAGCTGCGTAATCGTATCATTCGTTCCGGCTGCTTTGAGGGTATGTGCCAGGATGGCAAGGTGACCGACAGCCTGATCGAACACCATCGGCGCGTGGCGCAGGGTGGGGTGGGCATGACCACTGTGGCCTATTGCTCGGTCAGTTATGATGGCCGTGCCTTTGGCCATGAGATGTGGATGCGTGCCGAGTTGATCCCGGATCTGAAACGACTGACCCAAGCCGTGCATCAAGAAGGCGCGGCCGCGTCCATCCAGATCGGCCACTGCGGTTTCTTCTCCAATCCGCGCGAGATCGGCCGCCGGCCGCTGGGGGCATCGGTCAAGTTTTGCCTTTTTCGTCTTTCTCTCTGCCAATCCATGAGCGAAGGGCAGATTAATGAAAAAATTGAGGATTTCGGCCGTGCGGCTGAGATGGCCAAAGGGGCGGGCTTTGATGCCGTCGAAATACACGCCGGTCACGGTTACCTGCTCAGTCAGTTCCTCTCGCCATGGACGAACCACCGTCGAGATCAATATGGCGGATCACTTGAAAATCGTCTGCGCTTCCCTCTGGCCGTGATCCGCCGGGTGCGTCAGGCCGTGGGGGAGGATTTTCCCATTCTTATAAAAATGAACGTCAGTGATGGCATTCGCGGTGGGCTCGAACTGGATGAGGCCGTGCAGATCGCCCAACAGTTTGAAGCTGCCGGGGCAAGCGCTCTGGTGCCAAGCTGCGGCTTTACTGCCAAGACCCCCCTTTATATGATGCGCGGCTGTGTGCCAACGCGTGAAATGGCCGCCAACCAGACAGATTGGCTTCTCAGGCTTGGAATGAGCCTTTTTGGCTGGTTCATGGTGCAGCGCTACCGTTTCGATCGTCTCTATTTACTGCGGGAAGCCGTCAGCATTCAAGAGGCTGTCAAGATCCCGGTCGTGTATATCGGCGGGGTCTTGCGCCTGGAAGACATGGAATATGTTATTTCACAGGGCTTTCAGTTCATTGAGATAGGAAGGGCGACTGTGCGCGACCCCGATTTTGTGAACCGATTACAAGCCGGTGAGATCAGTTATTCTGATTGTGATCAATGCAATCGTTGTATCGCCACCATGGATGCCGGCGGAGTTTATTGCGTTACGGCTCATGAAGGGCGTTAGAAAAATCCTGTTAACAAATTTATTTGTTTTTATATATAATTAATCATGTTAGTATCCTTTACAAGGTTCTCTTGGAGTACTTTTGGATAATTTTGATATCCTGGTAGTGGATGACGACGAGGTGATTGTCACCATCCTCGAGAGGTGTCTGAGGCGGGAAGGTTTTTCAGTTCGTACGGCCCATTCAGGCATGCAGGCACTTCAATTGGTGAAACGCCAAATTCCACGCCTGATCCTGATGGATGTGATGATGCCCGGTATGGACGGGTTTGATGTTTGCCGGGAATTGCGTACCACAAAAAAGCTCGAAAACATCCCAGTGATCTTTCTTACCGGCAAAACTGCTGAAGAGGATCACATCAGCGGATTCAAAGCCGGCGGAGATGATTACGTGAACAAACCATTTAACGCCGAAGAACTGATGCTGCGCGTCAAAGCCATGTTGAAACGAACCAATAATTCCGGCAAAAAAGCCACCCGCAGAGCAAAAGATGAACTCCGTTTTCACGAATCAAAATTCTACGATCATTCCCGGGTGGCCAATCCGATTTTGGAACTCAAAGGGTACAAGCTAAATATCCTGACCTTTGAATTGATCCTGCCCTCCGGTAAGAAACTTCTCCTTACCCCCATCCAGTTTGACCTCCTATATAATTTCATGAGCCATCCCGGAGAGATCTTTTCTCCTTCTTCCTTATTAGGCATCATTTGGGATTATCCTCCGGAAACCGGCAGCTCTGACCTTGTACGGGTGCATATTAAGAACTTACGCACGCGAATAGAAGAGGATCCAGCCGACCCCTTGTTCATAGAAACCATTCCCGGCTACGGCTACACGGTTAAGAATCCTTAAATAACAATCCCTTCTAAATAAATCACCCCCGCTTCCTGAAGCAGGGGTGGATGTTTTTGTTGTTTTTGTGAATTTATTCCAGACGAGGTTTTTCGATCTTGACAGTGAAGGTCAGCAGCAAGATCCCCGCGGCCACGGGGAGATACCAGAATTTGGCAAGCTGTTCGATGAGTGCCGCGTCCTGGATGAGTTCCAATCCAAAAACGACCATTTTGTTATACATGATCACACCGGCTATTGTGATGATCAGGCTGAGGACGACCAGCACCCAGGATGTTACACCAAAAGGAGGACTTCCCGCCGGCGGCGTCGGAAGCGCGGCTCCCTTTGAGCGCCCGTGTACTTTACGCCTTTTTAGAGCGTATTCACGTTCAAAACGTTTTTTCTGTCCGCGCAGCATGGCGACCCTCAGATAAAAAATCGCCATGGCTGCCAGAACAACGATCAGGCCGGTTGAGATCTTCATTTTTTCCACCATGCTTTCTTTTGTGAGATGTACTTCATGATCAGCTTCTTGAAATCTTTTTTGGTTGGATTCAAACCCATCACCCTGGGTCTGAAATTACCGCTGGGGGTCAGGTAGCCAAAATTGGTCTTGTATTGTTCCTTGCAGTTGTCATCCCTTACCAATCCAAATGCAGTTGATGTGGGAATGCGCACCCAAAGAACACGGCGTTCGGGTTTAGCAACGAGGCCGATAAAATACGCTTCTTCATTTTCTCGCGGCGTGGGCATGCTAATGATGACCAGTTTGGTTTTCTTGTCAATTTGTTCGATGCTGTAGGTCAACCCAGAAAAGGTTATTCTTTTTTCTTCCGGCAATCTGTCGCCGACGTGGTTCCACCAGAACTGCAGGAATTTTATACCGTCTTTTTCAATGTACTTCATGAAATGGTTGGTCTGACTGTGAAAAAGGACGGGGATGGCTTCCGTTGCGAAGTTATAAGGAAGGCTTTTGTTTTTTTCCATGACTAAATTTATTCTCCAGATGCGGAAATGCGTTGCAGAAAATCTGAAAAGGTGGCAGGTTCTCGTTGAAGCAGGCGTCCCAGGGTGGAGGAATTCCCAACCAACCCGTAATGATTATAATAGCTGAACATTTTTAATAACAATTCAATTTGGTAGGCGGGCATTCCTCCCTTTTCCATTCTGGCTGCCCACGCCTCGCGGGATTCTTCAACGGCAGTTACGGGTTTGCTAATTGCTTTGGAAAGTTTTTCGGCTACATCGAGTTGGGTGAGGTTTTCAGGCCCGGCCAGTTCATAAATTGCATAATCATGCCCAGCATCAAGCAAAACGTTCGTGACCGCTTCAGCCACATCCTGCAGATCCACGATGGCGATGCGAGCGTTCAAGCGATAAGGGACCGAATAGGTCCCTTTCAGGATGCTCTGCCATCCGCCGAGGATGTTTTGCATATACGCGCAGGGCTGTAAAATGGAAAAGTTCAGGTCACTGGCAAAAAGGGATTCTTCCACGCGCATTTTTTGCCAGTGGTGCGGCATGGCTTCGATCTGTGGATGCAGCACGGAATGATAGACAAAACGCTTCACCTGGTTGGCTTCTGCCAGGCGGATCGTCGTTTGGGCGGTCTTAAGTTCATCCAAGAACATGTTGGGAGCGATGAAATACACACGGCTTACGCCGCTTACGGCGCGTTCCAACGCCTGATCGTCTTTCAAGTCGCCAAGTATCGTTTCAGCACAACCAAGGGCTTTTACGACAGCGGCTTGTGTCTCATTTCGCACCAGGCATCTAACCCTGGCACCGCGTTTCGAAAGGCTTTTCAGAATGTGTTCGCCTGTTTTTCCGGCTGCACCGGTAAGCAAGATCATATTGATATTCCTGAAAAAATGATAAAGGAAATTATACCTGAAAAGAATGCTCCCCAAATTGCATTCAATAAGGGGAGCATTGAAGTTGCTAGGGCATTCAGCAGGGTTACTGCAGAACGTCGCTGGCGCGTACTTTCGGTGGTTTGATGAACACGAAGATGAGGTTCACCAGGATACCGAAGACAGCGGCAGCTGCGATCGCAGGCCAACCGAAGGGGAAGACACCCTTCAACAGAGGAATAGGCAGATTTCCGCCGTATCCAATGTTGCCGCCGATACCGACGACCAGGATCAAAGCCACAATGGCAAGTTTTCCGGGATCGAAGAGATCGACTTTTTCGGCCATCATAAGGGCAATACCCTGAACGCCGATGACACCATACAGGTAGATAGCCAAGCCACCGGTGACGGCGGTCGGGATGCTATAGATGATGTCGCGGAGTGGTCCGATGAAGCCGAGCACCACGGCGATAGCGCCGGCGGTGATCAGGGCGGGACCAGAGTAGTTGCGGGTGATGACCATGAGTGAGTTGTTCTCACCATAGTTGGTTCCAGCGGTGGAGCCGAACAGACCGTTCACCAGGTCGTTCAAACCATCAAGCATCAGGTTGAGGCCGATGTGTTTTGAAAGGCCGGGTTTTTCGCGTCCCTGTTCTTCAGCCAGATGGTCAACATACAAGCTGATCTGATACAGGTGGGCGGTGGATTCCGGAATGGTGGCAATGGCCATGACGCCGATACCCACAAGGGCGGTGGCGGTCAGAGCGTCATTGAACACCGGGAATACGATCTTCGGAGCAGTGATCCAGCCGCTTGCGCCAATGGATGAGAAGTTAACCAAACCAATGGGAATGGCGACAAGATAACCAAAGATCATTGCAAGCAGAATCGGGAGCATTCCGATGAAGCCCTTACCCTGCAGATAGACGGAGAAGATCACCGCTGCAAGGAAGGTGAGGAGAGCTGCCAGCCACCATTTGAGGGTTGGGGCCATATTGGCTTCGACGCCGCAGCAGGTACCTGAGGCCATGGTCAAAGCGGTGTAGGCAAGGCCGATACCGATGATAATGGCGACGGAACCAGTTACTTCCGCGGGTAGAATCTTGTCAAGGCCTTTCTTTCCACCAGTTACACGGATGAGGAGGCCGATCAAGATATTGAGGATACCTGTGACAATGAAGCCGGCAGTCACAACCGAAATGGTCTCGGGTTGTGCAGGGGCACCAAAGGCAAGACCAGGTTCCTTGACAGCGATGATCGAGGACACTGCCGCGATATAGCTGAAGCTGGAGCCGTAGTACAGAGGGATGTAAGTATTGATCGCAAACTTTGATCCAAGCAGTGCCACAACGGTGCCAAGACCGGTGATGGTCAACACAGTGGAAACATCAAAGTTCATCAACAGGGCGCACAGTACTGTGGCGGGGAACATGGTCAGCACGTGCTGGAAACCGAGCAGAAGCATCCTGCCAAATGGAGGGGTATCTTGTGGAAGGTATCCCAACACTTTTGAAGTAGTTGCCATAGGTTTTTTCCTTCTTTCCTTTGATTAATGGTTTACTTCGATCTAATACACATTTTCCTTCTGGTCGCCTTTGAACGTAAAAACCGTTCTAGGGCAGTCTTGCACTAAAAATTATTTTTTCGATAGCCACCTCCCGATTATCATATTAACTTAACTTGACTTTTTTGCATGAGTATATAATACATCATTTTGTCAAGAAAGTTGCAGCGTTGTTATTACCTCTATATTAAAAACACGTTATTTGCCAAGAAGTAACGCCAGAACTAGCAACACGATTGCCACTGGAACCACGTATACCAACATACGCACTTCCGCAATGTCTTTCCAGGATTCTTTTTTCGGGGCTTCTTGTGCTGCTGCGTCTTTTGTTTCTTCTGTTTTCTTTACTTCTGCTGACATCGTTCCTCCAATGTTTTTTGTAATTTATCACAGCCGGATTTAATCATTGATTTTGCGACGCTGTCGATCATACGTTGACCCACACTGGCAAGCGTACCGCCAATATTGATGTCACCGGTGTAATTTAACCTGGTCTTGTTCTCTCCGAGATCGGTCAGGTGAATTTTACCTACACCCTTGGCGAACCCGGCTTTCCCTTTACCTTCCACGTTCAACGTGCAACTGACCGGCGGATTGACATCCGTCAATGAAAGAAGCCCATCGAATTTCGCTGAAATGGGACCAATACGCAAGAAGATCGCGCCTTCATAATGGGTTTCATCGATTTGTTCGATCTTTTCCATGCCTGGCACGGCGGTTGCGAGCGCATGCGGGTCATTCAACATGGCATAGACCTCTTCGATCGGGCCATTGAATACATATTCGCCTTCAACGATCATTGTTACCTCCAAATTAGACTAGTATTGCAAGGTGCAGCAGGCAGGCATAAAGCCTGCCTGAACTTGCTACGCTTTTGCTTGCTTAACAAATTGATAGAGTAACCCGGGGTTCAGGTTGGATTCGGTGAGATAAAGTCCCGGGATCTGCAGCGCGTCTTCAACGGCCTGGCAGAAGGCGGGCGGGGGCGGCAAGGCTCCAGCTTCACCGACACCCTTGATCCCGAGAGTGTTTAGCGGGCTGGGGTGCACGTTGTGTCCGAGTTCCATCTTTTTCGGCATGTCTGTGGCTTGCGGCATCAGGTAATCCATGAAGGACGCGGTCATCAACTGGCCGTTTTCATCATAAACCACCTTTTCATAGAAAGCATTGCCAATACCCATCGAGACGCCGCCCTGAATTTGACCATCCAGCAGCAAGGGGTTGATCACGGTGCCGCAGTCGTGCACGAGGGCGAAGCGGTCAATTGTCACCTTGCAGGTTTCCGGGTCTACTTCCACGATCATGGCGCAGGCACCTGAACCGGTTGAGGCGTGAGGGGGTGCGTAATAAGCCGTGGCTTCCAGGCCGGGTTTAACGTCCGCATCCACAGCACCGCGCATCGGGTTGGCAATTCCAGCCAAAGTGCCAAGAGGGATTGATTTCTCCGGATGTCCTTTTTCACATACGGAACCTTCGCATAATTCAACTTGATCTTCGGGAACTTCCAGCAATTTGCTGGCTGTGGCGAAGATCTTTTCTCGTACCATCACGGCCGCGCTGTGCACCGCTGATCCCACGATCGTAGCACCGCGGCTGGCAAACGTGCCCGCACCCCAGTGGAAGTGAGCCGTGTCGCCGGTGACCACCTTGACGTCTTCAACCTTGACGTTCAGTTGTTCCGCCACGATCTGGGCGAAAACGGT
>CAZNAF010000002.1:0-71550 GCA_964570925.1 uncultured Anaerolinea sp.
CGGCTTCTTCCATAGCCTTGGGGGCGCAGGCTGCCAGTACCAACACGAGGCACATCAACAATGACACTACAAGTAAAATACTTTTTTTCATACGTCTCTCCTCCAAATATGAATGGTTTGGATTTCTTTGAACTTGCTTGCAAACACTTTCAAACAACAATCCTTGCGATACCATCACCTCCTTTTTTATTTTTTCCAATTTGTTCCTTTTATGCATTCAAAGGTAGATAATCCTTTTACAATCAGCGCTTTTTCATGGAACTCAACGCTGAGAATGCGACTACACTGATGATGATGACTCCTTGAACGACATCTGTGTATGGTTTTGGAAGTCCTAATTGATTAAGCAGGTTGACGATGGCCTGCAGGGTAAAAGCGCCAAAGGCAACGTTGATCACATTCCCCTTTCCACCGCCCAACATGACCCCGCCGATGACACAGGCTGCGATGGATTGCATTTCCAAACCTTCACCAATGGTCACATTTACGCCACCATAGCCGCCAACCATAACACCGCCTATGACCGCAAAAACGCTGCTAAAAATAAAACCCAGGATACGTATCAATCTCACTCGAACGCCAGAAAGGGCCGCTGCACGAGCGTTGTCTCCCACTGCCAGCACCTGCTTGCCAAAATTAGTCCTGTGAAAAATGATGTAAGCAATGGCGCCCAAAATAATCAGACCGATCAAGGCGTATGGGATTCGCTCAAAAAATGGCACATCCATGATGTAGTTTCTTCCCAGGGCGCGCCAGTTATCCGTGAGATACCCTTGCGGGGCACCACCAACATAATAAAGAGCGGAACCACGAACGATCATCATCATGCCTAATGTTGTGATAAAGGATGGAACCTTCAAAAAACTGACGACCAGACCGTTGATCGTGCCGACCAAAATTCCAATCCCTAATAACATAATAATATTTGGTAAAAAATTATTAGGGTCATTGGCCAGGAATTTCGAACTTGCAAGGACACAAAATGTCACGATCGCGCCAATCGATAGATCGAACCCGCCCAGGGCAAGCACAACCATTTGCCCGATCGCCAACACGGCCAACGGAGACGCCGGGCGGAAATAGGTCATGATTCCGTTCATGGTTTGGTAACCGCGTGGATTTAGAAATCCCAGAGTAATAAAAATTATCAGGAAGATCGGATACACTGGCGGGATTTTTTTGATCAAAATCCAAAGCTTCTTCAGGAAGGTAATTAATCCGGATTCTGTGGTCATGGTTGAGGTTGTCATTCGTTTCACTCCTATGCCGCTTCTTTTTTAGAGCGGACTGTGTAGCTGGCCACTGCCAGGATAATGATGAGTCCCTGAAAAACGATCTTTAAGTAAGGGTTCACGCCCAATTGGGTGAATGAGGTATCAAGAACACCAAAGATCAATACACCGGCCAGGGTACCCCAAACACCTCCCTTGCCACCCGACAAGGCAGTTCCACCGATCACCGCGGTTGCTATGGAATTAAGGTCATAGAAACCATTGGGGCCGACCCACGGCGCGCCAGACCTCATGAGACTGACCAGGAACAAACCAGACAGAACGGCAGTGACACTGCAAAGAACGTGAGCGAGAATTAGAATTCGATCTGTCCGAACCCCTGAAAGACGGGCAACTTCCAAGTTGCCACCAACACCATACAGGTGAGATCCGAGTTTCGTCCGCGCCAAAATAAACCAACCTATTGAAACGATCACCAGAAGAATGATGATCGAAACGGGCACAGGCCCGACCTTGCCATAGCCAAAAAATTCAAATTCCTGTGGTACGCTGCCCGTGTAATTTGAAAAAGTGGCATTAATGATGCCTTTTATGATCAAACTGGTACCCAGGGTGGTAATAAAGGGGTTGACACGAAGTTTAGAGACGATCAAACCGTTTACCAAACCGATCGTGATACCGATCAAAAAGACTCCGGCAATCGCCCCAGGCACATTGGAGGTTTGCCCCTGCATGAGGTAAGAAGACATCACCGCTGTAATACTGATCGTATAAGCAACAGAAAGGTCGATCGAAGCGCCGACCAGGACCAGGGTTTGACCCGTCGCTACAATCCCCAAAGCAACGCTCCTGACAATAATATTGAGCATGATGCTGGGGTTGGTCAAAATCTGTTTGCCGCCAAATATCTGATCGAGGATACCACTCACAAGAAAAACAATGATCAAAAAATAATAAACCGGTGGAATGTTTATTTTTTGGGTAAATTTTCTAAACCAAGAAACCGATGCAGTTGAAGTTGTCATTTTATTCCCTTCCTGCTGGGGCCAGCAGTTCTTTTTCAATCTCATTTGCATGACCGGTGGCCATGAGCATGATTTCCTGCTCAGAGGATTTTGCGGGTAGTTCGCCTGCAATGCGGCCGTCGCGCATGACCAAGATGCGGTCACTCATTCCCAGCACTTCCGGAAGTTCAGATGAGATCATCAAGGCCGCGATGCCTTCCTTGGTCAACCCCCTGATCATGTCATGAATACTGGCTTTGGCTTCCACGTCGATCCCTCGTGTGGGTTCATCAAAGATAAAGATCTTTACTTTGGTTGACAACCATTTGGATAAAACAACTTTTTGCTGATTTCCACCGCTCAAAAATTGTACTTCGCGGTCATATGAATCTGTCTTGATGTCCACCCTTTTCGCAAGTGTCGGCACCAAAGTTCGTGAACTTCGAATCCCGTTCTTCATGATCAAACCTAACAAGGGAAGGATAGACCGGACTGTCAGCAGAATGTTGTCTCTGATTTGCTGTTTGGGGAGGATGCCCTCGGCTTTTCGATCTTCGGTTACAAACCCAATGCTCTTGCGGATCGCATCTTGCGGGCTTTTAAGGATCTTTGCATTTTCAAAAACTTGTACTTTTCCGGTTTTGAAGGGGACCACACCAAATATTGCCTGGGCCAATTCCGTCCGTCCGGATCCTTGAAGACCCGCCACGCCTAATACCTCACCCTTGCGCAATTCAAAATTGATGTCTTTTAGAAAATCATTTCCCGCGTTTTGCACACGCAGCACAACCTCACCAAAATCTTCGGGCTTGCCCAATGGGGGAAAGTAGTGGTCGAGATCTCGACCGACCATCATGTGCACAACTTTTTCAGTATTGGTGTCTTTTGCCATTACCGAATCAACCAGGTCGCCGTCCTTTAGAACAGAGATCTTGTCGGCGATATCAAACACCTCGATCAACCGATGTGAGATGAAAATGATTGCCATCCCTCTCGCCTTAAGTGTATTGATCAGATTGGTCAACATCTTGACTTCAACCGATGTCAAGGATGCCGTGGGTTCATCCATAATCAATACTTTTGAAGAGAACGAGATGGCTTTGGCGATTTCGACGATCTGTTGTTCTGCGACTGACAACGTGGAACACATCGCTGTCGGATTAATAAACTTGTCGGCACCTATTTCTTTTAATACGGCGATCGCTTTACGATTCAATTCGGCAACATTTAACGCGCCAAGTTTTGATGGCTCACGTCCCAAGAAGATGTTTTGGGCAACTGTCCGTTCCGGGAGCAGGTTAAATTCCTGGTAGATGATGCTGATACCTCTCATTTGCGCCTGTTGCGGGTGTGAAAAAGTTACTTTTTCACCATTGAGAAAGATTGAGCCGCTGTCAGGAGTATAGGCGCCTGCCATGATTTTCATCAAGGTTGATTTTCCGGCACCATTCTCACCAACGAGGGCGTGCACCTCTCCAGGCAAGAACTTTAACGAGACATCATTTAATGCCTGAACTCCAGGAAATCGCTTGGTAATATTTCTTACTTCAAGCAACGGTTGTTTCTGCTCTTCCATCGTGTTCTTGGATTTTTTCTCTTCCGACATGTTTACCTCTTTCAAAAAGGTATAGATTATGAAAGCAGTGTTTTAAGAAAAGACAAGCCTTGTTGGGCTATCGCGTCCTGGCTCGGGGCAATTTCACGCCAGATACAAACTGCACGAGCGATCTCTTTGACTTGTGATGTAAAAGATTCAATTACCACTGGGCCTTGATAGTTGGTTTCTTTTAACGCCTTGGCAACTTCTAACCAATGGACCTGGCCTTTTCCGGGTACACCGCGGTCATTTTCGCAGGCATGAAAATGGAAGATTCGATCTCCAGCCAAACGGATCGCCTCTGCGCTGTTCTTTTCCTCAAGATGCATATGAAATGTATCCAGATGGAAACCAACGTTCTGCCGATTGACATCGGCGATGAATTCTTTTCCTTGGGCGACTACATTGATCATGTCAGTTTCAAAGCGATTGAGCGGCTCAAAAGCCAATTTGACGCCTTTACCAGCGGCGTAATCGGCCATTTCTTGCGTACCGGAAACCGCCCTGGCCCATTCCTGTTGTCGCGCGGCAGTATCCTCCAAATGATCTTTGCCAACAGAAGAATAAAATGGCCCGCACACAACTTCGGAACCAATTGTATGCGCGGCATCGATCAGCCAGCGAATATATGTCGTTGCATTGTCGTGTAATTTATTGTCTGAACTTGCAAGGTTCCGATCAGGACCGAACGCACCGCAAATAATTCCCTCAAGTTTGTTTTCTACCAGAATCTTCTTTGCTTCCACCGCATCGATTAAAGCGGGATTTTCTACTGAAATCTCCAGCACGTCAAACCCCATCCCTTTAACCTTGGGGGCTAATTCACGAACTGCGTCCGTCGTACACGGAGAAACCCAAACAAAAGTATTTATTCCAAATTTCATTTCTACTCCTCAAATCCGCGTCAGTCACCTTTGCCGGAGATCTGGGTAAATATATAATTCATTGCCAGATTGACAGCACCGACCACACCAGCATCCGGTCCGATACTTGAGAAAACGATCGCAAGATCTTTGGTCGCCAATGGTAGAGAACGATTGAGAACTGATTGCCGAATGGACGAAAGGAGCAGGTTGCCCAGGTTTGAGATGCCACCACCGATCACGATCATGCTGGGATTATAAAAATTTACCAACCCCGCAAGCACATCACCGATGGAGGTGCCGCTTTCTCGAATTACCTCGATCGCAAACGGATCGCCTTCTCTGGCTGCCTCACCCACGTCCTCGGCGGATAATCGATTGCCATTTCTCTCATATTTTTTTAACAAGATCGGGCTCTTGCCTGATAGAGCAGCTTGAAGAGCATGCTCGGCAATAGCCGGACCGGCGGCCACGGCTTCCAAACATCCTTTGTTGCCACAATGACACAACGGGCCGGATTTGTTCACACCGATATGGCCAATGTCTCCAGCACAACCATTCGATCCGCGATAGATCTTTCCCTCAGAAAGGATCCCAGCCCCTATGCCGGTTCCGATCTTGACGTAAATCATGTTGTCAATTCCCTTGCCTGCCCCTTTATATGATTCACCAAGGGCCATCACGTTCACGTCATTGTCCACCACCACGTTCGCCATCGGGAACCATTGTTGGACAGTGTCGATGATCGGGTAGCGATCCCATCCCGGCATGATTGGCGGAGAGATCAAAGTACCGGAAGAAAAATCCACCGGACCAGGAACCCCAATGCCGATCCCGTTCAATTTGTCAGCACTCAGGTTTTTTTCTTTCAGCATTTTCTCGATCAGGGTGCAAACCCTGCCAAGGACTTTGATCGGGCCGTCTTTGACCGAAGCCGCTTCTGAATAGCGATGCAGTTTCTTGCCGGAATAATCGGTAATGCAAAGGTCAATGCTCGAAGCGCCTATATCAACACCGGCCAACAACCCCAGTTTTCCGTTCAAACTAAACACTCGGGAACGCCTGCCCCCGGTGAATTCCGTTTTATTGGAAGATTCGAGAATCCCTTTTTTTACTAGGGAATCAACACAGCCTGTGATCTTGGATCTGGAAAACATCGTGTGTAAAGCCAGATCTGTTTTGGATAATCCCCCGTATTTTCTGATCAGATCGATCAATTCCTTCTCAGAATCAGTGACAACCTGGCGATTGGCTAAAGACTCCGCTTTGATCAACCATTCAGGCATATCCAGCGAAGTAAAGGTCTTTAGTTTTTTCGGGGTTGTCAGGTTGGTCGTTCCCATAGATCTTTAAGCTACCTTTAGTCATTTCTGAGTGATACGAATAGCAAAGCTACCTGAGTGGCATCTCAGCTTGAAAAGGACCTGCAAGTACGTTATGGACAATGTAAACCGGACACTTCGTCCGAGATAGAGACAGTTAATAAAGTAATTACATCATTACAATCCATTATAGAGAGGCATGAAAAAAAGTCAATAGGTTATGAGTAAAAAAAGTCATCTTATAACATTTATTGTCATAACTTGAACATATTTTGCTTTTATGATGAATCCAGATAACTCAGCAAGTCTCACAGGTCAGGTTGAAGACCTTTGAGACCATGTCTAGGTCGTTTTGATTATGACCGGTTGTAATGATGTAATGGTGTGACGCGAGGTCAGCCACCAATTTTTTTCCATCCGGAACTTTAATAACAGCGCCATTGAGGCAGTCTGAATTCTTGAATTGCGCATATTTCGTTAAGTTGCCCTGAACGACAGACCAGCGGTTGAATGGAGGCATTAATTTCACCAGGGTGATCTCACCTTCCGGAAGACGCGCGTCAATGGCCGTGGCATTATCATCCACGATGGCCAACACTTTTTTCTGCAGTTTCCATTCTGTTGAAAAAGATCTGGGCACCACGCCGAAATATCCACAATGAGCCGCAAGGATGTAATCATCCGGAGAACCATCCACCTGTGGAAAATGCGGAATGTTTTCGTGTTTCAGCGCCGCGTAACCCATCTGGAAAGGATACAAATTGGTCATCATAAAGGGAACCGCGAGAGTTTTACCGATCAATACCTTGGTCAGCATGGAAACAAGGTCTCCCTCGCAACCCCAGACCATACCCTGTTCTTCGTAAAGCAGGTTCCAGGCCAAACAAGGAGTGGTATCAGAATACATGGATTCATTCAGACAGTTCATGCCGGTTGCCAGCACATTCGGTCTCGATTCCAGATCCGTGCGCAAAGCCATATACATTTTTATCGCGCTCAGGATCGAAGGATTTGAAAGCCCGGCAACAGGAACGGTTGTTTTCTTCATGTTCCAAACTTCCAGCGCCTTTTCATCGGAGATCTTTTTTGCTCTTTCAGCCAGTTCCTTGAAACTTCGTTTTTCTACCTTCACCCCGAAATTCTTTTCGATCCCTGAGATACATTCGTCTTCCCACCAGTAAAAACGTTTAAAAATCGCGTCCTGTTTTCCGGTGCCATTGGCGGGATTATCTTGATATACCAGCAGGGAGGATTGTTTTAGCTGTCGCCGTAACGCAAAAGCTCGGCAGGCCTTTTTTGTTTTCTCCAGGCTGGTAGGTCCAATGACCTGGATCCCCTTGGCCGCAAGGTAGCTGTTGATCTCCCAGTCCCACATGGAGACAGTGCCGAATTCTGAGGTAACAACCAAAAGAGGTTGAGGCAGTTTTGCGATTTTATCGGCGAGCCGAAAAGCTTCACCCAGCATCTGTGGAAAGATCACGCCGTCGGTATCCGGCACTTTTGAACCTAATTTCACGGGTTCAAGAAATTCAACCTCTTCTTTCAGCAATTCTCGCAAATTATTCAATTGCTTGAGAAATTCAGGGTCGTCGGCAGAATTAAAAAAAACGGGAGCAAGCCTAACTTTCATGATTTTCACCTGTATGGACTCACGGAAAAAGTAGAATAGGGAGGGACAGGCGTGCCTGTCCCTCTCTTTCGTCGATCATTTTAAAGAACGATCATTATTTAATATCCGAAACATTAACTTTCTTGCCGGTTTCCGATGAAACGATGGCTGCTTCAAGCACCTGCATATCACGCATCCCGTCATAAAGACTGGGTGTGATTTTTGTACCCTTCTCCATCGCGGTGAGGAAATCCGCCACGGCGTGAGTGAATTCGTGTTCATATCCAATAATATGCCCGGGTGGCCACCACGCCGCAACATAGGGATGCGTGGCGTTGGTCACCAGGATCGTTCTGAACCCTTGTTCATCGGAGGGGTCTTCAAGGTTGAGATACTGGAGTTCGTTCATTCTCTCAAGATCAAAAGCCAGACTGCCTTTACTTCCATAAATTTCGAAATAATTGTAGTTTTTACGTCCACTGGCGAATCGGCTGGCTTCAAATGCGCCCAGGGCTCCGTTTTCAAATTCGGCTACCATGAAGGCGGCATCATCCACGGTCACCTGCCCTTTTTCGGCTGCTGTTGTGCCCGATTTAAAAGTACCGGCGTCCTTGCCGGGGAGCGGCCTTTCTTTGACGAAAGTCTTCAGAATCGCTGTAACAGCGCTCACCTCACCGATTAAGTAACGTGCCAAGTCAACACTGTGCGAGTTAAGATCATAATGCGGACCAGCTCCGGCGAATTTCTTTTGCAGGTGCCAGGTGAGCGGGAAGTTCGGGTCAGTGATCCAGTCCTGCAGATAGGTCCCCCGCCAGTGGAAGATCTGGCCAATTTTTCCGGCTTCGATCATTTGCCTGGCAAAGGCGATGGCGGGGGTACGGCGGTAATTGTGATTGACGTAATGCAAGACACCGGCTTTTTCTGCAGCTTCATACATCTCTTGGGCTTCGTGGAAATTCAACGCCAGAGGTTTCTCACAAAAGATCTGTTTTCCGTTTTGGGCTGCAGCGATCACGATATCTCGGTGAAGATAGGTAGGGGTGCAGATATCGACGATGTCAATATCTGGTCTTTCGACCACCTTTCGCCAATCACTTGCGGCCTCTTCCCAGCCCCAATTCCTGGCGAAAGAATTGGTTCCTTCCACATCCTGCCCGCAGGCAACCTTTAGCACCGGTTGGAGCCCAAGGTTGAAGAATTTTGGTGCCTGAGACCATGCGTTGCTGTGGGCTTTGCCCATAAACTTGGTCCCAATAATTGCCACATTCACTTTTTTCAAAGGGTCATCTCCTTTTCTATTACCAGATGCATGCTCGCTTAGGATTATTTCAGTGAGCTGGCAATTTTCTTTAATTCCTTGATGCTCAATGCCACGGCCTCATCTTCTTTATCAACCCAGTCAGCGTGGGGGTGGTCGATCTCAACTGCGAGGAAACCTTTAAAATTGGCTTTGTGCAATAACTGAGCAAGTGCCTGGTTGTCAATTAACCCTTTTCCTACGGGAACCCCGGCGAAGAAATGCCAATCAGTGGGGCGAGCCGTTTTGTCTGGCATTAGGTCTTTCACATGTGTGGCTAAAACGTAAGGAGCAAGTTTTTCCATGCCCTTGATGGGATCATCCAAAAGGCGCAGGAAATTGCCGGTGTCAAAATTCAATCCAAAGTATTCAGAATCCACTTCGTCGAGCATCTGCAGAATTTCATCGGACGTAAAATCAATATGATTCTCTACAGCCAGCTTGACGCCATTATCTTTGGCGACCTTGACTGCTTTTTTAAACATTTTCACCAGCGCCTTGATCTGCGGTTGGTGTGGTTCATGCCGGAACATGAGGCTGCTTCCGACCACACGCATGACGTCGGCCCCAATGGCTTTGGCATAGGGGATCATGGTGACCATTTCATCGTACGCCTGCCAATTCTTCCCGCGCTCCAATCCGTCCGGGTGTCCCCAGGCATAAACGCGGTCAAACTTGTATTCATCCAACTGGGCTTTTAAATCCTTAAACCAACCCGCATCAGTGGAGGGAAAGAAGCAGGACTCCAACGATACTCCATCCACTTTCAACTCATGGGCTCGTTTTAGAAAATCTTGCATGGTCATGTTTTTTGCGGGAGGTTTTTGGTCGGGATAAACCTCGCCAAAAAATCGGTGATAACAATAACTGTCAATTCCAACTTTCATTTCATTCCTCCTGGTTCAAATTGGTTTTTTTACGAACAATTCCTTATCACAGGGAAAACCCCGAGTTTATCCTGTCAATTAATTATTTTAACTTGTCATTACAGGATAACATTTATTATAGCCATGAGGATATGAGAATTCAAGGGATAATTATAATAAAATGGTTGTTAGTTCAACTTATCGTTATTTTAATATTAGTGAAATCAAAGAAACACAGGAGGAAAAATTTTAAGTTTATTCTATTGACATAAACGAAGGCTGTTCCTATAATGAGTTGTAATAACAGGATTACAACAAAAAGAAAAGTTTGGGGAAGGAATTATGAGCAATTCAATTGATTTTGGAAGTCATATCCCTTACTACATTCAGTTAATGGATATTTTGAAAGAAAAAATTCATACAAAAAACTGGCTCCCTGGAGACCAGATTCCCGGGGAACAAGATCTGTGTTCCTTGTATAAGGTCAGCCGTACGGTCGTTCGTCAGGCATTGCAACAACTGGAGCTGGATGGCGAGATCAACAGGCGTAAGGGCAAGGGTACTTTTGTGTCTCTGCCCAAGATCAGCGAAGGACTGGTTCAAAAATTGACCGGTTTCTATCAGGATATGGTTGAACGGGGGTTAAAACCGGTGACAAAAGTGTTGCACCAGGTCGTTGTACCCGCACCTGAAAAGGTAGCACGGTTTCTCAACATTGCTCCTGGTGAAAAAATAATCGACATTCAACGATTGCGCTATATCGCTGATGAACCCATCCAATTGGTTACCACTTACATCCCCTTTGAGGTATGTCCGGCTTTGGCGACACTGGATCTGGCAGATTGTTCTTTGTATGAGTATCTTGAAAAAGAAGGTAACGTGTTTATTTCCAAAGGCCGCCGCTACATTGAAGCCGTTTTAGCCAACGAAACCGAAGCAAATCTGCTGGGGATCGATCAGGGTGATCCTTTGATCATGCTGGATAGCATCAGCTTTGCAGATACCGGACAGCCCGTCGAATATTATCACGCCCTTCACCGTGGAGACCGTTCCAGGTTTGAGGTGGAGTTGGTCAGGTTGCATGAATCGGAAAAAAGGCTCGTGGAATTGGAATCCAATTTTTCTGGAATACCCAAGGCTTGATCCCTACTTTTAGATATTTTTACGTTTAGCGGAGAGAAAATGCAGAAAAAATTCCTGATAGGGGTCGACCTGGGTACCAGCAGCACAAAGGCCGCTCTCTATCAGGTTAATGGCAAAATCCTCTCTCAGTCTTCCGCTGATGTTCCACTCATCAACCCTTCACCAGGGCTCGTAGAACAAAGAAACGAAGATTTTCTTAATTCTGCCGCCCTCACGGTTAGTAACTGCATCCAACAAGCAGGCGTCAATCCGAAAGACATCGCCGCCATCGCCTTTGATTCACAAATGGCAGGCGTTGGACTGATGGACGAGAATTTCAGACCGGTAGCCAACTTTGATTCCTGGCTGGACATGCGTTGTCAGCCTTACATTGAGTTGATGGATCGAGACGCAGGCAATGAGGTCACCCTTCTGACCGGATGCCCGCCTACCTGTGATCATGGCCCAAAAATGTTATGGTGGAAGCATGAACGGCCTGAGGTTTATCGCCGGACCGCAAAATTCGTCATGCCCGGTTCCTACGTTGCCGCACAACTCGCCGAATTACCCATTGACCAATCTTTCATCGACCACACATACATTCATTTTTCCGGGTTTTCAGACGGAAAACAGGGGGGGTGGTCCAAAGCACTCTGCGAGAAATTCGGCCTCGAAATGGATAAACTCCCCAAGATCGTGGACCCGTGCCATGTGGTGGGTGTAGTAAACGGAAAACAAGCCAAAAAATTTGGCTTGGCCGCCGGCACCCTCATCGCTGCCGGTGCGGGCGACACTGCCGCAAACGCGCTGGGAGCAGGCATTGTCAAACCCGGCATGCTCTTTGATGTCGCCGGCACCGCCGCCGTTTTAGCGGGCTGTACCGAGCGGTTCATTGCAGATACCCAACACCGGGCGTTACTCACCATGCGATCCGTGATCCCCGGTTTATGGCATCCTCTTGCCTATATTGGTGGCGGGGGTATTGCTCTACGCTGGTTCCGCGATAATTTTTTTAAGGCGCGGCAAGATGAAAGTTTGCCTGATCCAACTGATGACCTTTATACCAGAATGATCGAAAGGGCAAAAAAGATACCTGCCGGTTCAGATGGGCTCTTCTTTTCTCCCCACCTTGGTGGAAGAATATGCCCATCCAACCCGGAGATGCGTGGTGCCTGGATCGGTTTTTCATGGTCGCATTCTCAAGACCATTTCGCTCGCGCTGTGCTTGAGAGCGTGGCTTTTGAATACGCATATTATTTAAAGATCCTCAAACAATACATCCCCGATCTTCAATTGGTGGAAGCTCGTGTGGTGGGCGGTGGAGCCCGAAGCAACACCTGGAACCAAATCAAGGCGGATGTTCTAAATATCCCCTACCAGCGTCTGAAAGGAAATGAATTTGGAACCTGGGGCGCTGCCATGATTGCGGGCAAGGCGGCTGGTTTGATCGAGAACCTAGCTGAACACGCCGAAAATACCGCCATCCTTAACGGAAAAAAGCAAATTCCCTCAAATACGAATCGTGGAATTTATCAACCCCTGGTGGATAAATATATTGAAATGCAAAACCTGCTCAATGGATATTTTAAAGTTAATGCCTAATTTCGAAGTTTGAGGAGTAGAACATGAAACAACCCGTAAGAATCTGCATGGTGGGGGCTGGAAGAGTTGGAAAAAACCACTCGCGCGCAATCACAAAACACATTGCCTCCGGAAAAGTGGTTGCCCTGGTCGACCCCATGCCTGAGGTCCGTGCTGAAACCGCCCGCGAGTTCGGAATTGAACAACAATTTGACACACTAGAAATGGCGCTTGAAAAAAGCGATTTTGAGGCTGTGGTCATCACCACACCCACACCCACGCACAGCCCGCTTACCGCTTTGGCAGCAGAGCATAAAAAGCACGTCTTTCTTGAAAAACCGATGGCGCTGAACCTCGAAGAATGTGATGCCATCAACGCCGTTGTGGCGAAAAATAAGGTGATTCTGCAACTGGGTTTCATGCGGCGTTTCGATCCTGAAATGGAAGCAGCAAATCAACGTGTGCAGGCGGGGGAAATCGGTACACCAATGATGATCAAAACCAATACACACGGCCCGGGTCTTCCACCCCCGTGGGCGCGCGACCTGAAAACTTCCAACGGCATGCTAGCCGAAGTGAACAGCCATGATTGGGATACCGCGAGGTGGTTCATGGGATCCAATTACCTGCGCGTGTATACCGAAGTTGCCAATTTTAAGGGGCCTGCCAACAACGTGGACACCCCCAATTTTTATGACAACGTTCTGGTCAATATTAAATTTGAAAACAACGGCCTGGGTTTGATCTCCGGCGTTTGCCCTTGCGGCTATGGTTACGATGCCCGCATTGAAATTATTGGCGACAAAGGTATCATGCAAATTGGCGAGTTAAAAGGCCAGGATGTGGTGGTGTGTACGAATCGAGACCAGGGTTTGATCACCCCGATCATTAGAACCTGGCCCGAGCGTTTCGAGTGGGCGTATATCCGTGAATTCGAACACTTCATCGATTGTGTCCAAAACGAGAAAACACCCCTGGCTGGCGGTATCGATGGACGCTGGGCGGTCGCAGGGGTTTTAGCCGGGACAAAATCCTTCCTGGAAGAACGACCCGTATATTTGAAGGAAATCCTGGGTTCGTAGACAGGGATTGGAGGAATGATGTTAGCAGCTGTTTACCACGGCCCCAATGATCTAAGGGTTGAAAATGTTCCCAAGCCGTCCATTGGCAAGGACGAACTATTGGTCAAGGTATTGAGCGCCAGTATCTGCGGCACTGACTTGCGGATCTACCATGGTAACCACCGCATGTACACGCCAGACACGGTGCGCATCCCCGGTCATGAAGTGGTCGGCAACATCGCTCAGATCGGTGAGGACGTCAGCGGGTTCAGTCTCGGGCAGCGTGTTTTCTGCGCGCCCAACACGGGCTGCGGACATTGTTTGCAATGTATCAGCGGAAACAATAACCTCTGTGCAAGCTATGACGCCATCGGTGTTACCTCAGACGGCGGTTTCGCGGAATACGTGCGCATCCCGGCAAATTCAGTACGTCAGGGCAATATTATTCCGGTCAGTGAAGATGTGGATCCGGCGGTGGCGGCCTTGATGGAACCCTTTGCCTGTGTATTAAGAGGTCAGAACGCGCTGAACATGAAACCGGGCGAGATCGTCCTCATCATTGGCGCTGGGCCCATTGGGGTGATGCACATGAAACTTGCCAAGGCGCGCGGTGCAGGCCGCGTGATCGTAAGCGAACCTGCGCCAGATCGTGCGGCTCAGGCAAAAAGCATGGGGGCCGACAGGGTAGTTGACCCTACAAAAGAAGATCTTAAAAACGTCCTCGCCCAAGAAAGTCAGGGGCACGGGGCGGATGTGATCATTGTCGCAGCTCCCGTTCACGCTGCGCAAGAAGCCAGCCTGGATTTGGCAGCCATCGGAGGCAGGATCAACTTTTTCGGTGGACTTCCGAAAGACCGACCGACGATCAATTTCGATTCAAATCTGGTGCATTACAAAGAGTTGATGATCACAGCCACCACAGCCTGCAGCACGGCTGATTGCTGGCAGGCAGCACAAATCGTCAACGCCGGGTTGGTGGATCTATCTGACCTGGTGAGTCAGCGTTTTCCACTTTCTGAAGCTCTGGCGGCCTTCACCGCAGCTGAAGATCGAAAATCCTTAAAAATCGTGTTGGAACCATAAACCTGATGGTATTTTCAGCGTCTCCACTCGCCTCCGGTTCTGTTGTCACCGTACTTGGCCCCATTCCATACCAGGAAATGGGAATCACGGACACACACAATCATGTATGGATAGACACGGTACCCGGCGCAGATCCCTCCGCCCCCGTATTGAATCAATTTGATTCGATCCTCTGCGAATTGGGAGATTATAAAACAAGCGGCGGCGGTTCCATTCTTGATTGCCAACCGGAAGGCTGCGGCCGTAATGGTTTGCAATTAAGAGAACTGGCGTCCAGGTCCGCCGTGAATCTGGTAGCTTGCACCGGTTTCCATCGGAAAAAATACTACCCTGCTGATCACAGGATATTTTCAATTCGGGCCCAAAAAGTGTTCGATTTCATCAACTCTGAATTTGAACAAGGCTTGTATGAAACTCTTGAAAACGAAAATCCGGTGAAAGCCGGTTTCATAAAGATAGCACTGGAAAATACCTGGGCTGAATGTCCGAAGGCGGCAATTGAGGGCGCTGCCATGGCGGCCCTTTACAAAAAATGTGTCATTCAAATCCATACCGAAAAAGGCGCGCTCGCAGAAAAAGCCATTTTGTACTTTACTGAAATCGGAGTCCAGCCTTCACAGATCGTTTTGTGTCATATGGATAAACGGCCTGACACCGGATTGCACAAGGAATTGGCACGTCTTGGCGTGCTGCTCGAGTATGACACATTCTACCGTCCAAAATACAACCCCGAAGAAAACCTTTGGCCTCTGATCGATTTTATGGTGAAGAATCAATTGTCGTCAAACGTGGCATTGGCCACGGATATGGCCGAGAAGGAACTTTACCGCCACATCGGCGGCGGTGCCGGCTTGTCCAGCCTGCCAGGTGAGATACGCAGCAGGCTGATCTCTAAAGGTTATGCAGAAAAAGATATTGAAATGATGCTTGGCGGCAATATTGCCAGACGCCTGGCAGGAATTCCCTAATCAATTAAATTAATGGAGACTAATATGCTTGACTTACCCTTTACTTTTACTGTGCCCTCACCAGATGTAATCCCTTCACGAATTGATAACCATATAAAGAAAAATTTATCCGCTTTAAACGGCCAGTTTTCCGATCAGGAATCCTATGAAAAAATGCTGGCAGAAGGCGACAAACTGATCTATGAAGTCTATGAGATAAAAAGACCGGAAATTGCAGGGGAAATCCTGATGGGTGTCTCCATCGTTCACCCCGGCAAGGTCGGAAAAGAATTTCACATGACCAAAGGGCATTTTCATTCCATTTTGGAAACATCAGAGATCTATTACTGTTTACGCGGGGAGGGTTTCATGGTGATGGAAACTCCTGAAGGCGACACTTCTGTTGAATCCCTCAGCCCGGGTAAAGTACTCTACGTGCCCCCCAGATGGGCTCACCGCTCGGTGTGTACCTCAAGACAAGAAGACCTGGTTACTTTCTTCGCTTATCCAGCCAACGCCGGCCACGATTACGGAACCATCGAAAAGACCGGCTTCAGAAAACTGGTTCTTGATAGCGAATCTGGGCCGCAGATCGTTGATAACCCGCGCTACCAATGAGAGGAGTGATAACCATGGATCTTAAGCAGTGCCGACTGCTGGTCACCCCAACGTCCTATGGCAAAAATGATTCGCGCCTGAAAACCGAGCTTGAAGCCCAGGTTGGCGAAGTGATCTATAACCCGACCGGAAAACCCTTGACGTCAGAAGAACTTGCCGGGTTGCTGCCGGGTGTGGACGGTTATATTGCCGGTCTTGATGTGATCGATGCGAACGCGCTTAAATCGGCTGACAGGTTGAAGGTCATCGCCCGTTACGGTGTCGGATTCGATAACGTGGATCTGGACTTCGCAGGGCAAAAGAATATCGTCGTCACAAATACACCGGGAGCCAATTCAGTCTCTGTGGCCGAATTAGCCCTGGCGCTCATGCTTGCGTTGGCCAGGCAGATCCCAGAAGCCGTGGAATCCGTCCATCAAGGTAAATGGCCAAGATATGCAGGGGTCAGCCTCGAAGGAAAAACCATCGGAATTTTAGGGCTGGGAGCCATTGGTAAACAATTGGCCCGACGGCTAAGCGGATTCGACTGCACAATTCTCGCCTACGATCCCTTTGCTGACCCCAAGTACGCCCGGGAAAATGGCATCGAGCTGGCAGAAATCGATGAGGTAATCTCCCGCTCCGATTTTGTGAGCCTCCACCTGCCCTTGCTCGCAGAGACTCGCGGTCTCGTCAACGATTCCTTCCTGAACAAAATGAAAAAAGGTGCTTTTCTCGTCAACACGTCCAGAGGTGAAGTCGTGGACGAGACTGCATTATTAAAAGTCCTGCAGAACGGTCATCTCAAGGGTGTCGGGTTAGACGCGTTCACCATCGAACCTCCTGACCCTCAAAATCCCCTGCTGGCTCTCCCCCAGGTTATTGCGACACCCCACCTTGGTGCCCAAACGGATGGCGCCACCAGCAACATGGGCTGGATGGCGATGCGGGATTGCCTTGCCGTCTTAAGAGGTGAACAGCCTGCTTTCAGAGTAACCAAATAAAGAAAATTGGAGTCATGATGGAAAAAAACGTAATGCTAGAAAGGATCAAAGCGGTGGGGTTGCTGGCCGTTATTCGCGGACCTTCTCCTGACGTGACCGTCAACATGGTCAAAGCCCTGGTTGCCGGAGGAGTGATCGGGATTGAAATCACGTATAGCACGCCAAATGCCGAGGATGTTGTCAGAACACTGGCCAAGGAATTTGGTGAGAATATCCTGTTGGGGATGGGCACATTAACCAAGCCCGAACAGGCCCTCTCTGCCAAAGAAGCCGGTGCCCATTATCTTGTCAGCCCGGTCTGTGAGACCCAGTTGGTCAAGAGCATGGTGGCCAGTGGCCTTTTAACCATGGTCGGAGCGCTAACCCCCACTGAAGTATTCCACGCCTACAGTCTCGGCGCGGACGTGATCAAGATCTTCCCGGGCTCCTTGGGTGGTCCGGCTTACATCAAAGCGCTCAAGGGGCCTTTCCCATACATTCCGATGATGCCAACCGGTGGCGTCAGCCCAAACAACATCGCGGATTGGTTCGCAACCGGGGTGGTTGCCGTCGGGGCCGGGAGCGAACTTGCCCCGACCCAGTTGGCCAAGGAAGGCAAGTTCGAAGAAATTACCAAACGCGCAAAAGAATTCGTCCAGATCGTTAATACCGCCCGATCATAACCTTACGGAGGAATCATTTATGACTGACACAAATTATGCAGTAACTACCAAAACCCAACCGACCTTTTACTTTATCGGTGTGACCACTTCGAAGTCCTCCATTATGAAGGTATTTCCTCTATGGATGAAGGTGTTGGGACGAGAGGAAGTGATCATGGAAGGGATCGATTGCAAGATCCACGACGAACCAGAGGTCTATCGCAGAGCCGTGGCACAGATCAAGTATGATCCCCTCTCCCTCGGTGCGCTGGTAACCACCCACAAGATCGATCTTTTGTCTGCCGCGAGAGACATGTTCGACTATCTCGATCCTTATGCCCAGATCACGGATGAGATTTCAAGCATCTCGAAGCTGGAAGGACGCCTTGAAGGTCACGCCAAAGATCCCCTCACCTCGGGCGCCAGTCTCGATGCCATCATTGAAAAGGGATATTTCGGCAAGACCAATGGACACGTACTCTGCTTTGGCGCCGGCGGAAGCGCCATTGCCACCTTGCTGCATTTGATCAACAAGAAAGACAAGGAGGATCGACCAGCCCGATTCACTTTCGTGAACCGGTCGCAAGGTCGACTGGATCACGCCAAGGAAATGGTCAGTTCATTAAAAACGGATATCGAAATCGAGTATATCTGCAACTCTGACCCAAAAGTCAACGATAAGATCATGGAAAAATTCCCTCCGTTCAGTGTGATCATTAATGCCACGGGCATGGGCAAGGATACCCCGGGTTCCCCCATCACCTGGGAGGGTGTCTTCCCCATGAATTCGGTCTCATGGGAATTCAATTATCGTGGCGAACTCGATTTTATGCACCAATCCCTTGCGCAAGTCGAAAGCCGCAACTTAAAAGTCGAGGATGGCTGGATCTATTTTGTGCACGGCTGGACTCAGGTTGTCGCTCAGGTGTTGCACTTTGACCTGACCCCTGATCTGTTCAACAGATTGAACGAAGCCGCTTCATCTGTCAGAGGTAAATAATATCCCTCTGGAAAGGAAACCAATGTCAGAGAAAACTGAACTTGCCGCTCGTTATCACGATACGGGATATGGCTGCGGCCAGGCCGTACTAGCCCCCTTCGCAGAAGATTATGGCTTGAGTGAGGAATTGGCGTTAAAAATCTCAACGGGTTTTGGCTCAGGCATGGGTAGGATGTGTGAGGTCTGCGGGGCTTTGACCGGAGCGTTCATGGTCATTGGATTGAAACACGGCAAAGTGATAACCGACGGAACGAAATATGGCAGCAACACCGAGACAACCTACCGTTTGGTATCAGAATTGGCCAGAAAGTTTGAAGCGATCAACGGCTCGATCTACTGCCGCGACCTAATCGGTCACGACCTCAGTAACGATGAGCAGCGTGCCGAAGTGGTGAAACAAGGACTTTTTAAGTCCGTTTGCGGTAAATGCATCTTGGATGCGGTTCGATTATTGGAAGAAACACTTTAATTTTTAAAAGGAAACCCTTATGCTCCTTTCCCGTCAGGATATCGCTAGAATGATTGATCTTTCCGCGGTACGCACAATTTCAAGCAAGGCGGATATTGATGAATTGGTTCGTGCAGCCAGTCAACATCAATTTGGTCAGATCTCGGTGAATCAATGCTTCATCGGCTATGCCAAGACACAACTTGCGGGCTCCCCCGAGGTACGCGTCGTGGGCAACGTCAGCTTTCCTTCAGGATCAGATTCCACAAGAACAAAAGTGTTTCAGGCTCGGGAAATGAAGGAGGAAGGCTGCGATGAGGTGGATGTGGTCATGAACATAGGCAAACTAAAATCCGGTCTGTTTGCCGAGGTTGAAGAGGATCTGGGAAGCGTCATCGAAGTGATCAAACCGCTGCCGGTTAAAGTGATCATTGAAATTATGTACCTGACACATGAGGAGGTCGAAAGAGCCTGTGCCATGTGTATTTCAACCGGCGCAACTTATGTAAAAACCGGTACCGGATGGGCAGACCGCGCCACGAGCATCGAAGATGTTCGCACCATCAAAGCACTTGTCGGTGAAAAGGTCAAGATCAAGGCTTCAGGTGGAATTCGCAGCCTTGAGACACTGGTAGACATGTACCAGGCCGGCGCCAGACGTTTTGGCGTCAATCTGCGCAGCGGGCTCCAAGTGTTGGATGAATGTCTGCTTCTCCCACAAGGTATCAAGGTTTGAAAAAACTTTCTAAGTGAAAATGATAAGGCTGATGAATGGATAAAAAAATTCTCTCATTTGATCTGGGTACCGGTGGCAACAAAGCCTCGCTTTATGATTCTGAAGGCCGCTGCCTGGCTCATACGTTTGTTGGGTATGACACGAGCTACCCGAAGGTGGGTTGGCATGAGCAGAGGCCTGAAGACTGGTGGAACGCGGTCATGGATAGTACCAGGCAACTCATTCAGCAGAGCGGTGTGGATATAAATTCGATTCTTGCCGTCGGAATTTCAGGTCACAGCCTGGGAGCCGTACCTTTGGATGCTGATGGAAATCTTTTGCGAGAAACAACGCCCATTTGGTCAGATATCCGCGCGCAAAAAGAAGTGGCAGAATTTTTTAATACCATTGATGCCGACGATTGGTATCTCAAGACTGGCAATGGGTTCCCTGCGGCTTGTTATACCGTGTTCAAGATGATGTGGTACAAGAATCATGAACCGGATATGTGGCACAAAGTCCACAAAGTCATCGGAACAAAGGATTATATCAATTTCAAATTGACGGGCAGGATCGTCACCGATCCCTCTTACGCTTCAGGAACAGGTGTTTACGATCTTGAGGCGTGGAGCTACGACAAAAAATTCATTCATGCAAGTGGTCTTTCTTCTGATGTATGGCCGGATATCCTGCCGTCTACTGCGGTTTTAGGTGAACTATTACCCGATGTGGCAGAAAAGATCGGCCTGTCAAAAAACACGAAGGTCGTCTGCGGTGGTGTGGATAATTCCTGCATGGCCCTGGGCGCCAAGAATACACGTGACGGCCGTGTGTACACCTCTCTCGGTTCCGCCGCCTGGATCGCTGTCTCGTCAGAAAAGCCCGTGCTCGATAAAAAATACAAACCCTATGTATTTACCCACGTCATTCCAGGCATGTTCACTTCAGCGGTCAGCATTTTCTCCGCCGGGACAACCTATACATGGGTGAAAGACCAGTTTTGTGAATTGCTCGAAGAAGAAGCTCAAAAGACCTCGCAAGATGTTTACACATTGATGAACCTTGAAGCCGAAAAAGCCCCCGTGGGTTCAAACAAGCTGATCTTTAATCCCAGCCTGGCTGGAGGAACCTCTCAAGATAGCAGCGTGCACCTCCGCGGCGCTTATTTAGGCCTGGATTTGAAACACGGCAAGCCGGAACTGGTTCGCAGCGCCATGGAAGGAATCGCCATGAATCTGCGGTTGCGGCTCGATTTGTTGCGTAAATACACCAAGCTTGAGGATGAAATTCTTTTTGTTGGAGGAGGTGCAAAAAGTCGTTTTTACCTGGGTATCTTCGCGGATGTTTTCAATACTCGAATTCTGAAAACCAATATCGACCAGGATGCCGGAGCCCTCGGTGCCGCTGCCATTGCTGCCGTTGGCGCAGGTTTATGGGCTGATTTCGGCAAAATTGACGAAATTCATCAAACTGTTGAACTGGTCGAACCTCAACACGAAAATAATCAGAAATACGAAAAGATCCTGCCGATCTTTGCTGAAGCCACCGAATACCAGGCCAGGATCAGTGAAAAATTGCACGCTCTGGACTTGTGAGCATTGAAGAGGAGCAATGCTCACATCCGGGTTCATTCAAAAATATTTGAAAGGAAAATAACATGAAAATCGGACTTTTTACAGCTACCTATCTGGATATGCAAATCGAAGAGGTTTTCAAAATGGCGTCTGGTTTGGGGTATCAGGCAGTGGAAATGCCCGCCTTTGCCGGGAATCCACACCTTGATATTGAAACCATCGTTAAAGGCAATAACGCGGCCGAGTTGAAAAAGATGGTCAGTTCTTACGGCTTGATCATATCCGCATTAGCCAATCATCCAGAAGGACAGATCGTCTTGGGTCCATACGGAAAAGACACCGACGCGATCTATGCAGGAACTAAGGAAGAAAAGATTAAATTCGGTACGGAACGTATGATAAAAACTGCCCAAGCCGCCAACGCCCTCGAAGTACCCGTGGTAACCGGTTTTTTGGGATGCGAAAATTTTGGGCGTTTCTTCCCCTGGCCTTATTCAAAAGGCTGGGCTGACATGGAAGGAGAGTTGGTGGAACGTTGGGGCAAGATCCTAGATAAATTTGCCGAATATGGTGTGAAATTCGCTCATGAACCCCACCCCAACGAGATCGTCTATAACGTAGAAACCGCGCAGCGAGCGGTGGAACTCTTGGGCAATCGCAAGGAATTCGGTTTTAACTTCGATCCTGCCAACCTCATCTACCTGGGTATCGATGTGGAGAATTTCATTGACACACTGGCAGGCAAGATCTTCCACGTCCACGCCAAAGACGGTGAGATCGTTGCACACAATGTGCGCCGTTCCGGTCTCATCCCGCAGGGCGATTGGCAGCGCTTGGGCCGTGGATTCCGCTTCCGCATCCCCGGCTGGGGTTCAGTTCCCTGGAAAAAAGTCATCACAGAACTTTCCATGATTGGCTATGACTATGTCATGAGTTATGAACACGAAGACGTAACCATGAGCCGCCACGACGGCATCACCAAAACGATCGCCTATCTCAAACCCCTTCTGATTGAAAAACCTTACGAAGGCAGAAACGACGTTTTATTCAACTAACCCCACGAAATACGTGAAGGAGAAACGAATATGACCCAAATGATGAAAGCGGCAGTTTTCGAAGCAGTGAAAAAGATCGTAATAAAAGAGGTTCCCATTCCTGAAATTTCAGAGGATGAGGTCCTGATCAAAGTAAAAAACACCGGCATTTGCGGTACCGATTGGAGTATCTACAACGGCTGGTATTCCTCAGACAAGCTCCCCATGATCGGCGGACACGAATTTTCGGGCGTCATCACAGAGGTTGGCAAAAAGGTAACCCGGGTGAAAGCCGGCGACCGTGTAACCGCCGATATCAACATGGCCTGTGGAACCTGTTTCTATTGTATGAACGGCGCGAGCCTGCAATGCCCGAATTTCACCCAACTTGGCATTCACACCGATGGCTCTTATGCAGAATATGTAAAGGCCCCCGCGAATCTAGTGCATGTCCTGCCTGATAAGTTGAGTTTTGAAGAAGGCGCCTTCATCGAACCTGTTTCTTGCTGTATCCATGCCTCAAAAGCCATGAACGCCAAACTTGCCAGCAGCGTGGCGGTCATTGGCTGCGGCCTGGGCGTGTTACACGCCCGCATGGCGGTGCTGCGTGCCTGCGCTCCTGTGATCGTGATCGGCAACAACAAGAAACGCCTTAACATTGCCAAACAAATGGGCGCGGATGTGATCATGGATGTGAACGAAGTGGCTGATCCCGTGTCAGAAGTTAAAAAGTTGACCGGTGGACGAGGTGTTGATTACGTGATCGAGGCAGTCGGCAATGTAAAAACCTATGAACAAGCCTGGGCAATGCTGAGGCCCGGTGGAACCATGTCGGCTTTTGGCATCACCGGCGGTGAAGACACCATGCAGATTCGCCCCTTTGATTTTGTCCTCGGTGAAAAGAAGATCACCGGTTCCTGTGCGGGAGCCGGCCCTGATTGGCCAGAATCCATCACCCTGATCGAAAACGGACGAATTGATCCAAAACCGTTGTTCTCCATGAAAGTACCGCTGGAAGATTTGGAATGGGCGCTACATGAATTGCGCCGCGATCCCGATCTATTCAAGATCTTCGTATCCCCTGAGATCACGAAACGCGAAGTCCTGTAACGAAAATGGCAGCAGCCTGAAAACGTTGAGTTGCTGCCAATTTTTTTTGGAGTGAGAAAGTGAAAATTTCCAGGATCAATCACGTCTCGATCAATGTTCGAGATATGGCAAAATCACGTGATTTTTACCAGCGCATTCTCGGGTTGGAATTGCAGCAAACCGTGGACTGTGGTGATTTTGATATCACCTATTTCGGATTACCCGATGGATCAAGGCTGGAGCTGTTTGATTACCACCACCAGAACTCTGAAAACCCGCATGGCGAATCGGATGTCGGTTTGCGTCATCTGGCTCTCGAAGTACACGATGTGGCCGCTCATGAGGCATATTTGCGGTCGCAAGGAGTTGAGGTAACCCTGGCAACTTGTGATCTGCCAAATCTCGAAGCAAGGGTGATGCTTTTTTTGGATCCCAATGGTGTCACCCTTGAATTTTGCGAAAAAATATAAACCAATCAAGTTTTAATCAGGAGAAGGTCAGGAATGGATAAAAAAGAGATCTTACTTTCACCAATCAAGATAGGCACAAGAACTTGTGCAAATCGTTTTTTCATTCAACCCATGGAATGTACCGACGCCGATGCGGATGGGAATCCGACGGATCTAACTTACGCTCGCTATGAAAACCTTTTCAAAGGCGAAGCGGGCCTGGTAAGCCTGGAAGCGATCACGATCACCGATAAGAACCGCTCCCGCCTTAACCAGTTATTTATCATGCCGCAAAATCAACCTGCGTTGTCCAAGTTTGTGGCAAAGATGAAATCGATCAACCCGAAGTCGCTCTTTATCTTCCAACTCACCCATTCTGGAGAGTTAAGCAACCCCGAGTTCTCAAAACGGCTGTCCGTCAAACCCCTGCCGGGATTTCAGGCGGACGTTTTTACGGAAGATGAATTCGATAAGATCATGGATGACTTCGTTTTGGCCGCAAAGATCGCCTATGATTCAGGCGCAGATGGAATAGACATGAAATTCTGTCACGGTTACCTTGGGTCACAGATCCTGCGCCCTTACAACACCCGCAAATGGAAGTACGGAGGCGCCTGGGAAAATCGCCGCCAGTTTGCCTTTGATCTCTATGAGAGGATCCTTAAGGTCGTGCCCGACAAGAATTTCCTCATCGGATCGAAAATTTCCGTTTGGGAAGGATTCCCGGGCGGATTCGGTACCGCAGGACCTGATACACCCGTCATCGACCTTACCGAACCGATCGACCTCGTGAAGGGACTTGAAGAACGCGGCGCCCAATACTTCATCCAATCCGCGGGAAGCCCCTCCATTACCATCAGCCTGACCCAGGCAGACAAGGAACGACCTTACTTTGCTTACCTGCACCAATATTTTGCCAAAGTTTTACGCGATAATCTCAAAAAAGAAACGGTTGTGGTCGGATCAAATTACTCGGTTTTCGGCAAAGGCAAGAACAAACTGCAGGCCGTCACCGAAGAGGACAGTTCCCTTCTCACTTATGGAGCGCAAAACATCGCCAAGGGATACGTGGATATGATCGGTCTCGGCCGTCAATCCTTCGCGGATCCCCTGCTGCCATTGAAACTGCGTGAAGGCCGTGAAAACGAGATCAAGTTTTGCACCGCCTGCGATAACTGTCTGGAATTGCTCATCCAGCAAAGCCCGATCGGCTGCTGCACCTATAACAAATTCTATACAGATGTTCTCGTGAAGACGCGGAAGGAAAAAGGTACATTAAAGACGGATCACACATAGAGAATACTGCGATTGCCAACAGCGTGGAGCAAGCTCCACGCTGTTCTTTTTAACCATATCAATTTCCCGGATCTATCGGATATAAAGTATGTTACAAATCTTGATCAGTAGAGCGAGAGAGGCAAACAGTGTGACTCTATAGTGCCCAGAGAATAATACACATACACCAGTCAGCTGTTTTTTTTATTAACCGGATCATGAATTGTGTTCTTCTTTTCGAGATCTTTTTCCGCTTTATCCAGATCGATTTGCGGCTGATTTGCCGATGTGTCAGGGGGATACGTTTCATCCACCTCCCTGATAAAATCTTTCACTGAGGTGGATAGTTTACTTTGAATGCCCTTGCTTTCCTTATCTAATTCACTAAGGGTTTCATCAAGATGAGCTTCCTTTGAAATGATCCTGGGGAGTTCAGATAGTTCCCGTTTTGTCGCCCAGACCTCCTGCCAATAAGGTGATTTGACCACCTTGCGCAGAAAAGTTCCAATATCCCTGGCGGTCTTGACCATGTTGCCAGGGCCAAACAGGATCAGGGCAATGATCAGGATTAAAAGGATCTCACCGATCCCAAGATTCAGGAAATTCATCGTTCCAGATTCTTCAAATTTCGCATGTCATATATGAAAAATATCTACTTTTTATCAGACCCAGCGTTTTCGGCTTCATCATCCTCTTTACCGCTGATGCCTTTGCGAAAAGAACGAATAGCACTGCCGATTTCACCGCCGATCTTCGCGACACGTCCGACCCCAAAGACCAATATGATGATCACCAGGATTAAGAGAAGCTCAGGAACACCAATTCGGAATGGCATTGTTACACTCCTTTAACTCAATAATTTACCAAATCAATCACTTGCCCAGAGAAGTAAAAAGATCTATTACGAAATGCCAGCTGGCAAGTATTGTGTCTCTAATTATAAACAGGAAAGCCAGCGATTCATCAGGCTTTAGAAAACTCAAAAGAAGAATTGTTACCACCACGATCGTAAAAAGGATCAAAATCGATCTTTTTAACCACTTACGGCTCTTCAGGTTTTCTTTTTCTTTGCTCTTGTAACCGGCAAAAACAGCAAAAAGAATGCTTACAAGATAAAGCACGAACAATGGCAGCATCATCAAGCCCATATTCACCGGGTCCGCGGTGGGAGTGATGAGGGCTGCCACGATAGCAGACGCGATCAACGCAACGCGCCATTGCTTAACCAACATTTTTGCGGTAACGATTCTCAATCGTGCGAGAATATACATGAGCAGGGGCAATTCAAAGATCAAACCGACCCAAAACATTAAATTCGTCACGAAGCTAAAATAGGTCTTCGGACGGGGAGAAGTTTCAATCCCCATAAAGTTGATCAGGAATGGCAACGCCGCCGGAAGCATTACAAAATAGGCAAAAGCGATGCCGGCCACAAAGAATATGGTGGCTAATGGGATCGCCATCCATATCCACTTTCGCTCGCTTTGTTTCAAGCCTGGCATAATGAAAGCCAGAACCTGATTAAGGATGACCGGGATTGCCAAGATCACCCCACTTAATAAGGAGATCTTCATGAACGCGCCCATGTTTTCTGTCACGTCGATCGATGCCATGGATTGCAATCCCCCGATCGGTTCGGCCAGGTATTCGGCGATTTTTTGGCTGAAAGCAAAACTTGCCAGCGTGGTAAGTGCCAGGGCAATCACACAAACCAGCAGCCTTTTTCGCAATTCATTGATGTGACCCAACAGGGTCATTTGGGATTCTTTTTCTGTCATTCGCTGAATATCTCCAAACCTATAACGCATTGTAACAGCCCGCATTTCATATCACAAGACAGTTTTAATTCTCACATTCCAACCTGCAAATAAAGATTAATCCTTTCTTACTAAAAAAAAGAGTGGGTTTGTTGGATGATCCATCCTGTTGATCGGAAAATGATTTTTGGAAAATATACTGAAAAGAGATATTACCTTTTAATTTAACAAAATTAAATTTCATGGCATGGCTAAAACTGTAATTAAATTTCAGATTAGCAGCGAGTATTAATGATTTGCTCAACTTCTTTCCTAAAGGGAAGAGAAGGTTGTGCGCCTTCACGTGAGACGGAAATTGAAGCCGCAGCGCTGGCAAAATTAGCCGCTTCAAAATATGTCCGTTTTTCATTGAGAGCCACAGCCATCGCACCCACAAAACAATCTCCTGCAGCAGTGGTATCCACTACCTCTGCGTGATATGGAAGAATATGATTTTCAGTGCCATCACTTTCAACGAGTACGGATCCTCTACCTCCCATTGTGACAAGGACATTCTTAACACCCGCTGAAAATAGAGATTGGCAATTTTTCATTATTTCCGAGCCATCTGTTACTTCAGTTCCGGTCATCGCCGCAATTTCGTGCTCATTGGGGATCAATAGATCAACCAGTTCCAATAAACTCTTGTCTAAACGTTGAGCTGGTGCCGGATTTAAGATCACCGTCGCGTTCATGGTTGCGGCAATTTTTGCCGCGGTAAAAACCACATCCAATGGAATTTCAAGCGGCATTACCAACACATTAAATTCACCAATCGCTTTAAGAGCCCTGGAAACATCAGAAGAGGTTAAACCAAAATTGGCGCCGGATGCGACCGCGATGCTATTTTGGCCATGCGCATCCACCTCAATTAAAGCCACTCCGGTTGCCAACTCATCATGCATGCGGATATGAGATATATTTATTCCTTCATGGGCAAGCCCGTCACATAATTCTTTCCCAAAGGCGTCTTTTCCTACACATCCCACCATGGTAACACTCGCACCCAGCCTGGCTGAAGCCACAGCCTGATTTGCGCCTTTTCCGCCTGGAAAGGTATTAAAGACGCCGCCTAACAACGTTTCCCCAGGTTTTGGGATTTGCGGCAGTTTTACCACGAGGTCCATATTGAGACTTCCGACTACGACGATTTCCATATTTTCTCGTTCGTTATTATGAATCATTTTATCACCGCACTAAGTTTGATTTGGTTGTTGGGGCGTGTTCTTGAATCCAAACTTCTTTTTACAAAACAAGCGATCATAATTTTAAATTTTTTTTGATTAGAATTACTTTATAATATCGTGCGATCTTCCCGATACAATAATAAAAAAAATACCACCTAAAAAATATTTTGAGAAACAGGGACTCAACATGATCACACCTTCTTATCCAAAAATTGAAGAACTACTCCAAATGGTTGGCGATACCGGTAAAAGACTGAACGAAATCGATGCTTGTGAAGGCGCCGCTGGCAATATCTCGCTCTATATCGGATGGGATATTGAAACAAACGATTTATTTCCGAACAAGCAAACAATCCCGCTTCCTGTAGAAGTTCCTGAATTGTCAGGAAAAAGGTTCCTGGTCTCTGGCTCCGGCTGTCGATTACGTGAAATCTCCGCCGATCCTGAAAGAAATTTGGGATTACTCGAGATCGGAGAAGATGGAAAAACCGGTATTTTATGCCTTGCAACCACCTGCCATTTCCAGAGATTGACCAGTGAATGGAATACCCATTTAGCCATTCATCGTGATCAGATACTCCTTTCGAACACAATATTTCACGCCGTTGTTCACGGACAACCCAGGTATATTACTTTTCTCAGCCATATTCCGGCATACCGGGACGAAGAATTCTTAAACCAAAAATTATTCCGTTGGGAAGCGGAAACCATTGTCAGTATGCCTCAGGGGATAAGGGTGGTTCCATTTTTAACGCCCGGTTCTGATCAACTGATGGCCGCCACATGCGCTGCGATGAGAGAACACAAATTGGTCGTTTGGGCGAAACATGGTGTGATATCCAGATCAGAAACATCACCAAAACATGCCCTTGACCTGATCGATTACATTGAAACCGCGGCTCATTTTGAATACTTAAACCTTGCATCCGGTCACCCTGCTGAAGGACTGGTTGAACAAGAAGTAAGGGAAATTAGATCGAAATTCATAAATAAGTCATCCGGTTGATAATTGATTCTCATTTTCTGCTTTTTGGCCAAATTCTCACAACATCTATTTGACTGGAGCTGCCCAAAGACAGATTTACTTGTGAATGTCCATTTTGTAAAAATAGAATGGGCAGATAAATACTTTACAACCAGGTCAACTTTGTATTTTGAGGTTAAGAATCGCATGGATCCGGCATTTTTATTCTGGAATAACCACATTATGCGCGAACCCATGCGATAAGGCGAACTAGATTAAGAACATTGGTATCGATTTAACTATTTTTCTTCTCGTTCAACTTGTCCATAAACACGGCAATAATAATAACCGCGCCAATAATAATCTGCTGGAAAAATGAAGATACATTTAAGATAGTTAAGCCGTTTCTTAAAATGCCCAACATCAATGCCCCAACGAGAGTTCCAATGATCTTCCCTTGACCACCCGAAAGGGCGGTTCCACCAATAACAACTGCTGCGATGGTATCCAATTCATAGCCCGTACCCGCAACCGGGGTGGCATAGTTTAACCGCGCTGTCAGCAATACCGCGCCCAGTCCAGAGAAAATTCCCGAGAACAGGTAAACGACCATTTCCACCAGTTTGACCTTTACCCCTGACAACCGTGCTGCGTCCCGATTTCCGCCGATTGCGTAAATATGACGTCCAAATTTTGTACGTTCCAGGATCACAAACATGATGATGTAAATGATCAGAGTATAGAATACAAAGCTTGGGATTCCCGCTACACTTGCTGATGCAATTTTTTCAAAAGCCATTGGCAATCCTGCAACCGGTTTGCCTTCATTCAAAGCCAGGCCGAATCCCCGAGCTATTCCCATCATGCCCAGTGTCGTAATGAAAGCTGGAACGCGACCATAACTAATGATGACCCCGTTTATCAAACCAAAAATCGCGCCCATGATGATGCCCAATCCAACGGCCAAAGGAATGGGTACTCCGGAAACCATTAATAAGCCAATTCCGATCCCTACTGCCCCAACAACTGACCCCACACTCAAATCGATTCCAGAGGTGAGGATCACCATTGTTTGCCCTACAGCAATGATGGCAATGATCGCGGATTGAACGATAATGTTCAAAATATTATTGACGCTGAGAAAATTTTCGTTCAACATGGAAAATGCAATGAAGATGATCAAGAACGCAAGGTAAAGACTGTAAGACTTGAGCACTTCAAAAAAATTATTTGCTGTTTTCGATGGATTCATGAATACTGCCTCCCAATTGCATAATTCAGGATTGTTTCCTGACAAAGATCTACATCGTTTTCCAAAATGCCCCCGATCTTACCCTGATGCATAACCAGGACACGGTCTGACATTTTAATAATTTCAACCAAATCCGAGCTGATCATGATAATGGAAGCCCCAGCTCTGACAAGATCTTCCATGATCGTATATATTTCCTGCCTTGCGCCAACATCGATCCCGCGTGTAGGTTCATCGAAAATGTAGATGTCAGCACCTGAGTTCACCCATTTGGCGATAACAACCTTTTGTTGATTTCCACCACTTAGGTACTTGATCAACATTTTTATACCGTTGGTTTTTATGTTGAATTGTTTGACCAATTCATTGGCACACTCTTTTTCTTTTTCTTTATTGATGACCCCACCTTTGATCAACTTATCCAGTCCGGCTAGAGTCGCATTCGTCTCGACATCATGTTTAACGATCAAACCCTCATTCTTCCTGTCTTCACTGAGATACACTACTCCTCGATTGATCGCATCACATGGTTCAGAGATCTTGACCTGCTTCCCTTTAATCGTGATAGTGCCTTTATTGGGCTTGTATTCGCCAATAATGCACTTCGCCATTTCTGTCCGCCCGGAACCAACCAAGCCAGCAATTCCAAGGATCTCACCTTTTTGTAATGAAAATGAAATATCCTCCAACAAATTACGATAACTTAAACCTTCCACTATGAGAGCAGTTTCATCCGGATTTACAAAAGATTCCTTTCTTTTTTCAAATTCAATATTTCTGCCTACCATCATACGAATCAAATCGCAATCTTCAACTTCAGAGAGATTTACGGTGTCGATATAATTTCCATCTCTCAGTACCGTACAGCGATCTCCGATCTGTTTCAACTCCTTCATGCGATGGGAAATATAAATGATGCCCACGCCATCTGCGCGTAACTCGGAAATAATCTGGAAAAGCTTTTCAATTTCTCTTTCGGTTAATGTGGCTGTGGGCTCATCAAAAACCAGGATTTGTACTTTGGACATGATTGCTTTGGCAATTTCCACCAATTGCATTTGCGCAACTGAAAGGTCTTTGACCAGCTTGCCAGGAGAGATATTCAATCCCACGCGTTCAAGAGCAATCCTTGCCTCATCCATACAACGTTTGCGGTCGATGAATCCAAAAATATTTGTATATTCTTTTCCAAGAAAAAGGTTCTCATAAATTGACATGTAAGGGTTCAAGTTAAATTCCTGATAAATAACCCCGATCTTGTAGCCAAATGCATCAGATGGGTCATTTATTTCAGCTTTTTCACCATTGATGAAAATTTCTCCGCTGGTTTTTGTATAAGCACCTGAGAGTATTTTTATGAGCGTTGATTTTCCAGCTCCATTTTCGCCTAACAATACATGAACTTCACCTTTTCTTAGTGTTAAATTAACGTCTTGAAGAACCCAGACACCTGAGAACTCCTTGGAAATATTTTGCATCTCTAACACGAAATCAGTCATCTTACATCTCCGACAATTCGGTTTTAGAATCTCGCCATTCAAAATATGTAATCAATTTCCGAATCACAAACCAAGAAAAACTTGATAGCGAGTATCTATGTAGTGAATATCACGCTGTAAATCTGGGTTAAATTTCAATATAGGTTCTGAGTTTCTAACCATTTCACGAATCTCAGCCAATCCAAAATTCTTAATATGCGAAACCAATTGAACGCCAATGTTGCCCAAAGAAGTGGCTTCTTTGGGACCTGAATATACGGTTTTACCAGTTAGATCAGCGGTTAACTGATTTAAATACGCATTTTGTGATCCACCACCCACAATATGGATAGAAGAATATTCCTTTCCAGTTACCTCCTGAATTTGTTCAACAGTCTTGCGATAGATAAACGCCAGGGAAGTGTATGTGGAGGAAAGCACCTTCTCGATTCCTGCATCCTGATCCTTAATGAGAGTTTGAATGGCAGCAATCATGTTCTTAGGATTAAAAAGCTCATAGGAATTCGGATCAAATAGAGCGGCTTCACCCTGGTAAGATCGTGCCAATCTAACAATTTCATCCCAGGTGTATTTTTTGCCGTCAGATTCAAGGTCTCTGCGGATGCATTGCAAGATATGCATTCCGGCAGAATTTTTGAGCATGGTGATGGTATTAAAAACCCCGCCCTCGTTCGCAAAATCGCGTTGATACACTTCTGAGGTGATTTTTGGTGCCTGTAACTCGGTGCCGATCAAAGACCAGGTACCTGAACTGATGAAGAGGAAATCTTCCTCCTTTGCCGGGACAGCCGCAACTGCACAGGCCGTATCATGGGAAGGCACACATATTACCGGACAAACCGGGATACGCAATTCCTCGGCAATGCTTTGTTTTAACATTCCTATTACTTCACCATGCTGCTTGAGAGGTTTGCACATCGCTTCCGGTATTCCAAAACGATCCAGAACTTCCTTGGCATAGTTCAAGTTCCTTACATCCAGAAGTTGGGTCGTGCTGGCAATGGAAAATTCAGTATATTTTTCGCCAGTGAAAAAATAATTGAGCAGGTCTGGGATCATTAACAGGTGATCTGCAATCGAAAAAAGACCAGGTAATGTTTGCTTTATTCCAGCAAGTTGATAGAGAGAGTTAATTCGATTGTTTTGTATTCCTGTCTTTTCAAATACCCAACGTTTTTCATCTTCTGTCAACGCCGATATTTGTTCCTCCCCAATGGAATTCCGATAACAAAGTGGATTGGCTAGCAGGTACCCATTCGAATCCAGAAAACCAAAATCAACACCCCATGTGCAGATGCCGATGGAGTCAATATGTCCAGCACGCAGATAGGCTTCTCTAAGCCCTTGTTTTAATCCTTCATAGATATGCAATATATCCCAATAATACAGACCATTAATTTCGATAGTATTATGCGGTACTTGCAGAATTACTTCCATGTTCGTTCGGGTACCGTCAAAGGTTCCCAAGACTGTACGAAAAGATGAATTTCCACAATCAAAAGCAACACAATTTACAGATTTGGTTAAAGCTGTCATTTTTATCCCTATTGATGGAATTTATCGTGCTCCAATCCGTACTTCGACGCCAATTTCAGAACCCAGATCTTTAAGGTAATTTAATGATTCCTTGGCCACCGGCTTTAAGTCGGCCATCGGATACTCTCTGCCTAAACCGTGGTACTTGCTCAGTCCAAGCCTGTGATAAGGAAGAATCTCAATCCATTGCAAATTTTCTAGTTTTGAAGCCCAACAATAGATCTGCTTTTGTGTTTCTTCGTCATCATTAAAACCAGGAATAAATGGGACCCTGATAATGAACTTTTTTTCAAGGGTATCGAGCATCTCGATGTTTTTAAGGATCAGTTCATTACGTACACCCGTATACTCTTCATGTTTGTCACTGTCAAAGTGCTTTACATCTACAAACACGAGATCAATGAACTCTAAAGTCTTAATTATTTTTTCTTTATCCGCAAATAGCGTTGTCTCAATCGCGGTGTGGATGCCTTGCTCTTTACACTCTCGGGTCAACTCCCTGACAAAACCACTTTGCAACAAAGGCTCTCCGCCAGATATTGTGACACCACCCTGAGTGGCGTCGTAGAACATTTTGTCACGTTCGATGATTCCCATAAGTGTGCGGACATCCATTTCCTCGCCACTTAATTCTCGGGCGCCATAATAACAATGATCCACGCACAGAAGGCAGAGTGTGCAACGATCTGGATTGGTGATCAATCCAAATGTTTCATCGTATTGAATGGCATCTTGTGGGCAATTCTCCACGCATCGCTCACAAGACGCACATCGGTTTTGAAAGTAAAGAATTTCTGGTGCATAAACCTGGGATTCAGGATTCGCACACCATCTACAGCTTAATGGACAACCTTTCAGAAAGATCAAAGTCCTGATACCAGGGCCATCTTGAAGCGCATAACGTTCAATGCTAAAGACGACTCCGATCATACATCCAGTTCCAACCTCTCGATCAAATCATCCTGGCAGCGAGGGTCAAGCGGCGTAAACAAACAACTGTACCCTGAAACCCTGACCAGTAGGTCTCGATAGTTTTCCGGATGTGCTTTTGCATCAATCAATACTTTATTATCCACAACATTAAACTGGACTTGTTCTCCGTACTTTTCAAACAAGACCTTGATCAAACCTGTTACGCGAGCGCGTCCTTCCACGGTGGTCAAGATACCATTCCCCAGACGCATATTAAGTATGGCGCCTTTTTGGAACCAAATACTGGGCATTTTTCCGACTGAGTTAATCGCCGCAGTGGCACCTTTTTTCTCAGCCCCATTACATGGTGAAATGCCATTGTTCACTGGTTTTCCGGCTTTCCTTCCGTTGGGTGTGGCGCCAACGGCTGAGCCAAAAGCGACATTACCGGTAACCGGGCTCTGGCTGTAAGAATAACAGCATGGAATGGGACCTTTTCCGTAACGTGAATTTTTGAAATCATTCCGATAGGATGAACCGATAAAATCCGCAACCTTCATGGACCAGATGTCCGCTTTGTCGTCATCATTACCAAATTTTGGTGTTTTGTTAAGCATGATCTGGCGAATCTCTTCACCGGTTGGTGTCGTGGATTGATCTTCAAAATTGGTCCTCAATGCATGGAGGAGTTGTTCACCGGTAATTAATTTCTTTTCAAATACAGCGTACTCAATCGCCGCAAGTGAATCACCGGCCGTGATCGTTCCACAGGTAGGACCGCCATCAGCGGAATATACCGAACCGCCCTCAATTAATGAAAGCCCACGTTCGATGCAATCATGCACCAATGATGAGGTGAAAGCGTTGATATCGATCACCTTGTGCATTTCATCGTTAATATGTTCAGTAACCACCTGAAGTTCCATGAAGTAATGCAACTGCTTCTTGAAAGCCTTGAAGATCTCCTCCGTTGATTTGAAGGTAGTCAGGTCGCCGTCTCCGGGCAACAGGGTAATTCCAGTCGAGGGATCCTTGCCGTTGTTCAGTGTGATTTCCAAAACTTTGGCAACACTCAACCAGGAACCTTTTGCCGCAAAATCCCATTTACCCGGGATGGTCGCTTCGATACAACCCACTGGCGCCCAGTTCCATGCGTCTTTTTTATCAATGCCCATTTCAAGTAGAGTTCGAATGAACGCCTTGTCATTATAGAAGGCAGGCATGCCTCCTTTATGAACTTGAACCACTTCGAGGGCTTTTTCAATAAATTTGTCGTCTGTTCCCTCAAACCATTTAACAGAAATTGAGGGTGTGAATAACTTGACGTCTCCACAAGCCTCAAGAACAAGATAAGACAGATCATTAACCGCGTCCTTACCATCCTCAGTCTGGCCACCAACGGCAAGATTAATAGCCATGTGATAACCAAGGAACATGGAAGTGTCAGGCCACGAACGAAGTTTGTTTAATTCATTACACTTGATAATAAAGGCTTCAATAAGCTCCAAGGCACCGTCACGCGCAATTCGTTTATTTTTAATATCAGCAACATAGAGGTCATGCAAATATTGATCGAACCTGCCTATTGAATTGGCATGTCCATTCGACTCAATATGGACGAGTAATAATGTAAACCAAACAGACTGAACGCCTTCCCAAAACGAGGTGGCGGGTTTCGCAGGAACATTCAGGGTTATTTCAGCTAATTTTTCCAGTTCTGCTTTTCTTGCCGGATCCCGTTGTAGACCAGCCAAACGGCTACATTCTTCTGAAAACCGTTTTGAAAATCGAATGGCTGCTTCATTGGCGATAATGACCGACTGCAAGAACCAAGATTTTTTAATCGCGTCTGGTTGAGTTAGGTCGATCTTTTCAAGATGTTTTTTAGCAGACTCGATGACTCCGGTTAGACCTTCCTTCAAGACCCATTCGAAATCCACCATATGATTGCCAAGTGCCGCAGAGGAAACCCAGGTATCATCTATCGCGGCCATATCCCAGGCTTGATTACAAGCCAAGGGAAGGTTTTTTCTCAGATTTTCAAATACTGTTTTTCCTCTCCAATAATCCAACAAAGGCAGGATATCTTTTTTGGTTTCATCAGTAATAATGAAATTGTCTCCCGGACGATTGTCTAATGGGTAAGGATTCCCGGCAAATTCATTGACAATCCAATCAATGGAATATTCAGGATAAACAGGAGCCGAGCGCGGTTTGCTCGCCAGATTACCAACAATGAGTTCGTCATCCGCGACGAAAATCGTCATATGATCAAGAACGTTCGCAAAAGCTTTCGCACGTCTTAACGCAATGTATTCACCTTCAGTCTCTTTCATAGACTGAGTGAATAATTTTGCTCTTTCTGAACAAACTTCAGGGGTGGTCTCAAAATAACGTTCTCGAAGTGCACTAATTCGATTATTCATTTTTACTCCTTATTGGTTACGCTCGGTACAATTAATTTATAAAAAAATTATAGCAGATAGATTACCTATTTGGTTCCTAGACCTGGAATGGGATTCCAGGTCTAGGATTTGAGCAAGGACCTAATAATCAGAATTATAGAGCGTCTGTTATATTGGATCCCTTATTCTATTTGAACTGAGCAAGATATGTCATGAAGTCATCAACGTTTTCCGCAGTGATGGGGCGGGTTTCGGTGTAGGTGTAATCGGGCATGGTGCCGCCATCAAGAAGGGTCATGGCTGCCTGAATACCCTGGATTCCCATTTCAGCCGGGAACTGGGCAATGGTTGAGGCCATCTCACCGGCTTTCACCGCGTTCAATGCTTCGCCGATCGCGTCATAACCGATCACTTTGATGTCTTTTCCAGCTTCCTTCGCGGCACGGATGGCCCCAAGAGCCATGTTGTCGTTGCTCGCAAAGATCAACACTAGATCAGGATTGGCCTGGATCATGTTCTGGGCTGCGTTGTATCCTTTTTCGACTTCCCAATCCGCTGAGGCTTCTGCCACAACTTCAAGTTTGCCGTCTACCACATCAAAGAAACCATTGCGCCTGTCAGCTGCGTTCTGCTGTCCTGCGATGCCGGTCAAAATAGCTACCTTGCCGGTTCCTCCGGTGATCTCCAACGCGTATTCGCCGGCCAGTTTCGCACCGTCATAGTTGTTGGTGCCGATGAACGGTACCGGTTTCAGACCACTGCTCTTGACCAGCTCTGCATCCAGGGCTGTATCCAGGTTGATCACAGGGATACCAGCTTCTTCCGCTTTCTTCAGAGCCGTCATCAAACCTACTGAGCTGCTTGGTACGATACAGATGGCGTCAACCTTGTTCGTGATCATGGTCTCCACGATCTGCAGCTGCTCTTCCGCACTTCCATGTGAAGTGCCGGCTTGCACTAACAACTCAACACCAAGCTTGTCTGCTTCTTGTTGGGCTGCGTTGACCATGGTGATGAAGTATTCATTATCCAGGGTCATGGGAATGAAGCCAACTGTGATTTCTTCTTTGGGTTCTTCTGCAGCGGCGGCGTCAGCTGATTTGAACTGAGCAAGATAAGCCATGAAGTCATCAACGTTTTCCGCGGTGATGGGGCGGGTTTCGGTGTAGGTGTAATCGGGCATGGTGCCGCCATCAAGAAGGGTCATGGCTGCCTGAATACCCTGGATTCCCATTTCAGCCGGGAACTGGGCAATGGTTGAGGCCATCTCACCGGCTTTCACCGCGTTCAATGCTTCGCCGATCGCGTCATAACCGATCACTTTGATGTCTTTTCCAGCTTCCTTCGCGGCACGGATGGCCCCAAGAGCCATGTTGTCGTTGCTCGCAAAGATCAACACTAGATCAGGATTGGCCTGGATCATGTTCTGGGCTGCGTTGTATCCTTTTTCGACTTCCCAATCCGCTGAGGCTTCTGCCACAACTTCAAGTTTGCCGTCTACCACATCAAAGAAACCATTGCGCCTGTCAGCTGCGTTCTGCTGTCCTGCGATGCCGGTCAAAATAGCTACCTTGCCGGTTCCTCCGGTGATCTCCAACGCGTATTCGCCGGCCAGTTTCGCACCGTCATAGTTGTTGGTGCCGATGAACGGTACCGGTTTCAGACCACTGCTCTTGACCAGCTCTGCATCCAGGGCTGTATCCAGGTTGATCACAGGGATACCAGCTTCTTCCGCTTTCTTCAGAGCCGTCATCAAACCTACTGAGCTGCTTGGTACGATACAGATGGCGTCAACCTTGTTCGTGATCATGGTCTCCACGATCTGCAGCTGCTCTTCCGCACTTCCATGTGAAGTGCCGGCTTGCACTAACAACTCAACACCAAGCTTGTCTGCTTCTTGTTGGGCTGCGTTGACCATGGTGATGAAGTATTCATTATCCAGGGTCATGGGAATGAAGCCAATTGTGACGTCTTTCGCAGTTTCTTCTGCGGCGACAGGGGCTTCGGTTTTGGCAACTGGTGCACATGCAGCCAAAACGATCAGAAATGCCACTAACAAACTCAAAACTATCGACCTTTTCATTGTGAACCCTCCACTCCTTCTCTTCTTTTTGATAATTTAAATTTCTAAATGTTAGTAAGTTTTTTCTTCGATACACCTCACTTTCCTAGGATAAATTTGATATTTCACTAAAAAAATAACTGAGATATCAAATTTACCTATGGCTTTTCTGGGAAATAGAGGTCAACCATTGATTCATTGACCCCTGGCAAACCGATCATCGGCAGGTTCCTTGTTTTCATGGTTTTTTCGAGGTTTCGAACATCCTCTTCTGTCAGTTCCTTGATCTCTCCAACCGCTAAAGCATGCAAAATGGAGATCGAACTCACTTCCAGGATGTCTACCAGCTGCATTGTCCGATAAATGTTTGCCGTGCTGAGAATTGTTAACCCATGATTTTCCATCAGAAAAGCGTTGTATTTCTTGACATAAGGAGAGAAATTGTCAGCTAATTTTTGTGTAAGGGGTTCTCCATAAGCCACGACCGGAACCGGGCCAACTTCCGCAACGGTTTCAGGAAATACCGGCCTCATCAACCAGTTTTTACCTTTAAGTATGGTAAAAGCGTTGGTATAAGGCGGGTGGCAGTGAATGACCGATTTGATATCCGGTCTGTCACGATAGAAGTTCAAATACATGGGCACTTCTCCGGTTGGATTGCGCGTGCCCTCAACGATGTTTCCTTCCAGATCGATAAAGACGAGGTCCTTGCTGGTTACGTCAGATTTAATTAGACACGTAGGCGTGATGACGATCAGATTTTCTTCGAGCTTGACCGACAGATTACCGCCTTGACTGGTGACGTAAACCCGATCCGCAAGGTATTTACACACCTTAAGGAAATCTTGAACCTCATCAGAGTATTTTTTCAGGTAGCTCATAGGTTCAATTTGTTCCTTTTTGTTTAATCGTTTGATAAAGATCAAAGGCTTTTTCAGGTGTTTCGTTACCATGAACGATGGCGTTGATGGCCTTCATCATCCCCATAGGGGAATCAGATTGGAAAATATTCCGGCCCATGTCTACGCCTGCTGCGCCTTGTTTAATCGCGTTGTACGCCATTTTCAGTGCGTCAAGTTCTGGCCGCTTCTTGCCACCGGCAATTACAATGGGCACTGGGCAGGAAGAAGTTACCGTTTCAAAACCTTCTTCAACAAAATAGGTCTTTACGTAATGAGCACCTAATTCAGCACAAATGCGGGTTGCCAGGCGGAAATATTTCGCGTTCCGTTCCATATTTTGACCCACAGCCGTTACTGCCAGTGTGGGGATTCCATAGCGTAAACCCGCGTCAACCATACGAGTCATATTCGTGACAGATTGAGTTTCAAATTCTCCACCGATGAAGACTTGAATGGCCGTCGCGCATACTCCCAGCCGAACACAATCCTCGATATCCATGGCAATTTGTTCATCTGATAATTCCTTAAGTATGCTAGGCCCACCAGATGCACGCATGACCACAGGGATCGTCAAAGACGGCGGTACGACGGAGCGTAAAATTCCACGAGTACACATCAGCACATCGGCCTCAGGCATCAAGGGCGCAATGGTAACGTCGATTCTTTCCAAACCCGAGGTTGGTCCCTGAAAATAGCCATGATCGATGGCCAGCATGACGGTGTGTCCGTCCTTGGGATTGAAAATTCTTGACAGACGATTCTTCATCCCCCAGTCCAACTCGTTGGATCCCTTCAGGAAGAACAACTTTCCCTGCTGGGGAATGTCTTCGTAATAAATTTTTCCTTCATTATCTGCTTCAGGCATAACCTTTTACTCCCATAACTCTTCATTGAACAACTTTACAGAAGAAATTTTTCTTTCCTACATTATTTTTTTGTATCGATCAAATATTTAAAATCTTCCAGAGTCAACCCTTGTGCTTCCAGTTCATCGAGGATCAATTCTGCAGCCCAACGAGCCCCATCGCCAACCACGGCGCAACAACCATCTTCGCGCTCATGAGCCCCGGCATCTCGAAATGCCTGTTTGTCTTCATCTTTGCGAAGATTGAAGGCTCGACCGTAGATCTTTTCATGTATGCCGCCACAGATGACCGTGCCGTATTTTTCCATAAATTTGTCATGAAGAGCCGCGGCCATACGGAAAGAGACATATTTGTCCTTTCTGCCTTGTTTTGAGGCTTCTTCTTCACGAGTGCGGCCAAAGAACATGCTCATGGCGATAATGCCACCTGAAACGCCGCCACAATTCCCGTCGATGCACTCACCGGCTCCACCAGCCAGACCACTGGCTGATTTGTAAACGATATCGTTTTGAATGCCCAAGGCGTCTTGAACAGCGGCAATTGCACATTGCGCGCAACCTCTAACGTCATGTTCGCCTTTGAAACCTAACTGATATGCTTTTTCCAAAATCTCTGCTTTTTCCATTTTCGTCTCCATTGATAATGATTAGACATGCTCAAAGCGATTGAGCGAATCTTTTTATTAATTTATTTATAGGTTGATCCACCGTCCACGATGATGTTCTGTCCAGAAACAAAGCCAGCGTATTCGGAGGACAAAAAAAGCACCATGTACGCCACATCCTCAGGTGTGCCAAATCGCCCTACCGGAATACGCTCGATGTATTTTTTACGCTTTTCAAGATCTGGTTCCTTGTCGCGCAAAAGGTCCGTTTCAATGAGGGCAGGTAAAACGGCATTCACAGTAATACCTTTTGGAGCCAATTCTTTGGAAAGGGCTCTCACCATTCCGTTGATGCCGGCCTTTGCGGCTGAGTAAGCCACCGATCCGCCTCCGCCAGTAATGGAACCTGCCGATCCGATAAAGATGATCCTTCCTGACCCCTTTTCCATCATGTAACGGCTTGCCGCCTGAGTAACATAAAAAGCACCACTTAAATTCACTTCAATGCTGCTTTTCCATAAATCAGAAGTTAATGTTTGCACGGCAGCCGGAGATGTGAACCCCGCGCTATTGACCAGGATGTCCAAGCTTCCAAAACGATCCACAGTTTTCTTACACAAACTTTCCATTTCCACAGGTGAAGCGACATTCGCCGCAAAGGAGTCCATCACGCCACCGATTTTTTGAATTTCGCTTTCCACTTGCTTCAGACCTTCAATATCTTTATCAAAAGGCAGATAATCGACCATAACGTTGGCGCCACAAGCCGCGAATGAAACGCTGACAGCCGCACCAATTCCTCGGCTCCCTCCCGTCACTAACACGGTTTTACCTTTAAAATCCAACTCCATTGAAACACTCCTCAAAGTTTTAATTATTCTCGCCTTCGTCAGCGATTATTAGTTCAATCCCACGATCCACTAATATCTTGCGATACTCCTCAGACAGACCGGAGTCAGTGATGATGGTGTTCACCTCATCCAACTCGGCAAAGTGCGTGACACTGATCGTGCCGAATTTGGTCGAGTCAGCGACGACTATAATTTGCCTTGCAGAGCGGATCATTTCTCTTTTTATTGCCGCTTCATAGTCAAAAAAAGTTGTCAATCCCATTTCAGGGTCAAATCCTCCAGTTGAAATGAAGGCCTTGTCTGCACGCGTGTTTCGAATAAGTCCGTAGTTATCGACACTGTGAAAAATGTTTGAATCGCGGTGGAATAATCCACCCAACAATATCAAGTTGGCATTATTTCGTCGGTAAAACTCCATGGCGTTGGTAAAGGTATAGCAAAGTGCCGTAATCGGAAGTTCGGGGTTCAGGTTTCTTGCGATGAAAGGGGTCGTAGTTCCCGAATCGAGGAATATAGTCTCATGAGGCTTAACGAGAGAAGCTGCTTTAATACCGATTAGGTTTTTTTCTTTGGTGTTCTTGGTGATCTGCTCTCCTAGAATATAGGGGTAAACCACGTTGCTGTTTGGATCGAGCAAGACTGCACCGCCGTGAGTCCGGTTAACCAAACCCTGACTCTCTAGCACATCCAGGTCCCGTCGGATCGTCATTTCAGAAACATTCACAAGCTCAGCAATTTCCTTTACCGAAATCTCATTCTTTTGCTGGATCAGATGGATCACCTTGCTGATTCGCTTTTTTCGCTCGTATGACATATAACACCCATTCTTCGCTCAAAAATTTAACATATTTTTTTATTTTTGTTCGTTTTTTGTGAGTTATATGTTAAATATAACATTTTTCAAACAGTTTGTCAAGCATTCGCACTTTTTTATAGTGCAAAAAACCTTAAAATTTTTAAAATTGGGGTATTTCTTTGCCGAATGTCCCCCCAGGTTTCCTTGCTGAACGATATTTAGGGTCGAGAGACCGAAAAAAAAGAAAGGGTCCTGATGGTCACTTACCTATTTTTAACTTTCAACCATTTCTCCGCGTCTTGTATGATCAGGACAGGCGAAGAAAAGCCCTTCCATATTGAAAACCAAAAATGATAGAATGAATCAGATCCATGATCGTTTCATTGAAAAATCAAACCTGGTTTTGGATATCCTTTTCACTCTCACGAATTTTTATATGTAGAAATGTAAGAATGGCAATTATCGAGAACACAACGAAGGAGATAACATGGGAGAGTACGAAGATTTTTCCAGGGAAGAATTATTAGGGAAAATATCGGATCTTGAGCATTTGTTGAATGCGATGAAAGCCGAAAAAAATGACGCTGAATTACTAAATTTTCCTTGGATCGGAAATCTGGGGAACTGGTATTGGAACCTGGTTGAGAATACTGTGATATTTAATGACCAAAAGGTTATGGCCCTCGGATATAAAAAAGCAGAAATCCCCGATAAGATCGGTTTTGAATTTTTTACCCAAAAACTGCACCCCGATGATTACGAACATGTCATGAACAATATGCGCAGCCACCTGGCAGGCATGACGCCGGTCTATGAGACCACTTACCGCATCCAGACAAAGGACGGGGGATGGAAATGGTTCTATGACCGGGGCAAGGTCACGCGCCGTGACGATAAGGGGAAAGCCGAACTGGTCGTAGGGATCGTGTTTGACATCACCGAACAAAAACACATGGAGCAGCTCCTCGCCCGGCAAAATGAACAACTGCTTGAAATGAGTTCCGTTGATTTTTTAACCAGGGTTTATAACCGCCGTGCGCTCTTTGAAAAACTGGATTATGAGATCAACAAGACCGAGCGTTATAAAGATCCGTTCTGCGTGATGATGATCGATATTGATCATTTCAAAAAAATCAATGACACTTATGGCCACTTAATCGGTGATAAGATCCTGACCGAAACCGCCGAAAATATCTCTAAAAACCTCAGAAAGACGGACATTTTTGGTCGGTATGGTGGTGAAGAGTTCATGGCGATCCTGCCAAAGATCAAAAAAGAAGAGACCGTCGTCGTGGCGGAGAAGATACGCGCGATGATCGAAAACTATTCTTTCTGCGATGACATCCGCATCACCATCAGCATCGGTATAGCTGAATATAAGCCGGGAATGTCAGCCGACGAATTGATAAACACGGCAGACACACGCCTGTATTCCGCCAAAAAGAACGGAAGGAACAGGGTCGAGATCTGATCGAGAGTTGACGTTTTCCCTTTCTCTCATGAGTTTGCTTGTTTTAATTTCAATGCATGCTTTTAAACCCGTTTAAGAAATTCAGCGATTGAGGTTAAAGACACTCAAACCCTATTTCGGATTTTTTTCATGAATAAGCCTGATGTGTTGGTTCTTGCCTCATAAGAAGGTAAAATCAAGGTAACTGATCATTAGCACATCCGGAGGATACTTCATGCGCCAAATTGAACTGGACGGTGACAATCTGACCGTGGAAGCCATTCACAGCATTGCCAGCAACTGGGAATCCCCTTCAGAGTTGACCATTTCAGTGAACCCCAAAGCAGTCGAGCGCGTGGAGCGCGCCCGCCAGGCCATTGAGGGTTTTGTCGAACGTAACGAGATCATCTATGGAGTCACCACAGGTTTTGGCGATTTTAAAGACCACATCATCCCCCCGCACCAGATCAAGGAATTGCAGCGCAACATCATCCTCTCACACGCCACGGGTGTCGGGCCGCTTTTACAGCATGCCACCGTGCGCGCGCTGATGGCCGTGCGCATTCAAACTCTGCTGCAAGGTCATTCCGGCATCCGCATGGAGGTGATCGAATCGCTGCTGCAAATGGTCAACCGCGGTGTGTATCCGCTGGTACCTTCACAGGGGTCGTTGGGTGCCTCCGGCGACCTGGCACCCTTGGCGCACGTGGCACTGGTGGCCATCGGCGAGGGCGAAGCCTGGTATCAGGGACAGACCATGAGCGGAAGACAAGCCATGCAGCAGGCCGGCATCCCCATTGTGGAGTTGATGGCCAAAGAAGGTCTGGCGCTCACCAACGGTACCGCGCTCATCTCCACTTTGGGCGCCCTGGCCATCTATAAAGCCGAGCGTCTGGCCTGTGTGGCGGATCTTTCCGCCGCCCTCAGCATCGAGGCCCTGGCTGGCACTTTACTGGCATTTGACGAACGACTGCACAACGCCCGTCCGCACCCCGGCCAGATCGAATCAGCCGCCCACATTCGAAAGTTGTTGGCTGGATCGCACATGGTGCGCAGTTTTGACCCGCAAGACATTCAAGACGCTTACAGCCTGCGCTGTACACCACAAGTGAACGGCGCCGCCCGCGATGTGATCGCTTTTGCACGTCGCGCGGTTGAGATCGAATTGAACTCATCCAATGACAATCCTCTCATTTTCTGGGAAGAGGACGGCACCCCCATCTGCATCTCGGGCGGCAATTTCCACGGCGAGCCTGTAGCCATCCCGCTGGATAATCTCAAGGTTGGCATCGCGGAACTGGCCAACATCGCCGAAAGGCGCATCGCGCGCCTGATCGATTCAAAGGTCAACAAGAACATCCTGCCGCCCTTCCTCACCCGGCACGGCGGGGTGAATTCGGGGTTCATGCTGGTGCAATACACGGCCGCGGCCCTGGTTTCTGAGAACAAAGTACTGGCACATCCCGCCAGCGTGGACAGCATCCCTTCCTCCGCCAATACCGAAGATCACGTGAGCATGGGCACCATTGCCGCCCGCCAGGTGTTTGACATCGCCCGCAACGTAGAAAACGTGTTGGCCGCGGAGGTCTTCGCCGCGGTGCAGGGCATCGATTTTCGCTTTGACGGCAAACCAGACCCCTCCCGACTGGGCAGGGGCACACGCGCCGCTTACCAACTCGTACGCCAACACGTTCCCTTTATCGAAACAGACACCATCATGGCGCCGCTCATGCAAAAGATCCAGCAGTTGATCGCTTCAGGCGAACTGCTCAATACCGTCGAACAAGCCATTTCTTGAAAATCTCGGAGGAATGATGACCGATAAACGAATCATTCGCGCGCCTCGTGGCACACAACTTCACTGCAAGGGTTGGATCCAGGAAGCTGCCTACCGCATGATCCAGAACAATCTCGACCCGGAAGTGGCCGAAAAACCGGATGAGTTGATCGTTTACGGCGGACGTGGCAAGGCTGCCCGCAACTGGGCCAGTTTTGACGCGATCCTCGAATCGCTGCGCGGTCTTGAAAACGATGAAACGCTGCTGGTGCAATCCGGCAAACCGGTGGCTGTGTTTCGCTCGCATATCGACGCGCCGCGCGTGCTGATCGCCAATTCCAATATTGTGCCGCACTGGGCCACCCAGGAGTATTTTGACGAGAAGGAACGCGAGGGATTATTGATGTACGGGCAGATGACCGCCGGGTCCTGGATCTATATAGGTACGCAGGGTATCTTGCAAGGCACCTACGAGACCTTTGGGTCTCTGGCGCGTCTGCGCGGTTACGGTGACTTGAGCGGAAAAATAGTGCTCACGGCCGGCTTGGGAGGCATGGGGGGCGCGCAGCCTCTTTCGGTCACCATGAACAACGGCGTGTGCATTGCCGTTGAGGTGGACCCCGAACGCTGCGAGCGTCGTCTGCGCCATCGTTATGTGGACGTGGTGGTGCAAAGCCTTGAGGAAGCCCTACGGCTGGCCTTTGAAGCCAAAGGGCAGCGCAAACCACTCTCCATCGCGCTGTTGGGCAACGCCGCTGAAATTCACCACAAAATTCTGGCAGGCTCGCTTCTGCCCGATATCGTCACCGACCAGACCCCCGCCCACGACCCGCTCAGTTACGTGCCTCATTCGCTCAGTTTTGAAGAGGCTAACAAATTGCGCCGCGAGAACCCCGCGGATTACATCAGGCTGGCAAAGGAGTCGATGGGGATTCACGTGCAAGCCATGCTCGAACTGCAAAAACGAGGAGCCGAGGTATTTGACTACGGCAATAACCTCCGCCAGCAGGCTTTCAATCAGGGCGTTAAAAATGCCTTTGATTATCCCGGGTTTGTGCCCGCTTATATTCGTCCTCTGTTCTGTGAAGGCAAAGGCCCCTTCCGCTGGGTGGCCCTCTCCGGCGAGGAAGAAGACATCTACCGCACCGATCGCGCCGTGGCTGAACTCTTTCCGGAAGACGCTCACCTGCAGCGCTGGCTGAAAATGGCTAAAGAACAGATCCACTTCCAGGGTTTACCCTCGCGCATCTGCTGGCTGGGCTACGGTGAGCGCGTGAAAGCCGGTCTCAAGTTCAACGAAATGGTGGCCAGCGGTGAGCTGAAAGCGCCCATCGTCATCGGACGGGACCATCTGGATTCCGGATCGGTGGCTTCACCCAACCGCGAGACGGAAGCCATGCGCGACGGCTCAGACGCCATCAGCGACTGGCCGATCTTGAACGCGTTGATCAACGCCGTGGGCGGCGCAAGCTGGGTCAGCTTCCATCATGGCGGCGGAGTGGGCATCGGCTACAGCCAACACGCCGGCATGGTGATCGTGGCAGATGGCACCCCTGAAGCCGCGATTCGTATCGAGCGCGTGCTGACCACCGACCCCGGTATGGGCATCGTGCGCCACGCGGACGCCGGTTACCCCGAAGCCGTCACGGCCGCCAAAAAACACGGACTCAAAATTCCGATGCTGGAGAAATAATTCATGCTGATCCATTCAGCTTCGCAACTGCTCACGCTCAAGGGCGGACCGCGTCGCGGGTCTCGCCTGGCCGACCTTGAGATCATTCCCGACGGCGCGGTGCTGCTGCGTGACGGGATCATCGAAAAAGTGGGCGAAAGCGCGGCATTGCTGGCGGCTTACCCCGGTGAACCGCTGTTGGATGCATCAGGCAGGGTGGTGATGCCCGGGTTCGTGGACCCCCATACCCACCTGGTATGGGCAGGCGACCGCTGCAATGAATTTGAAATGCGCATCCAGGGGAAAACCTACATGGAGATCATGAACGCAGGCGGCGGCATCAACGCCACCGTGCAGGCCACCCGCTCCACCCCTCTGGAAAAACTGGTGGAAGAAAACCTTCCACGCGCGATCAATCACTTTTCCCACGGGGTTACCACAGTGGAGGTAAAAACTGGTTACGGCCTGGATACCGCCAGCGAGATCAAGCAACTTGAGGTGATCGCAGCCTTGAACCACAGCGGCCCTATTGAAATCGTCCCCACCTTCATGGGAGCGCACGCCGTGCCGCCCGAGTTCCACGGTGACACGAATGCCTTTACTGAAACGATCTGTATTGAAATGATCCCCGCCGTGAAAGCATGGAGCCTGAAAAACCTGCCCGCTCTGCCTTTCGTGGATGTATTTTGCGAGGAGAACGTCTTCAACCTCGAGCATTCACGCCGCATTCTGGAATGCGCCCGGCAGCACGGGTTCCCATTAAAGATACACGCCGACGAATTCGGCAACATCGGCGGCGCCGGGCTGGCGGTTGAACTGGGCGCTGCATCGGCCGACCACCTGGTGAAGATCTCCGCCGCGGAAATCGAAAAGCTGGCCGCGAGTGACACGGTGGCCGTTTCGCTGCCCTGCACCCCCTTTGGGCTGGCCGACCCTCATTACACCCCCGCCCGGCAGATCATTGACTCGGGGGGCTTGCTGGCCGTCGCCTCGGATATGAATCCTGGCCCGGCCTGGTGCGAGAACTTTCAATTTGTGCTTGCCCTGGCTTGCCGCTATCTTAATCTCACTCCCGCGGAAGCGGTGGCTGCCGCCACCATTAATGCCGCCGCGGCCATCCTCCGCGCGGACCGTGTTGGTTCCCTTGAACCTGGCAAACAGGCGGACCTGTTGATCTTGAACGTTAGCGACTACCGCCACCTGGGCTATCGCTTTGGCGGCAACCTGGTTAAAACCGTGATCAAAAAAGGGGAAGTCTTTCCCGTCTCATCCTTGAGGTAAATCTATGACTGCTCTGGTTGAATGCGTACCCAACTTTTCTGAAGCACGCCGCCCCGAGATCGTGGCGCAGATCATCGAAAAAATTCAAAGCATGCCGGGGGTGGCCTTGCTCGATCACAGTTCCGACCTGGACCACAATCGCACGGTGGTGACCCTGGTGGGCGCGCCAGATGTCGTGGCCGAAGCCGTTTTCCGGGCCATTGCCCACGCCGCGAAGACCATCGACCTTAATCAGCATACCGGGGAGCATCCGCGCATCGGCGCCACCGATGTGGTGCCCTTCATCCCCATACAGGATATTTCCATGCAAGAGTGTGTCCTCCTTGCTAAAAAGCTGGGTCAGCGCGTGGCGCAAGAAACAAACATCCCGGTGTACTTATATGAAGAGGCAGCCTCTTCGCCTGAAAGGCAAAACCTGGAGAACATTCGTAAAGGACAGTTTGAAGGGCTGAAAGAAGAGATCAAGACCAACCCCACCCGCAAACCTGATTTCGGTCCCTGCGAACTGGGCCCTGCCGGGGCCACCGTCATCGGCGCCCGACAGCCTTTGATCGCCTTCAACGTCTATCTGACCACCGATGACGTGGCGATTGCCAACAAGATCGCGAAAGTTGTGCGCCAATCCTCCGGAGGTTTCCGCTTTGTCAAAGGCATGGGCGTGCTGGTGGAAGGTCGCGCCCAGGTATCGATGAACCTGACCAATTTTCACAAGACCGCCATACACACTGTGGTCGAAGCCATCCGTCGGGAAGCCGCGCGTTATGGAGTTATGATCCACCACACCGAACTGATCGGCATGATCCCGCAGGAGGCCCTGGTCGATTCCGCGCGTTGGTATTTGCAGCTGGACGCGTTCAACAACGAGCAGGTACTGGAGCAAAAAATGGCTGCCGCATCTTTAAGCAGCGCCGTCCAGGTTGAAGACGACTTTATCGAGCGGGTGGCTGCCGGAACCCCCACCCCGGGCGGGGGTTCAGCCGCGGCACACACCGGTGCGCTGGGCGCGGCGCTGGTGGCCATGGTGGCCCGCCTCACCTTGGGACGCAAGAAATACGCGGAGGTGGAAGCTCAAATGTCCGCCGTGCTGGAGGAAGCGGAAAGTCTTCGTCGCAGCCTGACCCTGGCCGTGGAACAGGACGCGTCAGCTTTCGAAGCCTTTATGCAGGCCGGCAAACTGCCCAAAGACAGCGATGCTGAAAAAGCGGCGCGAGCCGAGGCTGTTGAAAAAGCCACCTTCCAGGCTGCTGAAGTACCCCTGAGTGTCGCCCGCCAAGCCTTGCGCGTGGCAGAACTGGCCAATCTGGCGGCCAGCCTTGGCAACCTCAACGCCATCTCTGACGCGGGCAGTGGCGCCGCACACGCCCGTGCCGCTCTGACCGCCGCCAGTTTGAACGTACGCATCAACCTGCTAAACTACGCCCAGCACCTGCGCGCCGTGGAAATGCTGGCTGAACTGGTGGAACTGGAAGCCAAAGCCGCCGACCTGCAATCCGGGTTGTTGAGGGTGCTGGCGGAACGAGGCGGCCTTGGCGTTTAGTTTTTTGGACCTCCACACCTTGAGCAGGTTTCCGAGCATTTCGCAGTCCCCGTCGACCTGTAAGTTGCTGTTCATCCCCCAGATGTGCACAGTTGAGGGCAAGCGGTTCTAGACGTGGAAGGTTATATTTAGCCAAAAAATCCGCAAACTTTTATAAGGTGTTTGCGGATTTTTTTTACGCTGCACATTATCTGGCAGGAGTCATGATCTTTTCAGGAATGTCGTAGGGAACACCCACGAATTTCAGAGGGACCCAGCCTTCCTGCACGCCAAAAGCAGTATCCCATGTGATTTTCACCCAATCTTGATAGACGGCCAACAATTCGACCTTTGTGGAAGTAGCAACCACCAGCGGAATTCGTTCGGTGCTGTAGTCAGGTCCTTCATGTGCCCACACATTTCCGGTCATGACACCAAAGTATTGATCCACGGCGAGGGTGGGTACGGGAGTATAAACCGGTCGAGGTGTTTCCGTGGCTTGTGGCATCTGCGTGTTGGTTGGTGTTGGAGTGATCATGACGGCGGTTGCTGTCGGCTGTTTTGGAAAGGCAACAGGTAGTAATTTAATTGAATAAACGCATCCAAACGCGATGATGCCCAACAAGACCACAAGACCGATCAACACTGGCCAAACAGAAACTTTTTTCTGATCACCTATTTCCGAAGTTGTGGAAAATGGTTCGAGTTCCCTGGGGTCGGGCTCGAGGATTTTCTTCAGTTCTGGTGAAAAGTCCGGCAATTGATCCATGTTACCTATAAACTGCCGTAAAACCTTATCATGCCGGACATTAATTTCGTGAATGGAGGTTTCAAGAAGAGTTGTATAACAGGCAGGCTGAATGCCTTCAACGACTGCCGCGAGATAAGCGTATTGGCCTGTCTTAATAAGAATGTGTGAATTCCCGTATTGTATGTCTTCGAGATCGTGTTCATCCTGGCCGATGGTCTGCTTCGCAAAATCGCGGATAGCCGTTAACATGCCGCTAATCAGATCCATGTCTTGAATATCGTCTTTGCAAGCCAACTGTTTAAGCAAAAGACCCGTTTGGCGATGGATCAAAAAAACATGCGTGATCGAATAATTAAATGCTGATCGAATGAGCAGATCGGCTTCAGAGACGCCTTTTAACCTGGCGCCAGCCTGCTGCAGGCGTTGGCGAAAATTGAATCCCTGTTTTAATTGTGCATCCAGCCGTCTTCTGAAATCCTGAAAAGCTTCGGCGATAGCCTTCGCAATGGTTTGTCCAATGATCGGAGACAGCGCCTCAACCATTTCATCCCTTGAATCACGAATTTGATTTCTGATTGCGGGTGAAATTACCGGGGCAATGACATCACCATAACCGATCGGGTCTGATTTGATCCCTTGTTTAAGAGCAGGGTGGATCCCTAATTTCATTATTTCGGTTATTTTATCGGGATCCGCAAGACTTGTCTGCAACGATTGCAATTCCAATTGTGCATGAGCGATCTCCCCTTGCAACGATTGGATCTGTTTGCTAATTTTTTGAATATTTTTTGGTAGTGGATTTGAAAGTGAGGTCACTTCATCAAGTGCGTTTTGCAGTGCCGTGATCTTTTCTTGAAGTCGTGAAAAATCGGGGCTTAATAAATTTGAAACCGATTGATATAGTTCTGTATTTTTTGTAGGGTCGGATTGTTGGGTCATATCGATCACTTTACGGGTCTGGTCGCAGTTTTACTTGCTGACTTTTGACATGTATAAGTCGATCGCTTTTTTATAGGCTGAGAGCAGTTCAGATTGGTCGCTGAAATTCTCCTTGCGTTCCTTTAACAACTGGGCTTTTAGTTCCGTGATCAGGTTACGTAGTTCATTCTCGTTTTTTTCCCGCTGGGAAAGCTCAGCCTCGAGCGCTTCCCTTAGTTTGCTGTTCTCCAAACGCAAGGTATTAATGGAGTTCTCAATTTGTCGAAATCTCTCTTCGGTTTGGTTGATTTGATCGCCAAAAAGGATGTTGCGAATGTTTTCGACCTCATTTTTTTTGCTATCCTCACTGGATCCTGCCATGGTATACATCCTCCTGTTCTCGCCATTGTCAAGGAGCCCAACGATAGAAAATTACTCAAAAATTATTGTATAATTATTACTATCAAAATTCAATACACAGAGTAAAGAGATCTTCGTCAACAGAAAGAGGTGGAGCGAATTTATGGAACCTGAAAATTCTGTTGTTCAAAGAAAAGTATGTTTGTTGGGGGATTTTGCGATCGGAAAATCCAGCCTGGTCCGACGATTTGTTTATAATATTTTTGACGAACGATATATCACAACCATTGGCGTCAGCATTTTTCGAAAACAACTTTCGCTGGACCAACAAACACTTTTGCACATGGTTATTTGGGACCTGGCCAGTGAAGATAAATATGAAAACCATCGCGCTCATTATTTCCACGGCACCGCCGGTGCACTGATGGTTTGTGACCTTACAAGACCTGAGACCATAGACAAATTAAAAGAAAAATACATTGATCAAATGCTCAAAAGCAGCCCGGATGCATCCATGATCATTGTTGGAAACAAGGCCGACCTGGTCGAACCTGATTCAGCCAGTATCGTTCAGGTTGAAAACTTAGCTGCAGAATACAAAGTGCCTTTTCAAATAACCAGTGCCAAGACTGGTGAGAATGTGGAGAACGCTTTTGTATTATTGGCCAGCCAGTTTCAATTCACCAATGGATAATTCAATTTTCCAATTCATATTAGAAAAAGAAAAGATTGAATTTGCTCTTTTTACCCGATCTTTGAAATTATCGGTCTGGTCTGACAATTTGCATGCCTATCTTTCATCGGATCTGGAATTGCATGCTGATCTGAACATCAGTGATCTATTCAGCGAACTCGAAGGTTATGAAGATATTTTTAAGGAAATGATCACAAACGAAACGGAACCACTTGTCCTGGATCGCATTGAAAAGTATACCTTTTCGCAGAAGTCGCCCGCTGATCTTAATTGCGAACGCGATTTTTATAGTCTGGAAGTTTTTCCTTATTGCGGACAAATTATGTTCATCCTGCGTGATGTGTCCAAGGAGGCAAATCTCGAAAAAACGATCATGCAACGCAGAAATGAGTTGGATCTGGCAAATGTCAGCCTTATTAAAGAACTTCGAAATGCTAATGAAGAGCTTGTTCAAGCCTACATTTCAACCCTGGAGGGTTGGGCGCACGCTTTGGAGTTGCGGGATTATGAGACGGAAGGACATAGCCGCAGGGTCGTTGAGATGACAAGAAAAATGGGCAGGTGGATGGGGATAGAAGAAGAAGATCTGAAATATTATTGTTATGGTGCCTTGTTGCATGATATCGGAAAAATGGGAATTCCTGATTCCATATTAAAAAAGCCCGCCAGTTTGGATGAAGAAGAGTGGGAAATCATGAAACAACACCCCATCTTTGCACTCGATATGCTTCTTCCGATCAAGTATCTGGCCAAATCGCTTGAAATTCCTTATTATCATCATGAAAAATGGGATGGTAGCGGCTACCCCAAGGGATTAAAAGGTGAAGAAATCCCTTTGTCAGCAAGGATTTTTTCGATCATCGATGTCTATGATGCTCTAAACTCCAAGCGGCCTTATCGCAAAGCACAATCCAAAGAATCGACCATTCAATACCTGCGTGAACAGAGCGGCAAACAATTCGATCCGAAGATCGTTGAATTGTTCTTATCCCACATTGAGTAACCTTCCATAAAACCTCATAATCTGAACACGAAAAATATTTTGTTATGAGTCCCGATCCTTATTTGTATACCGTTTAAAAAAACACCATTTCTGGTGGTTTTGAGTGAGAGGTGTAGACGGGCATCTCGATGATATTGACTTGCTGACAAAACTGACACCCTAATTTTGCTCTCTATCACAGTGTCCCTGTTCGCGGTCTAAAAATGAAATTTATCCCATTCGAATTTTTGGTCAGTAGATTTATAACCTTAATCCTTGTTGACGGGTGTTGCAATTACAAATAGTCGTCCCCAGGCGGGATCACCCTCATTGCTGATGCAGGTTTGCAAGACAAGACTTCCGCTGGTACCGTACATTTTATTCACCAGGTTTGCGGATGAAATCTGTAAATCGGGCTCGTCAAGATTGATAAATCTCGAGTATGGATCATCAGGGGTCAGTGCTTGATATTGTTCAATATTTATAACATTGTATTCTTCCGAACTGCCATCACCATAAACCAGGTGGATCTTTGAACCGATGTCAAGTTTTGAAAAATTAATTCCCGACAGATAATTGTGAGCCAATAAACCAATCGATCCGAATTGATCGGCTTGACCAAATCGAGAGACTGTATTTGCATGATTTGAAACATGACTTTCTGAAATCTGCTTTACCACCTTAAGAGCCATGACATCGTCAACAAATACTCCCACTACCTTGGAGGAGTCCGTTGTACTCAAGGCAGATTTAAATTCATCTAAAGTGATTTTATTTGAAGATGCAGCAACTTGGGTAACAGGTAGTAAACCAAACAGGATTACCAAAGTGATAAATATAGATAGAAATTTATATTTTAAGGGTATCGTTTTCATTTCATCACCTTTAGAGCCAAAAATTGCTATGACGATTTTTGATAGGGGAACTTTATTCAGAAAACTGATTTTTTTAGATTTGGTAATAGTTGCTGTTGAATGTGTATTCATGTTATTTCCTATCTCATTTATCCAATTATATGATTTGATATAGGGATTGTATATTTTTTGTATAATCTTTGTACATACATATCAAGATTGGGAACCTGATAGTATTTAGAGCAGCGGCTCATAGGTTTTGTCGGGCAGCAAACAGCAGAAGGATTTCCAGGGAACTTAGCTCGTTGGCGCAAATCGCCTGCCAGCACGAGAAATTTCAATCTGCCATCCAAGAAAACAAAAAGCCCTCATGAATGAGGGATCGTTTGGAAACTACCTTTCAGAGATTTGAATTTCCAACAATTTACGGAAGGTTATTATGGAATTCCGTGATCATGCAACTGGAAGGGAGACAAGGCATCATTCAGGCGAAATCAACAGACATGGATGTTCGACAGATTAAAGTCACCCATACTGATCAAACCAGCAGCCGGTCAATAACGATTATTCGTGGAAACGGGTATTCTGGACAAAGTAATCGATTTTATGCTTCTTATAAATGAAACAAACAGAAAGAGCGTTCCACCAACCCATTGTTTTTTTTTCCAATGATACTGATGATTATGGGTTTTCCGCGGTAATGAGAATATTATGGTTATTGAGATTCTCAATAATCAAGCTTGGGTTTGTTTCTAATTTTCAATATTTTTCTAACTGAAATTTTTTTTCGGATAAGAATCCAAAAAAAGTAATCTGTCGCTAGATGACACCCATACTTGTGGGCTATAAAGCGGCTTATCGGTCAACCTGGATTCTAAATTATCCTTGATAGCACCTTCTCTAGGGTACCAGACTTCCCCTTTGCTATGCCAAAGGCACGAATCTCCAACAAAAAAAAAATAGTTGGATTTGTATTTCTTATCTACATTTTTCAGGAGGTAATCTCATTCAATTCAAGCCAGTATTCACCCAGTTGCTGCACAACTTTCATAAATTGTTTGAATGCCACCGGTTTTCGAACATAGCTATTGGCACCCAAATTGTAGCTGGAAAGAATATCCATTTCCTCATTGGAAGAGGTTAAAATCACCACCGGAATATTGACCGTAACAGGATTCGCCCTAATCGCCCTAAGTAAATCAAGACCGCCAATCTTAGGCAAGTTTAGATCAAGAAATATTACTTTTGGAAGATTTTGTATTTGTTCATTTCCGGACGGTTCCTTAATATCATTTAGGAAATTCATCACTTCCTGCCCGTCCCGCAGGACACTCAATTCATGGGGTAAACCGATTTTTTCCAAGGCCAACAAGGCTAATTCCTCGTCATCTGGATTGTCTTCGATCAGCATGATACTTTTTCGTTGCATTAATGTTCTCCCAGAGTGAAATAGAACGTCGTTCCCTTGTTGACTTCTGATTCTGGCCAGATTTCTCCGCCGTGTCGGGTGATTATCCGATTAACGATAGTTAACCCAATCCCGGTTCCGCTATACTCATTCGCTGAATGGAGCCGTTGAAACGGTATGAACAATTTATTGGCGTATTCCATAGAAAACCCCGCACCGTTATCTTTGATAGCATAGACGATTCTGTCATCTATTTTCTGACGCTTGAATTCAATTTCTGCCTTTGGGCAATTTTGAGTGAATTTAACGGCATTTCCCAATAAATTTTCGAAAACGATCTTCATCAATTTGGGGCTGCAATTTGCAACCAGGTTTTCCTGGATCTTGATTTTTATCTTTCTTTGCGGAACTTGAATGATCAAATTGTCTGAGACTTCCCTGGCCATTCTGCTTAGATTCACGTCTTCACGTGAAAAATCAGCTCTTGTAATCCTGGAAAGGTTTAGCAGATCGTCGATCAACTGGTCCATGCGAGTGGATGCTTCTCGAATACGCGACAGGTAATGCAAGCCTTGCTGGTCAATACTGTCACTGTAATCTTCGATAAGCGCGGTACTGAAGCCGTCCAAGGCCCTTAAGGGTGTTCTTAGATCATGGGAAACAGAATACGAAAAAGCTTCCAATTCCTGATTGGCAACAGATAATGCCGCGGTGCGCTCCTGGACCCTGGTTTCAAGATCCTGATTGATCTGTCTGATTTTTTCCTCGGCTATTTGCTGGTCTTCAACAAGGCTTAACAACGCTTTACGAGAACTCTCTCCTTCCTCGATCATAGCCAGGAGGTCTTTTTGGTTGGCGTTCAATTTGGCTTCCGCTTCTTTTAAGATAGTAATATCAACAGCTGTACTAAACCTGGCCAGTTTACCATCTAACCAATGAATGACCTTATCAGACACGTGATACCATCGGTGGTTATTGGAATTGTATAGATCCCGTTCCAGGGTTTTTCCTTCAGGCTGTTTATCAAAATACTGATTCGTACAGTCGGGACAGAGGTCTGAACGCCCCTGCAAGTATTGGTAACATTTTTTCTCTTTATACTCCCCCAAGGATTGGATCATGGATTGATTAACGAATAATAAGTCAAGGGTTTCTATATCGATCACATAGACCAACGCCGGATTCACATCCATGATTTTTAATAGCAGATCATGGCTCTTTCGAACCTCAATTTCCGCTTTGACCCGCTCAGTTACTTCCAATAATGTGAATACCAGGCCCGAAATCTGCGCCTGTTCATCATAGGTCGGGATAAGACTCCAATCCCAATAGGTAACCCCGCGATCTGGCTGATTAGGGAACTCAAAAGGTTTCGAATTAATAAAAAGTGATTCGCCAGTGTCGACAACCTCTTGAAAGATGGCTTGATTTTCCGCATCTGGGAAAAGCGCGAAATAATTCTTGCCCGGGAAAACCTCCTGCGGCAGTTGGCAGGTTTCTGCGTAGGCTTTGTTTACCCATTTGAAATTCATTTTTAAGTCCAGGTATACGGTCATCATATTGGTGCTGGATAATACAGCATTTAAAAGGTCGTATGATTCCCGTAATTCATATTCCTGTTTACTTAGCTTCATTTCATCATTCATACGGGCGGTAATATCCGTGTACATGGCAAAGGAACCGGAAAATTTTCCTGCGGGGTTTTTTTTCGCGGTGGCCGAAACCTGTGCCCAAATTTCATGACCATCCTTCGCCTGGAACCTTTGGATGTACATTTCATTTTTGCCTGTTTTCCGTTCCTTAAAACGATACAAAAATTCCACCCGGTCTTCAGGAAAAAGAAACACAACATATTCTTGTTTGAGTAATTCCTCTGGATCATACCCGAGCATTTTCGCGAATGCCTTATTGACAAAAATAAAGCGGCTTTCAGCATCCAGATAACAGATGCCCTCCAGGGCAGTATTCACGATTTGCTGGTATAAATGCGCGTTTTTTTCAGCGAATTGCGCGTTTAGCTTTTGCGCGATGATGTCCCAGGCAAAATCTGCAATCTCAGCAAACATCTTTAAATCAAGTGAGGAATAGTCTGATCCTTTATTAATCACCCCGAAGACCGCTTCCACCTCATTATTGCGCAAGATGGGAATAAGAATTTCACGACTGATTCCTCGCGGCACATCGCTACCTGATAGCCATGAAAAATCGTTGTGAACAACCGGTTGTTGGCTTCTGGCGCAGTTCTGATAAATTTCTTCCCAATTTGCAGGCGCATAAAGCGCAAATATTTCATCATTCTTTTTCCTGGATTTTTCGCTCAGGCTGAATGAAATCTGATCCATTTTTTTATTGATGCCTTCTGAAAACATCATTGTGACATGCTGACTTTGGGTAACGAGTTTGATCCGATCAATGAATTCATCGAATAAATCATCAACCATACAGGAATTCGGAAGAGATAAGAGGCGATCTCGCGCCATGAAAATTTCTTCCTTTACTTTTTGGTCGGTGATATCTTGAATGATCCCATTCGCTTTAATGATTTTTCCGTTTTGATAAACAGGGGTTCCTATTGTACGAACCCATATCTCGTCATGATCCAAAGGTTTAAAACGTACCACGTGGTCATAACTCTTCCCTTTTTCACAACACTCTTTAAAAGACCGCATGATGACCTCTCGGTCTGGAGGAGCGTAACAGGCGATGCTTCTTTCGATCATTTCTGTCGAAAGCAATTCTTCTTTCATTACCTCAAAACCATGCATCTTAAATGTTTCTTCAGACCAATACATATGGTTTTGTTCCAGGTCCCATTCCCAACCGCCGGCGTTCGCCATGTGTTCAGTGCGATTCAACTGGTCATTTTTAAGCAGTAATTCCTGGCGCGTGTTAAAGTTTTTGATACGACCAAGATAGATGAGTCCAAGCCCTGTCACACCGATCGGATAAATCGTAAGAATCGGGAAAGCAATTTGTTTTACCAAAAGTACACCCTGATTGTCAGGCAAGGTATACATTATCAACAGCATGACCAGATGTGAAACAAATCCCATGATGAATAGTTGCCAGGGTTTGGTAGCCTGTATATTTTTCTTCATCAAATAACGTGCGCCCAAACCGATCAAGGTCATCGCCAGCACAACCAGAGAGCCGGTTATGGCACCTGAACCGCCCATGATCAACCGAGTACTGATCAAAATTACCGAGCTGATCAAGGTGGGAATTAGTCCAAAAAAATATCCCAAAACAACGATCAAGACGGAACGCGAGTCAAAGAAAATCCCATCATTCCATGTCCATGGGGTTTTCATCAAGATAATGCCAACAAGACCGAAAATCAACCCGACCAGTAATCTACGTAAAACCCCATTCCTAGTCTTTCCTTCTAAAAAGAGAATATCAATTGTCAGGACCGAACTGATTAATAAAGCAATGTTTTGAAACATCGCGAGAAAAATTGGATCAGTCATTTTTTTCCTCGTGTACACTTGGATACCGAATTGGTTTACCATTACTTGCTAAAAGATCGTTCACTTCTCGTTTAAGCTCCATGATGCGGTCTTCACGCCCGAGGGTCAACTTATGCCAATGGCGCAATTCGGTCAGCTGAGCCTGGATCTTTTCTTCGGCTTTCTTTCTATCATTGATGTCTCTGGTTGTGCCCGCGATGCCGATCACATCTCCGTGCTCGTTAAAGATCGGATTCAGAACCACCTCAAAGTATTTTGGCGAAGAACCCTGTATGGGAGTGATGGTCTCTTTGATCAATCCCTGCCGCGTTTCAATAACCTGCCTGTGAAGGAGGTCCCATTCGGCGCATTGTTCTTCCGGGAACCCTAACTCCCGATGCGTTTTACCGCATATGGCTTGCTCTGGTAGTTGAAGCAGCTCACATAAAGTAGAATTTGCATGTGTAAAGCGACTTTCGAGATCATAACTGTAAATAAGATCCTGGCTGGCTTCGTCGATGAGACGGTACCTTTCTTCACTAACCCTCAAATCTTCTTCCATTTTTTTCCGTTCGGTAATGTCTTCGCCGGAACTAAGTGAAGCAACGAATTTCCCTTTATCATCTGTGATGATCGTGTTATGCCAGCCGATGATGCGCCGTTCGCCCGATCTGGTCACAATGAAGTTTTCGTAATAAGCGAGTTCCTTAACTTTTCCGTCCACGATATCCTTAAATACCCTTGCGACCATTTCCCTTTGCTCGGGCGGAATACAGGTTTCGAACCAGTTTTTACCAACCAACCCACGATCATCATATCCCAATATTTCCAGACCCTTCTTGTTGATCATGGTAATCGTTCCATTGATATCAATCGCTACCATCATAACCGCCGCGATATCCAAGTATTTTTGCGCTTTTTCTTTTTCCTGAATGATCTGCTGTTCGATCTTTTTTCTGTCAGAGATCACTTCCGTGTAGACGATCAACCCGCCAATTGAGCCCTTTGATTCATACCAGGGGCGGCATTCCCAACGCGTCCATTCCACAGTACCGTCCTCGCGATAATAAGGATCATCCTCGGCACTCAACACTTCTCCCTTTAGCACACGCTGATGTACATCACGCCATTTTTGCGGTAGATCAGGGAAGACTTCATAATGACCTTTGCCAATAATGTTCGTTTCTTTTATTTTGTAATCATCAAGATAGCGCTGACTGACATAGATATACCGCATGTCACGATCATGAACAGCCACCGCAGACCGATTATGTTCAATAATGTAATCCAGTAAATTATGGGATTGCTGCAGTTCTTTTTGCATTTGTTTTCGTTCGGTGATATCCACCATCACGGTCAGAAATGATTTTCTTCCCTGGCTTTCGATGACTTCTCCAGAAAACAACCCGTCCAATAGTCGACCGTCTTTGGCTTTGACCTGCAGTTCAAAATTTTGGATTTTTCCTTGTATGGCAAGGGTCTTCGCTACCTCTTGTTGCTCTTCACTTTGGGGGAAGAGACCAAGTTCAAGGGTGGTTTTTCCAATCACTTCCTGTCGGGCGTAACCCAACATTTTTAGAAAGGCTTCGTTGACATTCGTAAACTTGCGCTCCGGTAAAGACGTTAGCCCCATCGGATTTGGGTTGCTATGGAAGATGCGTTCAAACCGCTGCTGGGCTTCCTGTTCCGCGCTCAAGTCTTTGTAAACGCCGAAAATGCAATCCTCACCATTCCATTGGCCAGACCAAACGCGTGTTTCCACCGGTATAAGCGCGCCCTTTTTGGTAACAAGTGGCAAGGGGCAGTTGACGCGTTCACCGCGGAACATGGCTTTAAAGATCTCTTCTGCGTCCTGTCTATTTTCTATCGGATGCAGATCGATAACGGTCATTTCCTTCAACTCATCCTGGGTGAAACCAAGTTTCTTTACCAAGGCTGAATTGCCATATAGGATGTTACCTTCTGGTTTGGCAACGACAATAATGTCATCAATCGTTTCAAAGAAAGTGCGAAAATTCTTTTCGCTATCCCGCAACAAAGCCTCTGCATTGATTCGTTGAAGTGTTAATCCGACCTGGCGGGTGTAAATGGAAACCGTTTCTTCCGCTGTGAAAGAAACCCCTGCCGGCATGATGATGGTAAAATCTCCAAGGATTGTCTGGCTGGTTGCGATGGTCATGATTACCACCTCCCCCACCTGGAACATCTTTTCTACCATTTTTAATGATGATTTCCGGAGCACTCCTCCTGCAAGTTCCACCAAGGAGGAATAATGAGAGAAAGGTAGTTTTTTAATCCTTTTCATCAGTTCGTCGTCTTGCGGCCATCTCTTTCCAATCAATTCAAAACCCAATAATTGACTAGCCTTTTTTATTTCTTCAGCCAAGCTGCTAATCGCGACAGTTTGAAAATCTTTGCCGTTTTCCTCAAACAAGTTAAAAACAACGTATTTGGCGCCCGAAATAATGGTCAGTTGATCCACAATCTGTTGATAATTCAAGCCAGAACCGTTTTGTTCCAAAAGGTTTTCTGAAAATGAAAGTAATTTTGAAAGGGATTCCTTTTCCATTTGCAAAGCCATCTCGGCTTTGCGCCGTTTGGTGATATTTACCCCAACCCCCAGGTAATAGATGGGTTTTCCATCCTCATCAAAGAATCCACGATTACGCCATTCAAAAAACTTCGTTTCACCATCCTTTTGAATGTGAACTTCCTCATGAGTCTCGAACGGATATTGGGGCGTAAGTTTTTGGATCCTTTCTTCAACGATGCTCTTTTGGGCTGGATCAATGAGATCAAGGTATTTTTTACCAATCAATTCTGAAAAAGGTGTATCGAGGTAGGAAGCCAGGGCGGAATTGCCGTATGTGATCTGACTGTCAGGAAGAAAAGAACAAACACAGCTGGGCAAGTCTTCAGATAATTTTCGAAATCTCTCTTCACTTTGCCTTAATGCCTCTTCATAATTCTTACGTTCTGTAATATCCTGAGAAATGATCTGAACGCCAATAACGCTTCCTGTTTCATTTTTGATTGAAGTAAAGGTGCTTTCAAACCAATATACTCCCGTGGGCAGGTTGATAGGATCGTTATACACCATCGGTTCATTTGAAGCGGCGGATCTTACGATACGATCGAAGTAAACTTCGGCTTCTTCCTTTGGAAATAATTCAAAAATCGATCTGCCATAAAATTCTTGCGGGTTTCCCCCCATGTGGCGAGCAGCCAGCTGGTTATAAGAGATCACCACTCCTTCAGGCGTATAATAACCGACGCCAATTCCGGCTGTCTCGTGCAGCAAACGATATTTTTCTTCGCTATCCCGTAACGCTGTGTCATTTCTTAAACGTTCTGTTATATCACGGCAGAAACAAACAAAAAGTCCCTCATCCAAATCGAGAAAATTGACAGTGACTTCCACGTCGAACACACTGCCGTCTTTGCGCCTGTGTTTGGTCACAAAAAAATCAGAACCCGCGGCGATGATTTTTTGGATCCGATTTTGTGTGTCGGTCTCATTTTCCAAAACATCGATGTCTTTTATCCCAAGCTGAAGGAACTCTTCCCGTGTGTAGCCTGACATCCGGCAATACGCGTCATTAATATCCACAAATTGACCGCGATTTCCGACCACCCAAAAACCATCCTGAGTCGTAGAAATTATCCTGCGATAATATTCTTCTTTTTGGTGAATTGAATTTTCGAGTTCCTTTTGCAGGGTCATATCAACCGTGGTACCGATCATCTCCAGGGCTATGCCGTTCTCGTCACGCTTGAGGGCGTGTCCACGGCATAAAACCCAGTGCCAGGATCCATCTTTGGCACGCATACGATATTCAACAAACAACGACGGAATTTCATTGTTAATACATTTAAAATTTTCTTCCAGTGTAATATCCCGGTCTTCAGGATGTAAAAGGTCCAACCATGATTCCACGCGGCCGGAAAAATCGCTGGCTTTATAGCCCAGCATTTCAAAATAAGCCGGGCTGTAATACACCTCATTGGTTGTTAAATTCCATTTCCACATACCGTCCCGAGTGGCTTCCATGGCGTTTCTAAAGACCGATTCACTTTCGACCAATTCCTTCGTCCTCGTTTCCAGCAGCTGTTGGGTGCTAAGGAGGGCGTGTTCGCGCTGAGCGTTTTCACAGAGGGTTAACAGGTATTCAGGATCAAAGGGTTTACGCAGGTAAGCGGCGGCCCCTAAACGCATCCACGTTGTCGCCAGTTCCGGTCGTTCATCAGAAGTAATCATCAAGCAAATCGTCTCTGGATGGTTAGTGCGAACTTCCTGAAGTAAGTCTCCACCTGAGCCATCGGGAAGCTGATGGGCAATGATGGCAATTTCATAATTTTGTCTTTCCAATTTTTTTCTGGCAGATTTTAATGATTGACAGATGACCACATCCATGGAATGGGACTCAAAAACCGTTTTATATTCGCGAGTTGAAACTTCATCACTTTCAACGATCAAGACTCTCGTCTTCGTGCTGTGAATTTTTCCCTCAACAAGCGATCTAACCGTAGAGAGGAACTTCTCCTTTTCCAAGGGAAGAGGCAGAAATGCGTTGGCATTTAATTCCCTTACAATCCTTGCGGGCTCAGCTCCATCATGAAAGGCTGATACGACCAAGATAGGCGTTGCGTTATATTTTTTGTATTCTTGAGAACGTAACAATCTGCAAAATCGGAAACCGTCAATTCCATGCAAATAAATGTTTGTGATTATCAGCAAAGGTAATTCTGAATTCGTGAAGTCATTAAGGGCAAGGTCTGCGGAGGTGTAAATGGAAAGGGAATAGCCTTCTTCAATTAGGTAATCACAAATTGAACTAGGCTGATTACTTGTATCCGCGATAAAAACAATGACACCCTTCGCTGGCGGCTCCTTTTTTCGGCTAATCACAAGCACCTCCAATGAATTGAACAGACCAATAATGATTTTTTATTATCCATTAGAATGCCAAAATTTTTCAATAAAAATGAATTAAAAACTGGGAAAAATAAAGCTCAGAAGACCCTTACGGGTCTTCTGAGAAAATTCAATCACTTGATCAGCTTTTCAACTTGTTGTTTTTCATCCTCCGTGAGGATCTTTTGTATATCAATCAATATGACCAATCTTTCGTCAATTTTTGCCACACCGGTGATGAAATCCGCTTTCATGTTCGTCGTCAAATTCGGGGGAGGTTCAATGATATTTTCCTCGATGGTCAATACTTCGCTGACCGCAGTAACGATCATGCCTACTTTCTTTTCACCAATATTTGCCACGACGATTCTTGTCTCATCGTTACGCTCCGGCACATCCATATCAAAGCGCTTATGCAAGTCAATCACCGGCAGTACACTCCCCCTCAGGTTGGTGATTCCCTCAACATAGGAAGGCGCTTGCGGGATGCGGGTGATCTCCTGCAGTTTAACGATCCCCTCCACAAAAGCGATATCAACACCAAAAAATTCTTTTTTCAACTCGAAAATCACCAGTTGTTGTTCCATATTACAGATCCTCATCATCGATGGAAGGCGCGCTCGTTTTATTAGAAACTAAACCTGCTTGGTCATTATTAAGTTTGAATTGTTGAACGACTTGCTGTAAGGTTTGTGCCATCTCCGCGAGTGAAGAGGCGGATGCGGTCACTTCTTCCACCTGAGCACTCATTTCCTCCGCGCTGGCGCTGACTTCTTCAATGGAAGCGCTGTTTTCTTCAGACACACTGGCGATGCTCTCGATGGCCTGGGTGACCTCCGAACTGTTCGCGGACATCTCTTCAGTGGCGGCGGTGTTCTCTTCAATCACTGCGGAAACTGAATCGACGGCAGAAACCAATTCGGAAGAAGCGGTCATCATTTTCTGCGTGGCTTCAGCGGCGGCCATGGCTTGCTTGTTTACCGCTTCGGCTGCCACCAATATCTCGGATAACGCAGAACCGGCCTGATTGGCTGTGCTAACCCCTGACTCAACCTCTTTTACACCTTCCTCCATGGCTTTCACGGCTTCGGAAACAGTCTTCAAAATGCCACCGATCAACTCTCCGATCTCTTTGGTCGCCAGGGAAGACCGCTCAGCAAGCTTGCGCACTTCGTCTGCGACAACGGCAAACCCTTTACCGTGTTCGCCAGCACGAGCCGCTTCGATGGCGGCGTTCAGTGCCAGAAGGTTGGTCTGAGAAGCGATGTCTTCGATGGTTTCAATGATCTTGCCGATCTCTTCAGAACGCTTGCCCATCTCCTGTACTTTATCCGCGGAGATGCCGACTTTTTGTTTGATGTTCTGCATGCCGTTCAAGGTCTCTTCCACCGTTTGTGTTCCCTTTCGAGCGGCTTCAGCAGCAGAAGCGGAATCGGTGGTGACAGCGGCCGCGTTCCCGGCGACCTGCTGTATAGCCGCATTGATCTGTTCGGTCACTTCAGAAGCCTTGGTGATGGCCTTGCTCTGTTCCTGAGCACCCTTGGCAACACCTTCGATGGCCTGTGCCATTTGCTCCACGGCGGAGGCGGTTTTATTCACAGAGTCGGCCTGATCCGCGGTGCCCTTGGCAACCTGCTGAACGGTGGTGGCAATCTGCGAAGTCGCCTGACCAGACTGGTTTGCTGCGGCGGCCAATTGCGTCGACGCAAGTTCAAGACTGTTGGCGTTTTGTTGTACCAGGCTGAGAGAATTACGCAAGCTGGCAATCATCTTTACAAACGCGTTCCCGAGTTCGTCTTTGTCTGATTTTGGCGAGACGTTGACAGTGAGGTCATTTTGCGAAATAATATTGGCCGCGTCACCCATTTCCTGCATGTATTCGATCAAGGCGTCAAAGGATTTTCCGATCTCTCCTACCTCATCCTTTCGTAATCGGACCGTGTCTTTGGTTTTATCATCCAGTTCACGAAGTAAATTGCCAATGGAGAGACCGTTGGCGGCCTGAACCAGGACCGCCAGTGGCCTGGTGAGGGAATTGCTGATCACAAGCCCGAAACCAAACGAGAGGAGAACGGCCACGGCAATTATGATGATCATGATGGTTGTGGCTTGATTTGCGGAAGCCGTGTTTTGGGCTGCGATGTCGTGGGCTTGCGAGACTTTCATTTCCGTCATTTGGGCGATCGTGTTTTTCACTTCTTCAGCGCTGGCAAAAGCGTCTCCCCGCATTAAAGCGATGGCCTCTTCTGTACGCCCTTTTTTATCCAGCTCGATGATCTTCATGGAATAATCTTCGTAAAGTACAAGATTTTCATTGAAGACCTCGAAAATTTCTCTCATTTCAGCGGTTTCAATCAACGCTTCATATTCCAGCGCAGTTTCATGAAGGATGACAAAAAAATCATCTATCTTGTCATAAGAGACCTGGTCAGTGCTCCCGACTGTATCGATGATGGCTTCACGCAAATTCACCCGTATGCGTTGATAATGGGTACTAATCGTCTCTAACTGAGAAATGGGTACGGTGTAGTTTTCATAGAGGTTGGTGTCAGCGTTATCGATCTTGCGGATAAAAAAGATACCCAGCACGCCGACAACCCCCGCCAGGATAGCGATGATCAAAAAACTACCGATCAATTTTGTTGCTGTTCTCATATTGTTTAATGCTTTCATGAATCTACCTCCCGTTTATAATTGATGGTTGATCGATCCGATACAGTGCATGGATTGTTTCAATAAATTCATTGCCTGAATATTCCCCGGGAATTATCAGGTCTGCATAGTTTTCAAAACGTGAAAGGTCTTCATTATCTTGCAGCATTAAGACCGTTTTTGCGTTTTTTCTAGGATGTAGCGGGCTAAGCTGGTTCTCGAGGCTAAGACTGCAAAAATGACTGCCGTCGATGATTCGCAGGCTGGCCTTTTCAAGGTTTTTTTTTAAAACTTCTTCAGCAATGGCATAATCGGAATAAACTATCTGTTCGATATCGGGGAACACAACTTTTAATAACGCGGAAATTGCCTCCTCTCTGAAAGCAGACGCGCTTATAATGTAAATTACTTCGGGTTTTATAATTGCCGGATTGTTTTCCACAATTACAGAATACGCCAGTAATAAATTTATCAAACATAGAATCAAACGAAACTCATTAAACAAAAAGACCATTTTTAACATGGTCTTTTTAATCTTAAAAGATGAAAAATATGTTCTGTATCAAAGAATTAATTTGTTGGATTCTTTGGGATCCTCTCAGTCAGTCCTTCTTTGATTGCGTATAAAGATGCCTGAGTGCGATTCTCCAGGTGTAGTTTTGTTAAAATATTGCTGGTATGAGATCTGACCGTGTTCTCACTCAAGTTCAAGTTTTCCGAGATATCCCGGTTTGACATTCCCTGGGCGATCATGCGAAGCACTTCAAGTTCCCTCACTGATAAACGGTCAAGTTCTTTTTTTTTGGGGGAAGGACCGGAAAACTCACTCAGAAGTTTGCTAGCAATCACCGGATGCAAGGAAGATTCGCCATGGTATACATCCAAAATCGCCTGAAGTAATTGATGTGGCGAAGAGTCTTTGAGAAGGTAACCCGAAGCTCCAGATTTTATAGCCGGGAACACTTGCTCATCGTCAGCGAAACTGGTAATGACCAATATTTTTATGTGAGGCAGCTTTTCTTTGATCGCACGAGTCGCGGCAATTCCATCCAAATTGGGCATTTTCAGATCCATCAAGATGACATCCGGGGTTTTGGATAGCGACAGTTCCAGTGCCTTTATGCCATCATCCGCTTCACCGACAACTTCGATGCCAGACTGTGTGGACAAAAAGGAACGTATGCCTTCACGAACCAGAGGATGGTCGTCTACGATCAAAACTCTAATACTTTTTTCCATTATCCTCCAATTATTAACCTATTAAAAGGATTTGTTCTTTGCTCTCGTTGTCGAGAGGACATTCGATAAGAACTTCGGTTCCCAGCCCTAATTCTGAATATATTTTTACGAATCCGTTTAACTCGACGATCTGGTCATTGATGTTATTGATTCCATAACCATTTGGTTTAATTGATGGGTCAAACCCTATCCCATCATCTTTAATGAGAATGGATAAACCATTTTCCAGAAGATTTAGTTTTACCCAAACCCTTGTTGCCTGTGAATGTTTGATCACGTTATTCAGAGCCTCGACAATAACCCAATAAATGGTTTCTTCGATCTTGTTACTGAGTCGAGAAGCAAGGTTCGTATCAAATTGGATATTTGTTCCGATCTTGTTTTCAACAAACTCGATCCGTTTTTTCAGGGCAATTACAACCCCTTCATCTTCAAGACTTTCAGGTTTGAGCTGATAGATCAGCAAACGCATTTCTTTCAAAGCCTGGTTCGAAATTTTCGCGAGGGTTTCCAGGCTGTGCCTGACCTGAGGAATATCTCCAGATTCGATTTTATCCAAACCGGCTTCCGCGAAAAAAGCCGCACTGTATAAAGTCTGCGTCACCGAATCGTGCAATTCGCGCGCAAGTCTGGCACGTTCTTCCAGAGCAATATTTTTTTCTACGGACTTTATCAATTCATGATATTGAAAAATGATCCCCAGACGATTTGCGAGCGCGGTCGCAAAGGTAATTTCTTCGACGCTAAAGACCTCCCCTGAATTTCGGAAAACAGAAAAAACACCGATGCAGTTATCCTCTACAAGGATGGGTACTCCCAAATAAGTAACATCCTTATGCAATGAAAAATCTTTAACTCCCGAGATCCGTGAATCCTTTTTAATATTCGGGATAACCAATACATCACGAGAGATAATTACCGAGCCTTCCACGGTAGTGGCTCTTTCTGCATTGGTTACATGAGAAACGTATTCTTCCGAGAGACCGAAAACCGCGCTGCATTGTAAATTGGCAGACTTGTTATCTATTAAAAATAACACCCCCCACCTGGTATCCAGCGCGTTTATTACTTCTTCAAAGGCCAGGGATAAGGTTTCTTGAAAGTCCTTCATTTTAGTGGTTATTGAGGCCAATTTATATAATGCAGCGAGTTCTTTAGTCCTCCGCTTTACCATTTGTTCCAAAGATACCAAGGATTTCATGCGCTGAATGGTTATCGCTGCGATTTCAGCCATGCTATTGATCAGATTGATCTGTTCAGAGGCAAATTGTTCATTTGAACAACCACACAATATAAATATGCCAATCGAAGTCTTTTCCGATCTGATCGGAATCATAAGACAGGAGTTAAAACTAGTATTGAGATGTAATTGTTGGAAGATTGAACTTAGAAAATGTTGTTCTGAATGATTAGTACAGTCAAATTCCACAATATCTTTATTTAACAAATCCTTAAGAGAAGCCTGTAAAAAATCATCCAGGGTCAATATTTTTTTATCTTTTTCACATAGGCAATGAACTTCATGCCGCTGATTATCCTTATGAACGATAAAAAGGGTGAGATCGGAAGAAAAAACTTGTGAAAATATTTCGAGCAGGGATGAATAGACTTCATCAAGTTTTTGGCACTTTCGAAGTTGTGCCATAAAATTAATAATGATTTCTTGTTCCAGATTGCGTTTTCTTAACTCTTCCAGGGCAACAATTTTTTCCTTGTCCGCTTTCCTCTTTTCAGCACGAATATTCGCCGCAAACAGTTCCCGTTGAATTAATGGCAGAAGCCTCGTAAGATGCCCCTTCATCAGGTAATCAGAAGCGCCGGCTTTCATTAACTGGTTTGCGTTTTCTTCAGAAATCGCTCCAGAGATGACAATAAAGGGTATATCGAGGTCTTTTTCCTGGATAATCGCTAATGCTTCAGGCGCTTTGAAACTTGGCAGGTTAAAGTCAGAAAGTATAATTTGCCATTTTTCTTGTTCGAGAGCAGAACAAAACTCCGCTTTGGTTTCCACTCTCCGCCAGTTCAGCTTAAATTCCGAGTTGCGAAATTGGAGCAACAATAAATCGGCATCAGATGCAGAATCTTCAACAATTAATAAATTTAAAAATGTCATTGATCAGGTTTTTTTCTCAATGCAATAATCGAATATACAAATTATGACATATATTTTTACATTAGTAAACTGATGGCTATAGACGACAAAAAAGAATGCTCAAAATTATTTTTCAAAATCTTTTGCAAGGAGTAGATTTAAACCAACGACCATTGAGTTACGAGCCCCAATCTCATTTCACATGGTTTTTAAAGGAAAAACCACCATTTCTGGTGGTTTTTAGTAGCGGGGAGTGGACACAGTCCCACTTGTGGGGATTCGATACCCCTTCCGGGCACTTACCACTCCTCTGGCGAGGACTTCGTGACCTCCGGGTTATGAGTCAAAATCTTGAATCCGTGCCACATAGTTTCAGTTTTTGCGGGATTTATGCGCCGGTCTCTGTAAACACTTGCACTTGCTGCAAGTGCAGGTGTCAGCTGACCTGACGAACTCTGGTCGCGTAGCACTCTCTTGAGAGTCCATGCTTCCCCAAGG
>CAZNAF010000003.1:0-64660 GCA_964570925.1 uncultured Anaerolinea sp.
TCGGTGTATTCCGCCAGCCCGCTGGCACGTGCCGAGATGCCCGACCTGGATGTCTCCATCCGCGGGGCGGTCTCCATCGCACGGCGCGTACAGGATCCGCTGGCCGAACTGGTCAAGATCGACCCGCGCTCCATCGGCGTGGGTATGTATCAGCACGACGTGGACCAAACTGCCCTGACCGCCGCCCTGACCGGGGTGGTGGAAGACGTGGTCAACAGCGTTGGCGTGGACGTGAACACGGCCTCCCCGGCGCTTTTGGGTTACGTTTCGGGCATTGGATCCAAATTAGCCGAGCGCATGGTGGCCTGGCGGGATGAGAATGGTGTATTTGCCGACCGTGAAGCCATCAAGTCCGTGCCAGGGCTGGGGCCAAAGGCCTTCGAACAGTCAGCCGGCTTTTTACGCATCCGCGGCGGAAGGAACGCGCTGGACGCCAGCGCCATCCATCCCGAAAGCTACACGGTGGCTGAGGCGGTGTTGAAGATGGCCGGCATCCGCATTCCCGACCCATTGGAGCAAAAAAGAAAAGCCATCGGGGCTTTGCAATCCCGACCGCTGCACGAACTGGCAGAAGAGATCGGCTGCGGTGTGCCCACCTTGAGCGACATCCTCGAGCAGTTAGTGCGTCCCGGACGCGATCCGCGTGAAGACACCCCCGCGCCCATCCTACGCACCGACGTACTCAAGATGGAGGATCTGGCCGTGGGCATGAAGCTTAAGGGCACCGTGCGCAACGTGGTGGATTTCGGCGTCTTCATTGACATCGGGGTCAAACAAGACGGCCTGCTGCACCGCACGCAAGTGCCACCGGGCGTCAGCCTGCAGGTGGGCGACATCGTCGAGGTGGCCATTTTGAAAGTGGAGATCGAAAGGGGAAGAATCTCGCTGACCATGGATAAATAAGTCGAACAGGATCAGGCACTGAGGCACTTCGGCGACGAGGGATCAGGTGCTCATGTTTATCCTGTTTTAAAAACCATATTAATAAATCTCTTATGCAACTCTCCCAATAAATGAGCGTATATTGATTAATAAGTTAAAACGGAGAGAAAAATGTTTGATATCAGCACCAAGATTAAAAAAGCATGGAACACAATCTGGCAGTATAAGGTGTTATGGATCTTCGGACTGCTGCTCGCATTGACCGGCGGCAGTGTGCTTGGCAATGGCGGCGGCGGTGGGGGCGGCGGCAGCAATTACAACTTCAATAAAGATCAGATGGGGAACATGCACATGGGCGGCGGGGAATGGTCCGCTTCGGCGCCAGCCTGGGTGCAGCAGTTTGAACAATGGTTCGAACAGGATCTCAGTCCCCTCTTTATGCCTGACCGACTTGTCAGTACCATCATCTGGATGGTGGTGATCATCTTTGCCGTCAGCCTGGTGATCGGCCTGCTTCTGGCACTGGTGCGTTACCCGGCCGAGACCTCGGTGATCCGTCTGGTGGACGTGTATGAAACCGACGGCACCAAAAAGAAATTCAAAGAGGGCTGGCGCATGGGTTGGAATGTGAGAGCTTTCCGTATCTGGGTCATTGACCTGATCGTGGGCACACCCGCTTTCGTGATCGTGGTCGGCCTGAGCGCCGCGGTGGCTGTAATGGTCATACGGATGACCAAAACCGGTGAACTGGGTCAGATTCCCGGCATGGTCGGGTTGATCGTGCTGGCAGGCTTTTTGCTGCTGGTGCTGGCGATCGCCATGATCTTTGTAGGCCTGTGGCGGCAGTTCATCGTGCGCGCCATCGCCATCGAAGGCGCCGGCATCGGTGAAGGCTTCAAACGCGGCTGGGAAATGCTGGCGCACAACTTCAAGAACGCCTTCCTCACCTGGCTGGTCATGCTGGGTATGAATATCGCGGCTGGATTCGCCCTGGTAATCGTGACCCTGGTGTTGCTCCCGGTCTTCGCGGTGATGCTCATCCCCGGCGCGATTGTGAGCGCCATCCCTGGCGCCATCGCCTATGGAATCTCAAGCCTCTTTGCCGCGGGTCCGCTGGTGTGGCTGATCTCCGGTTTTGTGGTGATGATCTTCCTCTTCACGGTGGCCTTCTCGCCGCTGAGCCTGGTCACCGGCGTTTACACCGTCTTCAGCTCCAGCATCTGGACGCAAACCTACCGCGAGATGAAAAGCGGCAATCAGCCGCCCGTACTGGCCGTCCCAGGCGCGGTGCAGCCTCCACCTTTGGGATAGCGCATAGACAACATAGAAACTAAAAATCACAAGTGATCAGTGAAGTTCTTTCCTGGTCACTTGTGCTATTAATTAGGTCAATTAATTTCTTGTGGTGATAAACTTAACCTCCTTATGACTGAAAACGCCGCAGAATTCACGCTCCCGCAACAGTACCAAACCGACCGCCGATCACCGGCGCGCTGGATCACCTCGCACGCCGTACGGCAGTGGCCGATGATCCTGCTGGCTTTGGCGGGCTCGCTGGGCAATGCCGGCATGCTGGCAGTCATCCAAATGAAGGTGGGGGAGGCGTTCAACGTGGTCACGGCGGCAGTTTTCGATCGTGCGGCGCTGGTAGCCATCACGGGAATCATCCTAGGCTGCGCCCTGGGGCGGGGAGTGTTGCAGACGGCGCGGAATTTTGCTTTTGAGTTCATCGCCCAGCGTGTGGAACGCAACATCAGGCGCGAGTTTTACCTTAACCTGTTGGGCAAGAGCATGACCTTTCACAACCTGCAGCCGCTCGGAGACACGATGGCACGCGCCACCAACGATGTACGAGAGGTGAATTTCCTCTTCAGCCCGGGGCTCAACTTGGTGGTGGGTTCACTGGTCTTCTTGATCTTTCCGGTGGTTGCGGCACCACAATATGACGCGGCACTGGTGATCACACCCCTGGTATTCATTGCCCTCTATTTTGTCGCCCTGCGCATCTACATGAACTGGCTGGCACCGGTCACCGAAGAGGTGCGCGAGTCTTTTGGCGCGTTAAATATCAGGTTGGCCGAGTCGCTGGACGGGATTGAAACGGTGAAGGGAGCGGCGCAGGAACCCGTGGAGATCGGGCTCTTCAAGCGAAACGTGGCGCGCTACAAGAATGCTGCCGTGGAGCAGGGGAAGAAGGAAGCGCTTTTTCTGCCATTACTGCTTTACGGGGTGGCGCTGGCGGCCGGACTTTTGCACGCCTTGCTGCTTTTCCGCGCCGGTCGGCTGGATCTGGGAGAGGTGGTGGGTTATTTTGGTCTGCTGGTCATGCTGGATTTTCCCACCTTCGCTTCGCTGTGGGCTTACTCGAAGATCTCGCTGGGGATGGCAGGGGCAAAAAGGATCCTGGAAGTGATGAACCGCGAAGAGAACCTTGACCAAAACCTGGAGGGGTATTCTTCAGCGATGGTGGGTGAGGTGGAGTTCCGCGATGTGTGCTTTCAATATGCCGGCAGTGATGCGGTGCTGGAACATGTCGCTTTTAAAGTGAAACCAGGTCAAACCGTGGCGGTGGTGGGGCAGACCGGGTCGGGCAAAACCTCCCTGGCGAGATTGATCAACCGTACCTATGACGCCAACTGCGGCGAAGTTCTGGTGGATGGCGTGAACGTGCGGGAATGGAACCTGGAAAGCCTGCGCCGCAACATTTCCATCATCGAACAGGACATTTTCCTGTTCTCGAGGAGCATCGCGGAGAATATCGCCTTCGGCAAACCGGGAGCGACGCGCGCAGAGATAGTTAAGGCCGCAAAAGCTGCACAGGCACACGAGTTCATTGAAGGGTTCGCGGAAGGCTACGAAACGGTGATCGGCGAGCGGGGCGTCACCCTTTCAGGCGGGCAGCGGCAGAGGCTGGCCCTGGCGCGCGCTTTTCTCACCGATCCGCGCATCCTTATCCTGGATGATTCAACCAGCGCGATAGACTCGGCTACCGAAGACAGCATCCAGCAGGCCATCTACGCCGCGGCCAAAGGGCGTACCACCTTCATTATTACACACAGGCTGTCTCAAATCCGCTGGGCGGACCTGATCCTGGTGATCCGGGGCGGGGTACTTTCTGCCTCAGGGACGCATGACGACTTGATGCGCACAAGCGAGTCTTATCGGAGGATATTCAGTGAATAAGAAAGGCAGTCAGTAGGGATCAGGTACAAGGTACTCAGGATTCCTTAAATCCTGATCCCTGGTCACTCATTACCAAATTATGGGCTTTTTTAGTGGATTAAACGCAGAGAAATACGACCGCAAATACACCGACCGGGAATTGGCCAGGCGTATCGCGGTCTATTTCAAGCCGCAAGTGAAGCGCCTGCTGGTGGTATCGGCGTTAACCCTGGCGATTGCCGGGGTGGGCTCACTTTTGCCCATTTTGGTCTCCAGGGGGGTTGACATGCTCTCCCAGGTTTCTTCCGTGTGGCAATCGTTCGTGGTAGGAGGGGCGGTTTTGCTGATCGGCCTGTTGATCTGGTTCTTCAACTGGTTCATGCGCCAGGTGGCGGCAAAGACCGTAGCCGATGTGGTGGCAGCATTGGCCGTTGATGCCTATTCCGCAGCGGTCGAACATGACCTTTCATTTTTTGATGAATTCTCAACGGGGAAAATCGTCTCACGCATAACCGCGGATACAAGGGATTTTGGTGAACTGATCACCCTGGTTGCAGACGTGGTCAGTCAGGTGGTGGAAGCCCTGATCTTAGCTGTCGTATTGTTCAGCATCGAGTGGCGGTTATCACTTTATTTATTTGGAATTTTACCGGTTGTCATCGTATTCGCCGTGTTCTACCGCGTGATCGCGCGTAAAGCCACCCAACAGGGTATGCGCGCCATGGCCAACGTGAATTCCACGATCAAAGAGACCGTCAGCGGCATCGCGGTGGCCAAGAATTTCAGGCAGGAGGAGAGTATTTTCCGCGATTTTTCTGAGGCGAACACGACTTCCTACAATGTTAATATTCGACGCGGCCTGGCGTTGGGGGTAGTTTTTCCGACACTGAACGCCCTGGCGGGGATTGCCACAGGAGTGATGGTTTACGCGGGAGGCTTGAGCGCCGTGGAAGGTATCGTCACCGTCGGGGCGTGGTATCTCTTCATTCTCAGCCTCGACCGGTTCATGTTCCCGGTGATGAATATCACCTCCTTCTGGACGTCCATCCAAAACGGACTTTCCGCGGCGGAACGGGTTTTTGCCCTGATCGACACCCCAAAAGCAGTCACGCAAAGTGATAACAGGCAGGTTCCACGGCTTAAGGGCGAAATCGTGTTTGATAGGGTCAGTTTTCAATACCAGGAGGGTGAGCCGGTTCTGAAGGATTTTGACCTGAAAGTCGAAGCTGGAGAGAACCTGGCCATTGTGGGGCAAACCGGCGCCGGCAAGTCTTCCATCGCCAAATTGATCGCACGTTTTTATGAATTTCAAAAGGGCAGCATCCTGATCGACGGAAAAGATATCCGTAATTTCGATCTCAATGAATACCGCCGCATCCTGGGTGTGGTATCACAGACTCCCTTCCTCTTTTCCGGGACGGTGGCCGATAACATCCGCTACGCAAGGCCAAACGTAAAGGATGAAGAGATCCTGCGTCTGGCCAAAAAAATTGGCAGCGGGGAGTGGCTGTCCACTCTACCCAACGGATTGGAAAGTGAAACGGGTGAGCGAGGTGCACGGCTTTCCATGGGGCAGCGCCAGCTTGTCTCCCTGATGAGGGTGTTGGTCCAGGACCCCGTCCTGTTTATTCTGGATGAAGCCACTGCCAGTATCGATCCTTTCACGGAATGGCAGATCCAGCAGGCGCTAGGAATGATATTGAAACAGACCACCAGCATCCTCATCGCCCACAGACTCTCCACGGTCAAATCGGCAGACCGCATCATCGTGGTGGAAAACGGCTCGATCCTGGAAGAGGGGAACCACCAGTCATTGTTGGAAAAAAAGGGCCATTATGCCAGGCTTTACAATACCTTTTTCAGGCACCAAAGCCTGGATTACGTGGAGCATGTTCGTAAGATAAAGTTGGAAGAACAGATAAAGCAGGGTAATTGACAGGTAAACCCGATTCATGTAGTATCAAATTCTGACGAAACTATTTCTACGGGAGAGTTTCAAGAATGGCGGCTGACGCACTTAAGGAAGCGATCAATTTAATTAAAACCGGTCAAATGATTGAAGCACGCAAGATCATTGAACCGATCATTATTGCCAATCCACAAAATATTCAAGCCTGGTTGTGGGAGATCGAAACCTGGGAATCGAACGAAGACAAAATCAAGGTTATGAAATCCTGTCTTCTGCATAATCCTGATTCAACATTGATCCAAAAATCTTTAACTGCCTTACAAAACCGACTGACAAGCCCGGGCGTGCGCGATGAAAAGGTGACCGGACCTCTGGTTGAGGATTCAAGTGAATTCTTCTCGGCAGCGTCGAACCATGATCAAGAAACCCCTGTTGAACCAGCAATAGAAGAAAAAATGGCTGGGCAAAGTGCCGAGTCGCAACCCCAAATTAATATCCAGGCATCGATGGATGGTTTTACGGCACTTGAGGACGAAACATACTTAACCGTGGAACCTTGCCCGTTTTGTGGGGAGCTTATCCGTTCGGGTTCGAGGGTTTGTCCGACATGTGAGCGGGTTCTCCTTGCGACGAGCGAACCTCTTGATAAATCAAAAAAGGTCACCGAGGTCATGCCGGTGGGTGAATTACCGCAGGAAATGAGAGAGCCTGTACTGCCGCGCATGAATATAGATTTTTCAGACCTGGATTTTGGCGAACTGACGGATGAGACTGCGATCGTGATAGAACCTTGTCCGTTTTGCGGAGAATTGATCAAAGAAGGTTCGGAATATTGCGAAGCGTGCGGACGTGAACTCAAGAAAGAGGAATCCAAAGAACCGGCAAGCATCCCTGATCGGGAAAAAGTCAAATGGTACCGTAGAACCTGGGTGCGAGTTTTGCTGTTCATTTTCCTCATGCCCGTCTGGTGCATCCTTACTCTCAGTGAAAGCGAAGAGAAACCTATCACGAAAGTACTGGCCGGTGTGATCTCCGCGTTTTTCGTCACCCTGGGCAGCCTGCTGTTGTTCTGGTTCCTTGCAACCAATAGTTCCAAGGCTAATCTGTTAAATTGGTACCGGGCAGCAACCGGACAGGATCAACCCTTACCAGGTACCATCCTGCGGGTTGAAGGCAGTGTGCAAAACCCGGGAGTGGAAGAATTCGGTTTGCTCGAACTTCAAGCCAGAGTGTATGACCAGGACGGTAATCTGGTGGGTATTAATAGACAATACATGGGTTCATCCGTTTTACCTGAAGGAGTGCCCACAAGGTTCCATCTGGATGTGACCCCGCTTCTTTCTTCATTAGGCAGCGGTTTGATCGATCAAAAAGTGCTGTTGTTTGATGATTTTTCGTCCCTGAATAGTGGTTGGAACCTAGCCGAAGCCGAAGAAGGAAGTACGGTCTTGAGCGAGGGACAATTAAAAATCACGGTGAACGATGCCAACTTTGACCTTTGGTCAAATCCCGGTGTTAATTTTGAGGACGTAAAGATCGAAGTAGACACAACCAAACTCAGCGGACCTGAAGACAACCGCGTGGGAATTCAGTGCCGCTATGCCGACCCGGATAATTATTATTTTGCGATTATTTCCAGTGACGGTTATTATGGTATTGGTAAAGTGGTGGATGGTGCACAATCCATCTTGCCCGAAAACGGAATGCGTCCAAGCCAGACCATCTATGCAGGAAAAGCGATCAACCACATCCGCTTTGATTGCGTGGGTACCAAATTGACATTGTATGTCAACGGCGATTACGTGGATGCTGTTGAGGACAATGATCTTATCGATGGGGATGTAGGGCTGTTGGCAGGTACTTTTAAACAAAAGGGCGTCGAAGTGTCATTTGACAATTTGCTGGTTCTGACCCCATGATATGATTTTGTTTCTTTGTTATTAATATAAATAGTTGTATTCTGGTTTTAGAAGTATTTATGAGCAATGCATCAGGATAAGGGGTAAAGTGATGAAAAAGTGGCGCTTGAACCGTACCTTGCGCATCCCGTTGATCTATGGATGTTTTTCGGTCTTGTGGATATTTTTTTCTGACAAGCTGGCGTTTACGACGGCTCCTGATCTTGAAAAAGCCGTTTTATATTCCACGATTAAGGGATTGGCGTTCGTCTTCCTTTCCACCCTGTTGATCTATCTTCTTCTTAAATCCGACGAAACACGAAAAGAGAAGCTCATTAATGAGATCGTGGCAGTACAGAGAAGTTTTAATTTACTTTTTGAAGACAATCCCCAACCCATGTGGATCTATGATAACAAAACGCTGGAAATCATGGCTGTAAATTCCTCGGCATGCAGAACATACGGCTACGCGGCTGAGGAATTCCGCAGAATGAAAATCACCGATATTCGCAAGCAGGAAGACATTCCTCTCTTGATGAAATCGCTGCAAGAACATAAGGACGATCTCAGGCAGACCGGACCGTGGGTACACATCCGGAAGGGCGGTGAGCCACTTGTAGTTCAGGTCATTTCCCATCCTCTACGTTCAGCGGGGCTGGATTCAACGTTGGTTTCCATCATCGACCTGACGGAACAGCATAAGAAACAGGAAGAACTCGATACGGCCGTGCAGCAAAGGGACGACTATGAATCGTTTGGGTATACCGCATCACACGATCTAAAGGCACATTTGAGGGCGATCATCGGATATTCGGATATCTTGCAGAAAGAATATCAAGACAAGATCGATAAGGACGGACAGAAGTTCCTGGATTATATCCATAAAGCGGGTATTGCCATGAACGAGATGCTGGATGACATGATGATCATTTCCGGTATCAGCCGAAAACCCCTTGAATTTCAGGTGATTAATCTAAGTGACATTTTTAACGACACCATTCGAACGCTGACACTTCAGGAGCACGACCGTGAAGTTGAGATAAAAATTCAACCCGGTATGACGGCCTATGCTGATTTCGGGGCGGTCAGGCTCATCGCCCAAAACCTTGTCCAAAACGCGTGGAAATACACACGAAACGAGAAAGCACCCGTGATAGAGATCGGCTGTAACGAAAATGAGATCAAAGAAACCGTATTTTTTGTGCGCGATAACGGGATCGGCTTTGACAGTACAATTGCTGAACACCTATTTCGACCCTTCCAAAGGGGGCATGCAAATTCTGGAATTGATGGAATGGGTATCGGATTATCGGTCGTTAAAAGGGCAGTCGAACGGCACGGCGGGCGAGTTTGGGCGGAATCACAACCCGGCAAAGGCGCCACTTTCTTTTTTACTTTGAATAAGAAAACCGAATAAGTCCCCTTCATCAAACCCACCTTAATGATTGGTGCGTTTCTTGCACCATTGTAATGTGATATTTCTGTAAAGGAAAAGGGTTTTATAATGAAGGTAACCCATTGGAAAAAAATTCTAAATATCTTTTTACCTTGTATCTTGATCGCTGGGTTCTTAATCGGCTGTCAGGTACTTCCGGATGAAGGTGAAATCGAAACTGCAGGCACAGAAGCCCCGCAGTTACCACTCCCAAAAACTTTAACAGATCCAACAGAGATCGAAATAAATTCAGCCATTCAAAAAGCCGCGACTGGAAGGGAAGATGTTATTGCTTTCCTTTTATTCAGAATCTCGATTGACACAATAAAATATTCTGAAGACGGAAACCTGGCGTTGGTTTGGTTCAGTCTTGTAGATAAACAAACCGGTCAGATCCAAAGCGGCGAGCCGGGTTTGGTGATCGCGCACGCCACAGGAGACACAAGTCAACCCTGGAGCATTGTTTTTCAAGTTGATCCGACCTTCGCGCAAGAATTAATGGCCATTCCTGATAGCATGATCTCGCAGGAGGGGAAGGAGCGCTATCTTCCCGCAGCACAACAAGTTTCAAAAGACGGAGTGGTTTATACGGGTTACAGGCTTCCCTGGACAAAAGGGAAGACGGTTAGGTTAACCGGCAGCATTGGACATGTGTTCACCTACAAGTCCTGCCCTTCAACGTGTTTATACGCTTTCGACTTCGCTGACGGAAGTATGTTCGAGATCAAAGCTGCCAAGCACGGATATGTGAAATACGCGCAATGGACTTATCCAAATGGCAACACAACAGACTCGAATTTCATAGTGCTGGAAGACCCCAGCACAACGCCCACTACTTACCAGGTGTATTACCACCTGGCGCAAAACTCAATACCTGCGGCCTTGCGGGTAAAGGGCGCGGAAGTAATGCAAGGGCAGTTTATTGGCAATGTTGACGATACAGGTTACAGCACGGGGAATCACCTGCATTTCCATGTCCATACGGCCCCCAATTCGGTCTGGGGCACATCCGTTGATATTGTTTTCGATGAAGTTGGCATCAATGGCGGCAGGCCTCGAACCTGTTCTGAAGCAAGCGCTTTTCCGGAATATGGATCACAATGTTCCAGCGGGAACACCTATGTTTCACAAAATGGAGACGTCGCCACACCCACGGGCAATATTACCAGTCCGGCACCATATTCGGCCATTACGTCTCCCACGGTTAATGTCAGTGGTTGGATGTATGATGACACCGCCCTGGACAGCGGCCAGATCATGGTTAACATTCGAGGCGACTGGGAGGCGATAGGCAATGCCATCACCGCCACTCCCTTTACGCAAGAGATCAACCTGTGTGAAGCAGGAATTCCAGATGGGACGTTTTTCCTTTCCTTATTGATCAAAGACAAGGCTGGAAAATATTCGGTTGATTCGCAAGGCCTCACGGAACTTACCAAGAGTTATGAATGTCCGGCACTGCCGCCGGCTTGTTCACCGACGGAGAATCAAGTGGCTTTGTACACCGAACCTGATTATCAGGGTACTTGTGCAGTACTGGATATTGGTGAATATGCCAATTTGGGCAGTTTATCGACCTCGTTTTTAGATAATGTCAGATCGATTCAAGTCGGCAGTAATATAACCGCCCTGCTATATCCGGATGCGGATTTCGGCGGGACTTATGAGTTGTTACAGGATGGAGATTCAAACCTGGCAGACAACCTGATCGGTGCATATAACGCCGCTTCCTTGAAAGCCTTGAGCCGCATCAATCCTCCACAACCGCCGGTACTCAGTTTGCCCGAGACGATCACATCCAGTCTCGACCTCACCTTAGCCTGGACGGTCGAGACGGGTACGCAAACCCGATCATCGTTGACAGGACCTGATGGTTTTGCACAAACCCTGGATTGGCAGGATGGAGGAAGTTGGAACGTAGGGCTATTACCCGAAGGAGATTATATCTGGACGGTGGAAGCAAGCAACCTCACCGGATCAGCAAAGATCACCCAGGAATTCACGGTTGCGGAAGCCACGATCATGCCCATCAGCCATTTGGATGACTTGCCCGATATCACCAATACCAACGCAGTTCTGCTCACTTGGAATGTGGAGCAAGGCACAGAGGGGATTCACCATTTCGAAATCCAATATCGAAATCCAGGAGGGGAGTGGGCAGACTGGCCAGAAATGCCGGGCGCTGAAAGCAGAGAGTTGGTTTTCTGGGGGTTACCCGGTCAATCTTATGATTTCAGGTTAAGAGCCGTTGATATCGTGGGGAACGCAGAGGAATACCTCAGCGTGGCAGAAACAACCACATTTTTCATTGACACCTGTTCCACCGATGAGTACGAAGGAGATACCCCCGGGGATGATGACATCACTGGAGCCAACTCTTTGAGTATAGGGAATACCCAAGCCCATAACTGGTGCGCCCCCCTCTCTCGCATTGAAACAGGTACGGGTGATCTGGCGGACTGGATCTCGGTACCAGTTACGGCTGGCGACCAGTTGCAGTTCTACACAGAACCAACGCACCTGGGCTCTGCGGCTTTATTAACCTTGTATGAACCGGACGGAGTCACCTACATCGGCGAGGCTAGACCTGAGAATTCCAACGCTTCGGCAAAACTGGACTGGACTGCCCCGCAAGATGGAACCTATTATCTTCGTTTGTCTCCCATTGATTCACGCATACGAGGAACGGACACAATCTATCAGGTCGGAATTGAAAAGAAGAGTGAATTGCAGCCAGGGACACTGGTGTGTGGTTCGGCGGCTATCCCCGCATTGCTGGGCGGCGGGTATTTGGTCACCAAACAGGTCAAAAAGTTCAAGAAGAACCGTGAGCGTAAAACCCTGGGAAGATAAGAAAATCCCCCAATAAGAGCAAGGATAAATATTGAAACGGGAAAATATCTTATGAGAATTTCCCGTTTTTCTTGATTCATTTATTAAGGAAATGAGCACAATTCACGTTATTCAGATCGATAACATGGAGTATTTGCTTGTGATAACATTATCCTTATGAGCTTTCGATTGAAGTGGATAATGCGGAAAATTGTTTCCTTTTTGCGATGGGAAAAGGAAGACAGGGAGTTGTTGCAATCGGTATCACAGAAGGTAATGGGAACCACGTTGGGGGTTTACGGTTGTTTTCATATTATTGCCACCCTGGGATGGCCTGCAGTATTCAGCCCCAGTTTGTACCTGATCTCACTGGGGATGCTGATCGTCGGTATTTTTTCCTTGCGTTTATTGAAAAAATACTATCTTCTGGCGCAGATCGTTTGGAATGTGGGGTTAACGGCCATGATCCTTTTGTCACTAAGCCGCTACCAACATTCTGAGATAGTCTTATTATTCTGTTTTCTACCCATCATGGCAGAGGTCATGCTGGGTTTTAAACAGGCACTAATCCTTGAAGCCGGTTTGATCGCGTTGGCACTGATCTGGCCGCATTTTGAGATTCTACCCCCGCTAAAGGAAGCCTATACGACTGTTTTGATACTCTCCACCCTGGCATCTACTGTAGTGGGTTGGGGGATCTCTCATAATCTGATCATATCCATCGAAGCAGCCTCACAACATTATCGCGAGGCGCTGCAGCGATTGAACGAAGCTCGTGAGCATCGAGCGGAAATCAGCGTATTGTTAAAGGACGTCAATAACGCAAATTACCAACTGGATCGCATGAATCTGATGCTTACTTACGCACGCGGACAGGCCGATAAGGCGCGAGAAGAACGCGATCGTTTTGCACTGGCAGTAAGTCACGAGTTACGAAGTCCGTTGAATTTTATTATCGGATTCAGCGATTTGATGGTAAACTCTCCTGAAACCTATGATGACCTGAAAGATTGGCCTCCCGGACTCTACGATGATATTAAAGAGATCTATAAAAGCAGCACGCATTTGATGCAATTGATCAATGACATTCTGGACATGGGCAAAATGGACGCAAAACAATTTACCGTGTTCAAAGAAAAAATAGATTTCATCGAAATTGCCGAAGATGTCAGAGAAATGGTTCAAACCGCGATCACCAACAAAGGGCTTGAATTGCGCATGGATATTGATCCACAATTACCGCCTGTATTTGTTGACCGCACACGGATCCGCCAGGTTCTTCTTAACCTGGTCACGAACTCATTACGCTTTACACGTAAAGGAAGCATCACCATCAAAGCCTACCGCTCAACACCAGAATTGTTGCGTGTAGAGGTTATCGATACGGGGACCGGTATCGCGAAAGAAGACCTGCCCAAGGTTTTTCATGAATTCAGACAAATTGGTAAAGAAAATTTGCGTTCCCTGGAAGGGACCGGTTTGGGGTTGTCGATCGGTAAACGTTTTATTCAAATGCACAGCGGCGAAATGGGAGTCGAAAGCGAACCAGGGAAGGGTTCAATTTTTCATTTTACCGTTCCATTCCATCAGCAGATCGATGACGTGCAAATTATCAATGAAGATTCCACTCTTGAAGCCGCAAAGGAAGAATCGGATCTGATGGTGGATAAAATCCCGCTGTTGTTGATGCTGACCCTGGATGCCTTTTCTGCCAGGGTGTTCACCAAGATGATCAAGGGATATAAGGTAACCATTTTAACCGACGCGAAACAACTTGGCACAGTGGTAGAAAAAACGTTTCCACGCGCGGTGATCATTGATGAAAACCTGGTTGACTACGAAGACGTCAAAGCCTTCGTGGAGAATCCACCCTTTGAAATCCCGATCATTTCCTTTCCTTTACCGGTAAGCAGACAAAATCGATCCTCCAATTTACCGGAAGGAGTCATCGACTATCTGGTTAAACCTGTACCGCGGCTTGTCTTACAAGAGACAGTAAAGAAATTAGATCTCAAGGTCAATAGCATACTTGTTGTGGATGACGATCCGAGCATGGCCCGATTTGTAACGCAAGCTATAAAATTCAACGAGGAAGATCCGCTGGATGTAAATTTTGGAAATTATAAGATCCTAACGGCTTTGGATGGGAAGGAAGCCTTACATTTTCTGCAAACCTTGCCTGTTGGTGTTGTCTTTCTGGATCTTGATCTTACGGATATGAACGGCTTAACCTTGCTGAATCAAATGCTGCAGGATAATGAAATGCGTAAGATCCCCGTGGTGATCATATCCGCAAGTGACCCTCCACCCACCTTCAGCCCTCGACAAAAAGGTTTGTTCAACTTGTTGATCAACCGACCTCTCGACCGAAATGAATTGGCTGAATTGGTCACCTCAGTGTTGCATGAGATCAATCCGGTTTATCAATCCAAACAATCAATCGATGTTTCTCAAAAACGAAAGGTTGAGCGGGAATAAATGTAGAGGCAGGTGGAAAAACCACCAGTATGGGTCATGAATGGTTGATGAGCGAATTAACAGCGTCAAGCAGCATTTTTTGGGTAACCGGCTTTTTTAGATAAATCTGCGCGCCGAGAGAACGAGAAAGATCAGGATCATCCCATGCTGAACAAATGATAATGGGTATTTCTTTTAACGAATCGTCCAATTTGATCAATTGAAGCAACTCCCACCCATCCACTTGTGGCATCATGACATCCAAGGTTATCAGCGCTGGATGCAAATGCCTGGCCAGTGAGATCGCCTGCTCAGGATGACTAACCCCAATAATAAGCATTTCACTTTGAGAAAGATATCGCTTGAAAAGATTTACCACGGCGTCCTGATCATCGATGACCAGCAATATTTTTTGTTCTGAGTGGGGAAGCCAAATAGTGCGTTTGACGTAGTTATCTTTACCCTCCTTCAGAAAGGATTCCTCAATACGAGCACGGATCCGCTGACACCAAAACGCAACGGCGGTTAACTCATCGGTTGTAGATTTGCTACTACAATTTTGAGATGTTCTGTTATTGTCAAGGAGACAGGTGAACTCGAGTATGATCTGGTCGTTGGAAGCACTGCATCGAATGTCAAGCCTTCGGGCTTGTTGATTATGCACGATATCATTAAATAGACTGATCAATACCTGACGCAAGATCACCCGGTCAGTCACAAGAGGGATGAACCCGTCAGCTTCCCGAAAAACCACTTCAATGTTCTTTGCTTCAAATTGGTGTCGGAGCATCTTGTAGACACCACGAATGGTTTCAACCGGATCGATCATTTCGTTATGCACTTCGATCATCTGGTCGAGGTCAGATTCGCTTTCAGAATTTTGATCAGGAAAGCAAAACGACCAAAGGATTTCATTAAGAGCTGAGATGGCTTTGTGATGATCTCGTCGCATTTGCCGGGGGCTGATCGCCAGGAGGTCGGCCAGTTCCTGCAGAGCAAGGCCTTCAATATATCTTTTTTGTAAAATAATATAGGGGCGCCATTCAGGGGAAGTCAGAGAGGGTTCTTTGTGGGGCAGGCGTAATTTTTCTATGCCATCCACAACCACCTGACGTACGTATTCTCCTTTATTCCCTGAAAAACCATGAGGAAGTTTAATTACCGAGAAGATCGCCGGGTGGGTTTCAAGGGAAGCGTAATCATATAGATTGTCTAAAGCGTCTTTGATTATTTCATTGAAATAAAGTCTAGTGACCATTAGCCGGGCAGCCTGTTATTCCTGGTTTGTCCTTAACGTGTCCGTTATTTGTCCGCAAGTTTATTGTTTGAAGTTGCGCTTTCATTATAATCAAGAGTACGATGTTTGGCAGTTTTTGCCAAAACTCTTGTTCATTTTTCATATTCTAAAAGGAGAGAGAAAAATGCCAAAGAAATTGTACGTAGTATTTGCAGCGATTTTGGTCGCAGCCATGGTTCTTGCAGCTTGTGCAAAAGCCCCTGTCGCGACCGAAGCCCCTGCCGCTGAAGCTCCTGCCGCTGAAGCCCCGGCCGCCACTGAGGCCCCTGCAGCAGAAGGACAACAGCTCGAGGTCTTTTCATGGTGGACAGGTGGAGGAGAAGCCGCTGGTTTGGACGCCATGATCGCCATCTGGGAAGAAATGTACCCGGAAATCGAATTTGTCAATGCGGCAGTTGCCGGTGGCGCAGGCTCGAACGCGAAAGCCGTTCTGGCCACTCGTCTGGCTGCGGGCGACCCCCCCGATTCATGGCAGGGTCATGCCGGCCAGGAATTGATCGGTGCCTATGTAGAAGCTGGTCAACTTGAGCCATTGGATGAATTATTCGAGGCGAACGGCTGGTATGATATCTTCCCTGAAACATTGATCCCCCTGATCTCTCAGGATGGCCATCCTTATTCTGTTCCCGTGAACATTCACCGCTCCAATGTGATGTGGTACAACCCGGCCGTGCTTGAGGAATATGGCGTTGAACTTCCGACTGATCTCGCCAGTTTCATTGCCACGCTCGAAACCCTCAAAGCTGCCGGCATGGATTCCCCCTTATCTCTGGGTGAGGCCTGGACAGAAGTGCACATGTTCGAAACCATTCTGCTTGCCAGCGTTGGTCCTGAAATGTATAACGCTCTCTGGGCTGGCGAAGCCGATTGGGGCGCTCCTGAGGTAAAGGAAGCCATTACCAATACTGCCAAGATCATGGAATACGTGAACAGTGACTATGCCACTTTGAGTTGGCAGGATGCCACCAAATTGATGGTTGACGGTGACGCCGCATTCAACATCATGGGTGACTGGGCAGATGGTTATATGAGTGGTTCAGTCGATGGTGGAAACCTCGGCCTGACCCCCGAAGTCGATTATGGCTGGATGCCGGTTCCTGGAACACAAGGCAACTTCATCTTCCTTTCCGACTCCTTTGTGCTGCCCGTTGGCGCCAAAAACCGCGATGCCACGTTGAAATGGCTGACCCTTTGCGGTTCCAAAGAAGGCCAGGATGCATTCAATCCCGTAAAAGGCTCCATTGCCGCCCGTAAAGACTCCGATAAATCCTTGTATGGTGTTTATCTGCAGTCTGCCATGGAAGACTGGGCATCCAACGTAGTGGTTGGATCCCTGGCTCACGGTGTGGTTGCCAACCCGGCATGGGCTACCCAGATCACCACTGATTGGGGCGCCTTCGTGATCGACTTTGATGTGGATGCTTTCCAGGCTGCACTTGTCGCCTCCTGCTCCGCATTCGGTCCTTGTGAGTAAAATTAACTTGTAACAGATCTAGTCATCGGGGAGGATTCCTCCCCGATGACTATTCAATAAAAAGAAATGAAGCTCCAACACGAATTGTTATGCTATCATTCGAGTTATTTTATTAAGGAAACCTGATGCGAAATCGTAGAGAAAAGTGGTTTGCGTTCTTACTGGTTAGCCCTTCCATACTCGCGGTTGCAATTTTTGTTTACGGGTTCATTGGTTGGACAACGCGCGTTTCCTTCAGCGCCTGGCAGGGTATGACACCCAATTATAGTTTTGTGGGATTTAAGAATTATATTAACCTGTTTGTTGATAATCTCCGGTTTCAGATCGATCTCAAGAACACCTTGATTTTTACTGCGATCTTTGTCATCGGAACGCTCTTGTTGGGATTGGTCACCGCCCTCTTGCTGGACCAGGGATTACGAGGAGAAGGGTTTTTTAGAAGTCTGTATATTTTTCCAATGGCAATCTCTTATATTGTGACCGGTGTGGTGTGGCGTTGGCTTATGAACCCTGCGCAAGGTTCACGAGTTAGCGGTTTGAACCTTTTATTTCAGACCCTGCATCTGGACTTTTTGGTAAATAAGTGGACCTCCACGCCGGAGTGGGGGATCGCATTTTTGGCGATTCCCGCGATCTGGCAGCTTTCAGGTTACACGATGGCCATGTATCTGGCAGGTTTGCGTGCCATCCCCGATGAACTTCGTGAGGCTGCCCGGGTTGATGGCGCAAGCGAATTTGAAATTTTCCGCTATATTGTCCTGCCCTTGTTACGTCCTGTCACGCTTTCCGCGATGATCATTTTGGGTCATATGTCATTGAAAACCTTCGACCTCGTCATCGCGACGGTAGGGAAGCAGCTCGTTTTAGATATGCCGTCAATAAACATGTGGCAATCGACCTTTGATGGATTGCAATATGGCAGCGGAGCGGCGATAAGCATGTTGTTGCTGCTCAGCACCGCGGTGTTGATCGTGCCTTATTTGATCTTCTCACTCCGCAAGGAGGTGCGACAATGACCCGCAGCCGCGCTCGATATTGGAGCTATATTCCGCTGATATTGCTGGCGATTTTTTACCTGATCCCGGTTTATATCATGACCGTGACCGGTTTCAAAGCCGGTGACGAAATCAGTCTGAAGACGATGTGGGATCTACCCAAATCTTTGAGCCTCGAAAATTACATCAAGGCTTTTACACTGCTTGCACCAAACCTGTGGAACAGTCTAAATATCGTTATTCCAGCTGCCATCATCTCCTCTATGCTGGGTTCATTGAATGGGTACGTGCTGGCCAAGTGGAAATTTAAGGGTGCTGATACCATTTTTACATTGATCCTTTTCGGCATGTTCATCCCCTACCAGTCCATTCTCATCCCATTGGTTCAATTCACCAATTCCATCGGCTTGTATGGGGGATTACCGGGGTTGGTGTTGGTGCACATCATTTACGGTATCCCCATCACCACGCTGACATTCCGGAATTACTACGCCAGCATCCCCAATGAACTGGTGGAAGCAGCCAAAATTGACGGGGCGGGGATGATGGGCATCTATTGGAATATCCTTCTGCCGATTTCGATACCGAGTTTTGTAGTTGTGCTCATCTGGCAGTTTACCCAGGCCTGGAATGACTTCCTGTTTTCTGTGGTATTGACCAGTCCGCAAAACTGGACGGTTACCGTAGCGTTGAACAATATTTCGGGTGGTCAGATCGTGCCATGGAATTTGCAGATGGCTGCTTCTTTGTTGGCCGCTCTGCCAACTCTGCTGGTTTATATCTTTTTAGGACGTTACTTCCTGCGCGGCATGATGGCGGGATCCTTGAAAGGATAGCCCCATCCAAATTATTAACTGATGTTTTACATATAACGAACGGTTCTTCTCCTTTGAAATGGATCGTGGTTTGAAAGGTTTTGGGTCACAGTAACCCCCCTGCATGGTCAATCGGCAGGGGGGTTACTGTGACTCCTTGGTGGTCAGATCCTAAATGGATCCATATTTTGAAGGATTCAGTTTTCAAACCTGACAGTCACACTCATGCCCGGATAGGCCTTTTCTGGAAGGGTGTCCAGTCTAATGATCACTTTGTAGATTGTGTCACCACCCAATGAAGACGCCTGGGCGGAAATGGCGCTCACTTTTCCAGATACAATTTCATTCACCGGGTCAATACTGATCTCGACGCTTTGTCCAACTTTGATCTCCGCAACATCACGCTCACTCAAGTCAGTGGTCTCAACATGAAGGTGGATCGGATCCACCACGACCATTTGCACCTGGCCGGCCTGAACAAAACTGCCCAGGGAACTATTTAATTCTGCCACCACGCCGTTGATCGGAGAGACCAGTTTCGAATTCGCAAGCGATGCATCTGCCAACGCCACGCTGATCCGCGCATTTTGCAGTTCAGCATAACCAGGACCGGCAGGATTCTCGGGTAAGTCCTCACCGGTTAATGCGGCCAGAAGGGTTTCAGCCGCATCCAGGTTGGCCTTGGCTACGGCAACATCGGCTTTGTAAATTTCCATCTGAAACGGGTCGGCGCCTTCGTAAAGGTCAACCTGCGACTTTGCTTCTTTCACGCGGATACGAGCGTCGTATAGTTTCTGGTATGAAATGGCCTTGTCTTTGTCGCTATACGCGTCTCCGCTGAGCTTGTTGTAATCTTCTTCGGCTTTTCTCAACGCGTCTTGAGCGATGGTGAGGTCTGCTTTTGCCTTGGTGATCAGATCTTCATTTGAATTCGTTTCGAGCCACCAGTAATAGATTCCCTGAGCTCGGTTATAGGCGGATCGAGCTTCGGCCACGGTTTTTTGCGCGCTGCTGATCGCGTTCTGCGAGGTCAATTCTTGCAGCGCGATGTTTGCCTGATCTAACTGCAATTTCAAGAGTGTGTCTTCGAGATCGATCAACACATCTCCTTTTTTCACCGATTCTCCGACATTGAAATGAATGGCTTTGACATTGCCGCTTTGTTGAAAAGCCAGGTTAGCAGAATGATCCGAGATCAATACGCCCGACGCGGTCACGCCGCCAGAAGGCAACGTGGATTGGGAGCCATTCGGATCAGATCCATCTGCCGACAGGGCGGAAGAATTTTCTTGCAGCATCACGGTTGGCAAAGGCTCCGTGTTTTTCGCAGCCTGGCAGGCGGAAAGGGAAAGCACAAGGACAATCAGGAGAAAGTAAATATTAGGTTTCATAGTGAATTACTTCTTTCCGTTACCATTTCCGTTCGTCTCAACGATCAGTCCATCACGCAGGGTGATCACTCTCTTCGCGTATTTAAACACGCGAGGATCATGAGTGGCAAAGACGAAAGTGACGCCGGTTTCTTTATTCAAGTTGCTCATGATCTCCATGAGTTGTTGTCCGTTGGCTGTATCGAGATTGGCTGTGGGTTCATCCGCGAGGATCATAGATGGATTTGTGGATAAGGCGCGCGCCGCAGCCACGCGTTGCTGCTGCCCGCCGCTCATTTGATCTGGCCGGTGATTGGCGTGATCCACCAGATCGACCGATTTGAGCAATTGGTTAACCTTTTCTTTCCGTTCGCCAGGCGGGACGCCCTTCAAAAGCAGCGGCAATTCAATGTTCTCATAGGCCGTTAGTGTAGGAATGAGGGCAAAGAACTGAAAAATGAAACCCAGATTATTTTTTCTCAGGTCAGCCCTTTGATTTCGGTTCATGCTGGTGACATTTTGTCCATTGATGGTGATCGTCCCCTGCGTGGGTTGATCGAGGCAACCCAGCAATTGCAACAAGGTCGTTTTTCCTGACCCGGAGGGACCGACCAGGGCGGTGAATTCACCACTTTGAATATCCAGATTAATACCGCGCAGAGCCTGGGTTTCGCTTTCACCAACTTTAAAAGTACGTGTTACATTTTCAACATTCGCGACGATCATTTTTTCTCCTTCCTATTTTCCGTGCAGGGCATCCACAGGCTCAAGGCGGGCCGCGAGGATAGCCGGGTAAAGTGAAGCAACCATGGTAACAATGAATGCCAGGAGGGTCAGCTTTATGGCGTCTCCGGCAGTCAGGATGGCAAAAATCTTGTCTCCTAACAACATCCCGTTACTGATTCCCATATCGCCAATGGAAAAACCAAATTTACCAAAATAAAGACAGACTAGCCACCCCAGCAGCAGGCCGAATGCTATACCTGCAACGGCAAGGATACTCGCTTCCGCCAGGAAGAGGTTCATGATCTGCCGGCCTTTCATACCAACTGCGGCAAGGATGCCGATCTCACGGGTCCTTTCAAACACCGACATGATGAGCGTATTGACGATCACCGTGGCAGTTACAGCCAGGACGATCAGATAAATGATGATCATAAAACTGGCAGCCAATTCTTCTGTATCGATCAATAACTGGTTCATTTCCTGCCAGGTGGTGACCTCATATCCTGTTCCCTGAATGGCATCTGCCACGGCATCTGACCGAGCGCTGTCCTTTAATAAGATAAAAATGGACGTGGCATGGCCTTCTGAGCCGGTCATGGATTGGGCTTTATCAAGCGGCATTAAAATAGTGCTTTCATCATAGGATGGTGTGTGAGTAGTATAAAGCCCACCTACAATATATTTCTGCTCATTCACGTTCCCGTTGGAAGTGTTGACCAGTAAATTCAGAGAATCTCCGACTCCGACTCCTAATTTATTTGCCAGGAGCTGTCCGATCACTATCTCATTGGTGTTATCTGGCGCTAAGAACTTGCCGGCCGTCAAACCCTGTACGAAGGGATCGTTGGCAGGAGAAAGGGGGTCAACGCCAAGTAACTGGACGCCGATGGTATCATTGCCGGAAGAGATGATGGCGCTGGCGTTGAGCCGCGGTGTGGCTGTTACCATCAGTTCGTTAAGCGTTTGCGACTCTTCCAATGACTTAATGATGGATTGTGGTTCGGCGACAAGGTCAGACCATTTCAAGCTGCTTTTTCCTTCCACGTAAGCTGAAGAACGGATCTGAATGTGACCGCTTGAAAGTTGAATGGTCTTATCAATAGACGCGTCCATTTCTCCCCGGATCATGGCGGCCATTAGAAGCAATAACGCCAATCCCAGTGAAATTGCCAGGGAAGAAAGGAGCGAACGACGGCGGTTACGATTGAGATTTCGAAGTGCGAGTTTAAAGTTTTGTGCCATGGTTTACTCTTTCTACTCAAACGTAATGCAACGCTTCAGAAGGCTCATGCCGTGAGGCTTCGCGGGCCGGGATCAATGAAGCGAGCACGGTGATCACCAGGACCGGAATGGCGCGTGTGAAAACAGACTCAAGCGCCAGGTCGGTATAGATCCTGCCGGTAATCAAGGCCATATAATCAGTTAACGATGAAAACTGGGAGTAGTCGAACCCGACCACTGAGAAAATCGCATTAAGTCCAATCCCCAAAGCTTCACCGATGAGAGCGCCCAACAAACCAAGCATGGCTCCTTCGATTATAAAGAGTGTCATGATCTGTGCAGGTTTCATCCCCATGGCGCCCAGGAGTCCGATCTCACGCGTCCTTTCAAAAACGGCCATCAACAACAGGTTCAGCACGCCGATTCCGGCAATCAGCAGGATGATGAGACTAAAGAATTGCATAACCCCACTCTTCATTTCGATCGCGGAGCGCAATTCGGGAAAAGCCTGTGCCCAGGTTTGTGATTCCGCGTTTATTAAGACTGGATTTAATTCAGCGATGGTCCGCTCTTCCTGTCCGATTTGTTTTAGTGTGATCATCACTTCAGTGGATTGATCCGGAAGGTCATAAAGGGTTTGTGCCTCCGCGAGGGAGATGTAAACGGTTTTTTGTTCGAGTGAGGGCACACCCAGGTCGTAAATTCCAACGACCGTCATGGTACGCTGGCGCATCTCATTATGAGATGTCTGACCAACCAGGGTAAAGCGATCATTCACTTTTAGGTTCATCATTATGGCCAAGCCTTTGCCAATTAAGACTGCGTCCTGGTCATCCGCTGTCAGGTAGCGGCCTTCCACCAGGTTTTGGGCAATGGGATTTATCGATTCTTCCTTTTCAGCTTCAATGCCGGTAATACCCACTGCGAAAGCGCCTTCCCTGTTTGTGGCCAACCCGCCGGTATTGATTCGGCGGGAAGCATTCACCACCTCCGGGATTTGGAGGGCAGCCTCAATGATCTCGTCATCAGACGACAGCTCAAGCATCGGATAGCTTTTGGTACTCGCCGTATATCCTTCAGCGTGTACACGTACATTTCCTCCCAGCACTTTTATGGCGTTCCCGTAAATGGCTTCTTCAAAGCCTGCGATCATGCCATCATAAAAAACCATCATCATGATCCCGATGGACAGCGCAGAAATCACTATTATAGTTCGACGCCTGTGACGCCAAATATTACGCCAGGCCAACTTAAGATATAAAACCATTGGCAACCTCTCTGTTTAACTTTGGGAATTTATCTAATAACTCATTCATATTGAATGGCCTCCACGATAATCGTTTTTGCGGCTTGCCTGGCTGGAAGAAGAGCTGCCAGGATACCGATGGTCAATCCAACTACCAGGGAAATCACGACACCCATGGTGGGGAAGTAGAATTCAGTTTCGAATCCGATCAAGCCAATAGCCTTGACCAGCAAGTAACTCAGGAAAAACCCTGTGAGGATACCCATGCAGGTGCCAAGCGCTGAAAGAAGAACGCTCTCAGCGAGGATCATACGTTTGATCTGTTCCTGAGTTGAACCAACAGCGCGGAGCATGCCGATCTCGCGGGTGCGTTCGATCACATTGATGCTCATGGTGTTGATCATGGCGATCAAACCGGGGATTGCGAGTATGAAGACCATGATGTAAAAAGCGCTCATCGCGGTTTTGAACATTGCGATCTGGTCGGTCTTGAACTTGTTTGAGTCCATGACGCTAAAGGTAGGATAATCTAGGGTGATGGTTTTCAGGGCTTCACCCACAACTTCAGGATCAGACTCGGGAGTTCGATTGACCAGTAACAACAGATCACTTTCAGCGTTAAAATCCCGAGACAGGTTTTCTTGTGAGATATAACCGGTGGAGATCTTGGCATTGAGGTAATCAAAACCTACACCCACAACCGTGTAATCCCGTTCGCCCAGAGGGGTCTTTAAGGTGATCACCTCTCCCACCTGGACTCCGCTGGTGATCGCGAAAATTCCGTTGACCACAATGAAAGGTCCATCAGCCATGGCGGCGAACGCGGCGGCTGATTCTCCACTGCTGAATTCTAACCCGGCGATTTTTGGGTAGACCAGCGGATCAATGCCAACGATCTGTAAACTGTTTTCTCCAACCTGGCTAGTCGCCAAGCGCAAGGAGGTAGCGGCTTCTACTCCTTCTGTTGTCTTGATGCGATCCATCAACCCCTGATTCGCACCCAAGTTGCCGCCGGCCAAAACGATAGAAGGGGGCATGAGAAGGTAATCTGTGCCCAAACTCTTATCCAGATAGCTGGTGAAGCCATGCTCAATGGTGGTGATCATAGACATCAGCGCAATGCAAATCGATAACCCGATCATCAATGAAGAAGCGGTAATGGCTGCCCTTGAGGGCTGGCGGTTGAGATTACCCTGGGCAAGCCTGCCTTCTCGTGGATAGATCCATGTGACCATCTTGCCGAATACATCCGCCACTGGTTTGACCATGAGAGGAGCGACCAAGGCGAGGCCGATAAGAAAAAGCACACCTGAAAGGCCCGCAACCTTCACGTCGCCGAGAACCAGACCCAAAACCGCGAGCACGATCAAGACCAATCCCCAATAACCGCGTTTTCGATTTTGTCGATATTCCACTGCTCCCAGGGTGGGGCGCATGGCTTCCAGGGGAGTGATCTTCATGGCTGAGAGCGCTGGTAAGTATCCGCTGGCCACTGTGAAGCCAACCCCGATAAGGATAGAGCCGATCAGATTCGCAGAAGTGATCACCGGCGTGCCCATGGAAGTGCGTAACAGGTCAGCCATCAGATTCCCCAAGCCTGCAAGGAGGGCGTAGCAGAAAAAGTATCCCAATACCAATCCGATGGCCGTACCGATGACCCCCTGGATTAAGGATTCGATCAGGATCAGCCCCATAATGGTTCGCTTCGTCGCGCCAATCGCCCTTAGCATGCCAAGGTCGCGGCGGCGTTCGGCCACCACCGTTCGGAAGGTGTTAAAGATGATGAAAGAAGACATGGTCAGGGCCATAATGCCAAAGAGCCACATCACGGACTCACCCATATTCAAGGCTGAAGACAACTCTTCACCCACTTCGATCGGACCGCTTTTGAAGTTGGGGCCGAGTTTCTGCAACAGATTGGCAGATACTGTTTCGCGATCAAAACCGGATTTGATGAGGATATCAATGGTGTTGACCTGGGCTGGCAGGTTAAAGATCTTCTGTGAGGCCGGCAAAGGCACCAATATCTCATCCAAACCGGTCACACCACTCAAAGACAAGATCCCTACTACCTGGAGATCGGCAGAGCCCTCACTGGAAGGAATCGTAAAGATGTCGCCTATTTTTAACTGCAGTTTATCGGCCAGTAATTGGGGGATAACCGCAGCAAAAAAATCATCCGGTTGGAGAAAACGCCCTTTGCTGATCTGGTAGTTTCGTACAACCGGAGCCGTTTCCACATTCACTCCAGTGATCGTGACGGAAGAAGTGCCTGTCAATTGATTCACAGTTCCCCCCAGAGATTCCGGCAGGAGCACTTTTTTTGTTAAAACGCCTGTGTAATGGTTGACCCCTTCAATTCCTTGCAGATCCTCCAAGACGATTTCATCAAAGGGATTGTTTGAATCACCGGAAATGGAAATATCCACTTTTCCTGCGGTGGTGACCATGTTATATCGAAATGCTTCCATCATGGCAGGGATCATGGCATTCAAACCAAAAAGCAAAGTCACGCCAAAAACGACCGCCAGAGTAGTTAAAATCATGCGCTGTTTGCGTCCCCACAGGTAGCGCCAAGCTAAGAGGAATTGGATTTTCATAACGCCTCAACTTTTTCCTTCAATCGCCTGGCGTTTTCTCTATTGGAGCCGTCCAACATGGTGTCATCCAGTACTTTACCATCTTTAAGAAATATGATCCGGTCGGCATAAGCAGCAATGCGCGGATCGTGGGTGACCATCAAGACGGTACGACCCCAAACTGAAACGACCTTCCGCAGCGATGAGGCAATTTCATCACCGCTGCGAGAATCAAGATTACCAGTCGGTTCATCGGCCAACACGATCAACGGGTCAGAGACCATCGCACGGGCAATGGCGACGCGTTGTTGCTGCCCACCGGAAAGTTCATTGGGGAGGTGACTTCCACGGTCTTCGAGTTTATTCTGGGCCAACCATTCTCTGGCCTTGGAACGCGCTTCCGCAGGTTTCACCCCATCCAAAATGAGGGGCAGGGCGGTATTCTCCACTGCATCCAGCACCGGCAGTAGATTAAAGAATTGGAAGACGAAACCCATCTTGCGGCGGCGCATTTCGGTGAGGGTTTTATCACTCATCTTTGAAATGTCTTTTCCTTCTATACAGATCGTCCCGTCGGAAGGGCGGTCTAGGCCTCCAATCAGGTGCAGCAGGGTGGATTTTCCACATCCGCTTGGACCCATCACGGCTACGAATTGACCCTCCTCAATGGAGATGTTGACTGAATCAAGAGCGGTGACTTGCGTGTCTCCGCTTCCGTAAATTTTTGTGAGATTTTTTACTTCGATGATTGCCATTCTATTGACTCCTTGAACGAATACGAAAAACCCAAATAAGACAAAATTACCTTTGACTGGGAGGTCTTCCACGAGGACGCAGTACTGGTTTAGGTGGCGGTTGGCCGAGTACCTCATCCAGCCTGGATTCGATCATGTCCAGCCAGCGTAAATCGGCTTCCAAATGCATGACAGCCTTATCCATCAGAAGGATCTGTGCCAACTGCTGCATGGGATCCAATGCCTGGCGCTGTTCTGTGATTCGGTGCAGTTCCTGATAAAGAGCTGCGCGCTGAATGACGATCATGCGTGAGGCATCAACCTCCTCCAGTTCCAATGAAAGCATCAGTTTGAGGTAGAAAGGATCCTGATGCGGTTCACCGATGGAGCTGTCGCGGAACCAATCCATTAATTCATCATGGCCTTTAGTGGTGATGGCGTATTCGCTTTTTCCTTGTTGCCCGTTTTTATCATCCAGGGTGATAAGGCCTGAATCAACCATACGGGCGAGGGTGGTATAGATCTGGGCGGGCTTTACATCCCAATTCTCTTTACCGCCAACAAGCGCATGAAACCCCGCGCATAGTTCATAACCATAGCGGGGTTTTTGAGCCAGCAAACCAAGGAGGGTGTGACGGACTGACATAATAATAAATACTCTACTGTATACTAATAAAGTATTATATGCCAAATTATTGGGTTGTCAAGGGGTTTCGAAGTTAAGTAACCAAAAACAGTCCTTTCTGGACTGTTTTCGCAAACTACTTGAAAAATCTCTAATTAGTTTTCCTCTAGAGTTTTTCGTCTCAGTTCCTGGCGGGCTTGAGCTTCTTTTTGCGAAGCGGAAGTTGCCACCGAGCGATCCTGCGCAGATGGTTCGGCGGGTGCAAGGGCGGTGCGTCTGACCTGCTGCATTTTGGTGATCGTTGCCTGGGGATTGTCGCTGACCACAGAGGAGTCAATGGTGACTTCTCCGGCAACGGCGTATCTTTTCCCATCAGGCCCGGTGGTATATTGATAACTGGCGCCTCTTCTTACAAGGCTACCCCCAGCCATCATGTGAGCGCGTTCGTGATCACGAACTTCCTGATCGCGGGCAGCCAGTTTATTTACTTCCCTGGCTTCTTCAGCGCTGATTTGGCCATTATCGGGACTATTTTCTCTCTTCTGAGTTTCACCGAACCTTCGCAACGCTTCTTCAGAGATTGTTACTTTGGTGGATTGGTTTCCTTGAGAAACGGTAGGCCGTGAAAAGGATTGCTCGGAGGCAATTTTACGCTCTTTGTTGACCGAGTCATTGGCGTACTTTAATGGCCGGTTTATATAGGATAAAGAGGGAATTGAAATGTTTGTCATCTTATAAACGGATTACAATTAAATATCCGTAAAAATACTTTAATGGATTTCAGTACATTTTTCAAGTGGGAAAAATGAAATCAGGGGATTTCGGGTTGATTTGGGTTATGCCAGTTTTCAGTTGGGAAATTGGTTAGGTTTGTTTCCCAGACAGTGGTTTTGTTCCTGCCAGTTTGTTTGGAGACGTATAGAGCCAGATCGGCCCTCTTGACCAGTTCCTCCAGCGTTTCACAGGCCGGATTCAATTCAGCCAAACCGATGCTGATGGTCAAGGAAATGGTCCCCTGGGAGGTCTGAAAATCAGTTTCCTGGCAATCGATTCTCAGCCGTTCAACCGTTGCCATCGCATCATGGATACGGGTTTCAGGCAGAAGCATGATAAACTCCTCGCCTCCGTAACGGGCGAGAACATCAATATTTCTCAGAGAATTTCGAGCGAGAGAAGCCACTCCGACCAGTGCCTGGTCGCCAACAATGTGTCCGTACGTGTCATTGACATGTTTAAATTGATCCAGGTCGATCATGGCCACACAAAGTGGACGTTTATAACGGCGAGCACGTTTGAATTCCCTCACCGCCATTTCTTCGAATTTTCTTCGGTTAAAAAGTAGAGTAAGGGGATCTGTTACTGCAAGATATTGAACTTCTTCAAAAAGACGGGCATTTTCTATGGCTATGGCAACATTCGAAGCTAACAACTCCAATATTTCACGGTCTGATCTTGAATACGCGTGTGTTTGATAGCTTTGTGTTGTTAACACACCAATCGCGTTGGTTCCGATATTCAGAGGCACGACGATCACCGATTGCGGGATCTCATCTGGCCGCAGCTTACCTACCAAGACCGATCCGATCTCTTCAGTGGCATGATCTTCATGGCTATGAAATAACACTGATTTTTTGGTGTTAAGTACATTAGCAAAAAGACCTTTTTCAACCGGCCGGGTTGTGAGCACTTGAGGTTCGCCTTTATTGACCGCGTAAACATCTTTGATTGTATTTGTCGCATCGTCAAAGAGCGCGATGCAAAAATATTCCGTTTCCATGAGGTTTGTTACTGCCTGATGGATGGCTGAATAAATCTCGTTCAAATGAAGTTTCGCGCCAATGATCTGGCTGATATGATATAACGTTTCAAATCGTTCGGCGGAGCGCGACATATCTGTATAAAGCCTGGCATTCTCAAGGGCGATGGCAACCTGGTCAGCGAAGGGTTGAACTAACCGAAGCTGATTTTCTGCGAATCCATGGTCCTTTGTTGAATTCAAAGCCAGGATCCCAATGACGCGATCCCGGATGATTAATGGTGCGCCGAGCCAAGACCCAAGGCCGATCATTTTTTGGACTCTTGCTGCAAATTCAGGATAATTTTTTTCGATATCCTCTATTACCAAAAGTTTTTTTTCACGATAGACATCAGCAGCAGGAGAATTGTCCTTCAATAGGATTCTTTGTTTATAAAGAAGATCAAGGTTTTTTATCCCGCATCCTCCGACCACTTCAAGGTAATCTTTTTTTTGCATGAGGACTAGAGAGTTGTCGTGGGGGATCAAAACAGATAATTGTTCCAGTATCAAATTTATCGTTTGTGAGAGATCGAGCGTTGAAGTGACGACTTTGGCGGCTTTCCGCAAGGTTTCAGCTTCTTCTGCACGGCGGTTTGCGTCTTCAAAAAGGTGGGAATTCTTAATGGCAATTGTGGCTTGTTGAGCAAAAGAATTCAGCAGGTTTATATCCATTTCATCAAAAAATCGTTTGTTTTTCTGATTTGCTACGCCTAAGACACCCAACAGGTCTTTACCGGCCAAAAGAGGAACTGCCATACTGGATTGAGAACCCAATAACCGTAAAGATTCTATCAGTTCTGAGTTTTCATCAAGTGGATGAACTTTATATGGGGATCTTGTTGCCGCAACAATTCCCAAAATACCTTTCCCGGGGTCGATCAATTGACCAAGGTTGTTTTCTTTTTCGTTATTTGAGACGATCACCCTTAATTTTCCAATTTCAGGCTCAAATAAGGCCAACTCACCTGATGTGGAATCCAGAAGGTCAACAGCCCTCGATACAATTTCATGTAATAGATCGTTGAGATCAAGTCTTGAATTAACAGCGGTCAGAGTTGCCTGAAGTCCATCTAATTGTTGGATCCGTCTATTTCCTTCTTCGAAAAGCCTGGCATTTTTTATGGCCGATGCAGCCAGTGCGGCAAAGTTCTCAAGGGCTGCCAGGTGGCTTTTTGTGAAATATCCAGGTTCAATTTTATCTATCGACAGAATCGCTTCCACTATTCCTTCGATTATGATCGGAGCACCCATCCAGCTGTGGTAGGGCAATGATGTTTCATACATCAGCCAGCCAGGCCTGGCGTGAGTATCCTTGATTTTTAGTGGTTTTTGATCCTTCCATAACCTGTGCAGATTTTCATGGTTTTCGAGATCGAAGTATAGTGAATTTATCGATTCCTCGAAATCCGTGCCAAAAGCATCATATCCATTTGTTCTGGTTACAAAGGCGGTTCGGTCTCTCACCAGCATAAAATTCGCGCCATCGTAGGGTATTAATTTTCTTAATTCCGATAGAAGTAAATCGAATACTTCTGATTGATTCAGGGACGCCGAGAGGGTGATACTTGTTTTTTGCAGTGTTTCTGCAATCTTGATTTCTGATACATCTCTTACGATCACGCATGTTATTCTATGGACCAATCGAGGGAGGTTAATCAGAGTCACTTCAACCGGTATGATGCGATTATTATTTGCATATATTTCGGTTTGGATCACAGGATGATCTTGCAGATCACCTTTTTGCAGCATATTCTTATAGGCATCAGCAAACCCCGCCAAAAAATCAGTGATAGATCTACCGATAAAATAGGTTTGATCGAATCCGGTGAATTTGACCACGGACTTATTTGAAATAATGATCCTGGTATTATCATCAACAATGAAAAGAGCGTCGTTTAATTGATCAAACAAAGCTTGAATTTCTGGTATCAGACCCAGCCAATCTTTTAGGGCATTATTTTTTTTCATAAACCAGCACTTGTTGGTTCCTGATCGGACATGAACCTCATCGGGTTATCGTGCTTTCTTAAAAAACTAATTTATTTAGTTAATCTGATTATAACGGTTAGATGGAGGTAATATGTGAAAAATTTGTTAATAATGGACTTTGAAAAAATCATCTGAAAAATCACCATAATACAATGTAAAATTAAAAGAGATCTATTTATTTACCTTTTGAAAGGGTTCACTGACATATGCTGCTTACCGATCTTCCTTTCACGCCCAGCGAGTTGATCCTCTTAAATGGTGACAGGTTTGCACCCGAGGTAGAAAAGGATGGACATCAATTATTATGCAGCGACGGGATGGTGGACGGGCATTATCTGGCGGTCATGATGATTGCCGCGGCGTTCCTTGCCAATGAGGAAATGAAGGCTCTCTCATTTGAATTGTCTGCTAAGCCAAAAGGTCTTTTTACATCGACACGAAAATATTCCCTGCAAATAAAACCGATGGGACAGCCGCCCAACTGGAATGGATACACCCTTGAATCTGCCGTACTTTTTTCGGCAGGACAATTATTTTCAGTCCAGGGGGATTATAGCGTCAGGAATATCGTTTATACCGTCTTGCTTGAAAACCGTGCACGTCCCTGGGAAAAAGTGATCGAATTCGTGGAGTGGGGGTTGGCCACCAGCAATTGGCTGATGCCTGTTGAAGGTGACGCCACCAAGGCCTTTCAAACCCCTTTTATTTGTCCGGTAAAAGTCCAGGAGTTGGCGTTTGCTCAACCTCTTTCACCAATCAAACAACTTTTCTCGATGTGCAAGAAAAGCACACCAGAAGTTTGGAAACAACTACTTGCAGAGATCGACTTGGGATTAAAAGATCGTATCGAAAAATGATGGGCAATAGAAAACCGCCTTCCGGGATACAGGAAAGCGGTTTTTTTTAGAAAAATATTTGTCGATGGAATAATATTTATCCACCCAGATATGCTTTGATCACCTTTGGATCGTGAAGAACATCATCCGCACTTCCTTGCAAGACGATCTTTCCTGTCTCCAACACATAAGCCCGGTCAGCAATTACCAGTGCCATTTGAGCGTTCTGCTCCACGAGGAGTACGCTCGTGCCTTGCTTGTTAATATCCTGGATAATATCAAAAATCTGTTCCACAAGGACGGGAGACAGGCCCATGGAAGGCTCGTCCAGAAGGATCAATTTTGGATTCGCCATCAATCCCCGGGCGATAGCCAACATTTGTTGCTCTCCACCGGATAAAGTTCCGCCAAGTTGATTGGAGCGTTTCCCTAACACCGGGAAGACTTCGAACATATCATTGATCCTTTTTTTGATCCATTCTTTGTCTTCAATCGTGTAGGCCCCCATTTCCAGGTTTTCCATAACGGTCATCGCGGCGAAAATTTTGCGGCCTTCAGGAACTTGAACGATTCCCTTGCGAACAATTGCCTGGGGGGGGAGTTTCAAAATGTCTTCTCCCAGATATTCAACTTTACCAAGCGATGCAGGCAACAATCCTGAAATGGTGTTAAGCAGCGTGGATTTTCCAGCGCCATTCGCGCCGATGAGGGTGACGATCTCACCTTCTTTCAGTTCAAAATTGACACCCTGTAAGGCATGAATCGCACCATAAGATACGTTCAGGTCAGTGACTTTTAACATTGCTCCGCCTTTGTTTCTTAAATTTCTCTGCCAACGCCGCTCCGCCCGGACCAAGGTATGCTTCGATCACTTTTGTATTGGACTGGACCTCTGCTGCGTTTCCTTCCGCGATCTTTGTGCCATAATCCAACACGCTAATACGATCGGAAATGCCCATTACCACCTGCATGTCATGCTCGATCAAGATGATGGTAATGCCAAGGTCATCACGCAATTTTTTGATGAATTCAGTGGTCGAGTGGGTTTCCTGCATATTCATGCCGGCTGTAGGTTCATCAAGTAACAACAATCTGGGTTGATTCGCCAGAGCCCTGCCGATCTCAAGACGGCGCTGTACCCCGTAAGGAAGGTTGCGTGCCAGGTAATCACCAAATCCAGATAAGCCAACGAAATTGAGAAGTCGTAGCGCTTCTTTTTTGGTTTCTCTGTCTTCACGAATGAATCGTGGGGAATGAACAACAGCATCCATCCAGCTGGAACGGAGCTTGGGGTGTAAACCGATCATGATATTTTCGAGCGCAGTCAGGTTTCCAAACAAGCGGATGTTTTGGTAGGTTCTGGAAATCCCAACCGACGCAATCAAATCAGTGGAGAGACCTTGAATTTCTTCACCAAAATAGAGGATCTTGCCTTTTTCGGGTACGTAGAAACCAGAAATGCAATTGAACAAGGTGGTTTTGCCAGCCCCATTCGGACCAATAATGCTGTAAATGGATCTTTGAGGTATTTCCAGGTTTACTTGATTGACAGCGGTCAAGCCGCCGAATATTTTGCTCACCTGGTCGACTTTAATGGCGATCTCAGTCATCTTGACCTCCTTTGCCAGGTTTATCCCCTTCTACGGTTTCTGGTTTTATCTTCTTCTCAAAAAGCGGACGAGAAGCTGGCCATAGTCCTTCAGGCCGCGCAATCATCATGAAAACCAACAGACCGCCAAATACCAGCAAGCGGTAATTCTCCATTTCACGCAGGATCTCAGGTAGACCCTTCAAGGTGAAGGCACCCAGGATGATGCCGGGAATACTGTTCATTCCACCAACGATCACGATACTCAGAATGTTGATCGAAACCATCAAGGTGTGGTCATTGGGACCAGTAAAGGCATTTCTGGCTGCAAACAAGGCGCCTGCTAAACCGGCAAATGCCGCACCAATGCATAACGCTGATAATTTATATCGCTGAACGTTGATACCTGTTGCTCTGGCTGCGATCATGTCTTCCTTGACCGCCAACCAGGCACGACCGGTTCTTGAGTTTTCAAGCCTGTTGTATACAAATATTGCCAGGATGACGCCAGCGATGATCAGGTAGGTAAAATGAACATCGCTGTTGAAAGGCATACCAAAGATGGTTGGGCCTTTGATATCTTGAACACCACGTGGACCGCCGGAAAAGTTGGTCAAGAGGTCACTTTTAAGCAGGATGCGGATGATCTCTCCAAATCCGAGGGTTACGATGGCCAGGTAATCTCCACGCAGTCGCATCATCGGCACGCCAAGTAGAACAGCTGCAATCACTGCCGTTACTATACCGACCAACAAAGCCGGCCAGAAACCCCACATTAACCCATGGGGGAGCGGAGCGTTCAGAAGCGCCATGCTATAAGCGCCCATGGCAAAGAAGGCAGCGAATCCCAACACCAGTTGTCCTGAAAGTCCGACAATGATGTTTAGACCAATGCCTAAAATCACGTATAAACCTACCAAGCCGGTAACAAAATTGTTATACGAACCCCAACGGGTAGGCAGCAAAATCACCAGAACGCCAACCGCAAGGTAAGCCAGGTATTTGGCGTTTTTCTTGATGAAAGTTGGCAAAACGCCAATGGACTTATGCCAGGCAGAACTTGCGCCAGTTTTTATGCTCTTTTTTAAATTCCCGGCGGATTGTGAGCGGAAAAGAATGGATAGCAGGCTGCCCAGTAACCCTGAAACGGTGAATAAACCAAAAAGTGCCAAAGGCCCCATTCCTTCCAGATTGAGAAGGAATAATTTCATACTTTCAGGAGAAAGAGCAGCAAGATAACGCCTCACATCCGTGCCAGATTGAACCAGCCAGTTCAGGATGAGGCCAAATAACCCAAGAATGATGCCGCAGGAAAGACATGCCACCAAGGCGTTTAGGATCCGCTTGGATGGTTTTTCTACTTTGCCGGAGGTAGACCAACCTATCCAAATCCCGTACAAGACAAGGAAGATTACCATATACTGGACTTCCGGAATACCGCCGCGGAGGACATTCGTTCCCATGACCTTGCTAATGACCGTGGCGACCATAGTCTGAAAATCAATCAGCACCAGCATGATCATGATGATGGCAAACACAAGGCCGCGTTGTGAAAATTTCTGAAATTCCTGCCTGTTCATACTTTTTCCTCCGAGAGGACTTCACCCAGAATGCCATTGGGTCTGAAGATCAAAATGACGATCAAGATCACAAAGGAGATGACATCCTTAAGCTGGTAACTGATCCCAAGTGCGGTCGGTCCCAGTGATTCCATTAAGCCAAGCAACATACCTCCCAACATGGCTCCGGGAATGTTTCCGATCCCTCCCATCACTGCGGCGGTAAAGGCCTTAATGCCTGGAAGGAAGCCAACAAAATAGTAAACGAGTCCGTTGTGCAGTCCCCACATGACGCCGGCGGCTCCAGCGAGCGCACCACTGATGATGAATGTTCTGCTGATGATCTGGTTTACGTCGATTCCCATCAAGGCCGCGGTTTGCTTGTCCATGGCCACAGAACGCATGGCTTTGCCTAGTTTTGTCTTTTTGATCATGGTGAACAAACCAATCATCAACAGGACCGATAAAATAAATGTAAGCACACCAGTATAAGGCAAGATCACCTGAGAGCCATTGATTAGCAACTTCCATCCAGCGCCACGGCTGATGACATCCGGATTCACATAATCACGAGTCTGAGGACTGAAAAGAAGCTGGGCAAAGTTCTGTAAAAAGATCGATGCACCGATCGCACTGATCAGCGGGATCAGCCTGGGGGCTTTACGTAAGGGGCGATAGGCGATCTTTTCCAGAAAGAAACCCGTGGTTGCAGCAACGGCCATACCAATGGCGAATGCCAGGATCACAGCGACGGCTGGATACGCGTTGGCAAAACTCAGCGGTGAATTATCCGCTGTTGGAATCTGGATCGATTTGGCTGCTTCAAGCACCAGGTAACCTGCAAATGTACCAACCATCATTACTTCGCCATGAGCAAAGTTGATCATTAGCAAGATACCGTAAACCAGGGTGTAGCCAATGGCAATTAATGAATAAACTCCACCAATGATCAAGCCTGAGATCAATAATCTGGCCCAGATATCAATGGTATATTCTTGCTGTACACCCAATACCAAATACAACCGCCACAAAATCAATAACAAAACAATAATTCCAAACCCTTGGCGGAATAGTTTTGGCAGTTTACTTCTTTTGATTTGTGGGGTGGATGTCTCTTTCGATTGCATACATCACTCCTCGATAATGAAGATGTTTTTAAAGGGAACACGCAGGGAAAGTTGATACTTTCCCTGCGCTAATTATAGAGCTATTTTGATTAGTTGACAGCGACGAACTCACCGTCAACAACTTTATGGAATTGTGGACCCTGGATGTTGCATTCGCCAGTCGCGTCACAAGTGTATGTGCCGGAGATACCAACATAATCGGTCAGCCCACGAACCGCGGCAACCAATGCACCACGAGGAATGTACAGGGCGCCATCAGAACCGACAAAGCCAACTTCTCTCACCTTTGAGATCAAGACGGTTACGCAGTCATAGCTGTTCCATGAGAACGGGGAGAGTTCGCCCGGTCCAACGCCATAGGCTTCGTTGTAATCGGCGTCGAATTTGTCTTTCTCAGGAGTGGCAGGGGGAGTACGCGGGGTAGCGTGGTAGGAGCCTTCCGCGTTTGCGCCAGCGCGATTGAGGAAGTCAGTACCGAAGGTGCCGTCACAGCCAAAGAAGATGGCATTTTCCAAACCAGTGGTCTTCATCTGATTCGCGAGGACAGCGCCATCCTGGGTATAACCGCCGAAGTAGAGCAATTCGGGTTGTTTCGCAGCGATGGTGGTCAAGACGGGGGTGTAGTCTGCTTCTTTGGAGGTGATGCCCATGAATTCAACTACTTCGCCGCCAAGGCCTTCGAAGGAAGACTTGACGATCTCAGCCAGGCCTTTACCGTAGTCTTCACCATCGTGAAGGACGGCGATCTTGCGGATACCAAGTTCGTTGTAGATGAAATCAGCAGCGGCCGCACCCTGAGCTGCATCGGTGAAAGGCACACGATTGAAGACCTTGAACCCTTGCTGGGTCAGACCAGGATTGGTGGCTGAAGGCGAAAGCATGGGAATGCCAGCGGCTTCATAAATCGGAGCAGCGGCAAAGCTGGCACCGGAGAAGAGGTGACCGGCAACACCCACGAGTGTGGGATCTGCAACGAATTTATTCGCGACAGCTGCACCACCTTCGGCGCCACCCTGATCGTCTTCAGCGACGAGTTCAAACTGAAAACCGTTGAAATCTTCGGCGTCTGCAACGGCAAGTTTTCCGGATTGTTCAGCATCGATACCAAAGGATGCATCACCACCGGTCATCGGGGAGCCCATGCCAATTTTGATTGTCTGGCCGGGTTCGATCTTGGCACAACCCCATTCATCGGTTGCGCAAACATCTTCAGGGGCACCTTCAGCAGCCGGGGCTTCGGTGGCTGCGGGAGCTTCAGCGGCGGGAGCCTCTGTGGCAACGGGGGCAGCCTGGCCGCATGCGGCTAACAAGACTGCGAGGACAGTAAAGACTGTCAAGAACTTCATTGCTTTCATTCGGTATTCTCCTTAGTAAATTTTTCTAGACAAAAGAAATCTTAGACAAATCTTAATTGTAATCTGAATAAAGCGGCACCTCCTTGTTTCTTTCACCTGATTTCCAGGGGAAGAAAAAGCCACCTGATTTCGGTCAGGTGGCTTTGGGTAAACTTTCTGAAGATATTAACCCTTTACGTTTGCCATCCCAACCTGAAAACGGCGTCGTAGTAAGAAAATGGTCACAAGCATGAGAAAGAGATTAAAAACATAGGTGATTGGGATCAATGACATAATGTTCACCGTATATTAGAGTATAGTACGACTTTGAGCAGAAAAAGTCAATCAGAAAATTAAAATTTTAAGAAAAAAGTATGAAGGATTTTAGTTGGTTATTATGTCAATTGTGAGTATTATTGAAAACAGACTCCCTGGCTTGAAGGGAGTCTGTTTTTAAGGTAATTATTTTTTAACAAGTTTCCGTACAGCTTCCAGTTGACCGTTGCTGCCGAGGTAATTGTTCTTCTCGGCGATAAACTTGGCGTATTCAGCCATGAAGACCTTACCGATGGGACGAAGGTCGAAGTTTTCGGGGTGCTCGTTGAAATGTTCGCGGTGGACACGCGTCCAGACCAGGCGGCCATCGGTGTCGATGTTGATCTTGGTCACACCCAGTTCTGCGGCGTGTTTAAACTGGGTGGCGTCCACCCCTTTGGCTCCCTTGAGGTTGCCGCCCGCTTTATTGATACGCTCCACTTCGTCTTGAGGCACGGAGGATGAACCGTGCATAACCAGGGGAAATTCAGGAAGGGCTTTTTGAATTTGCTCCAACACATCAAAATGAAGACCCTGAGAACCGCTGAATTTAAAGGCGCCGTGACTGGTGCCGATGGCGCAGGCCAGGGAATCACAGCCAGTGAGTTTTACAAATTCCGCAGCCTGGGTGGGATCTGTTAATTTCGCATTGGATTCATCCACAGTCACGTGTTCTTCTACCCCGCCGAGTTGGCCGAGTTCGGCTTCCACAACGATGCCTTTTTTGTGCGCAGCATCCACCACGCGTTTGGTGATCTCAACGTTCTTTTCAAAGGGTTCGCCAGAAGCGTCGATCATCACAGAAGAATAAAATCCGCTATTGATGCAATCGTAGCAGGTCTCTTCGTCACCGTGATCCAGGTGGACAGCAAAGATAGCATCCGGGAAGACCTGGTCCGCAGAGCGGATGAGTCCTTCAAGCATCAGTTTATGTGTATAGGAACGAGCACCTTTACTGATCTGAATGATAAAGGGAGCCTGGCTATCGATGCAACCACGGAAAAGCCCCATGGTTTGTTCGAGGTTATTGATGTTATAGGCTCCGATTGCGTATTTGCCGTATGCGGCTTTGAAAAGCTCTTTCGTGGTAACGATCATGACTATCTCCTTAGGATTAACTCCCCGAGGGGAGGGATGGGCTGAAGTCTATTATATTCCCTTTTTTGATTTTGGCATGAGTTGTCTAAACCATTCCGGCTGATGTCTTAAATGCCCGCCCAACTCGGTAATAAACAAGTTGACAGTAAGAAATGTTAAAGTTGTATAATCATACCTAGATATACAAGTGCGTTTTGCGATTATTACCATATTTGACTGGTTATCTGGCGCAAAAGCGAAAGAGCTTCCGCAGGGGATTGACTCAACGGGAAAACCGACCATCTGAAAGCCTAGAGGCGTAAGATGAAAAGTAAAAACTTGTATTATCGTTTTTTCAATCCTTTGTCTCGCCCTGACCGCTGCATCATTACAAAACGGAAACAGGATCATACGGGTTGGGGTTTATGAGAATCCTCCCAAGATTTTCACACAAACTAATGGAACGGTATCGGGTTTTTGGCCGGAACTTATTGAAGGCATTGCTGATAAACACGATTGGCAAGTTCAGTGGGTGCCCGGCTCATGGGAAGAAAACCTTGCCAGACTGAAAAATAATGAAATTGATATCTTGCCCGATGTTGGTTGGACAGAGGAACGCAGCAAGACATACGCCTTGTCTTCAGAAACGGTTCTCGTCAGTTGGGCGAGAGTTTATGTTCCAAAGGGGTCCATGGTGGAAACGGTCTTGGACCTGGAGGGGAAAAAAGTTGGCGGCTTATCCGGTTCGTTAAATTTCGATGGTCCTGAAGGCTTAAAGGCGCTGACCGAAGAATTTCATGTCAATTGTGAATTCATTGAAATGGCAAGTTACCTGGAGGTATTCGAAGCCATTGAGGCAGGGGAGATCGACGCCGGCGTAACCAATAAAGACATTGGTGATCTTAATGAAGGGGATTTTAATATCTCGAGAACCCCGATGATTATTCAACCAACCAGCCTGGTATTTGCATTTCCAAGAGATGGCGAACTAACTCCTGAGCTATTGAAGACCATAGACGAGGATTTAGAGTCCTTTAAGGGTGATCCCGAATCAATTTATTATTCTCTGCTGGAAAAGTATTTCGAATCAGTGAGCGAAAAAGCTTTTATTGAAGTCATTCCGCAGTGGGTATATCTGGCATTGTTAAACCTTATTCTTCTTGCCGTTATTTTTGCGGTAATTGGGTTTGTGGCGCAAAGGCAGGTAAGAGTTAAAACAGCAGCCTTAAGCCAGAGTGAATCACGCTATCGGGCTCTATTGGAAAACAATCCCGACCAAATAATCCGTTTAAATAAAGAAGGGGTTTTTCTCGATTATCATGCACTACCTGGATCATCTCTGGCCTCCTTGCCGGAAGATATATTGGGTAAGCATATTGAAAAAGTCCTCCCCAGCGATCTTGTGCAAATCACGATGGAACATGTAAACCTGGCCATCCGATCGAACAATTTGCAAACTTTTGAATTTCAAACGAGATTGGGAAACAAAGAAAATGAATTTGAAGCGCGGGTTACAGCGAATTCCAAGGATGAGGCAATCGTTTTTTTAAGAGACATAACTGAAATTAAGCGCGCAAATCAGGAACTAATCGAAAGCCAAAAACGATATAAAAACCTTACCAATATTGTCCCAGTGGGTATTTTTCATACAGACATCGATGGACAAACGACTTATGTAAATCCTACATGGTGCCAGATCTCGGGGATGTCATATCAAGAGGGAATGGGGAGCGGATGGCTTAAAGGAGTTCATCCAGAAGACCGAAAAAAAATATCCAATACATGGAAAAAAGCCACTCAAGTGGGGAACAAATCCATTAATGATTACAGATTTATTCATAAAGACGGATCGATCATTTGGGTGATCGGCCAGGCAGTACCGGAACTAAATGAAAACAATCAAGTAATTGGTTACGTTGGTACCATCACCGATATTACAGAACGGAAGAGGATAGAAGATCTGAAGGCAGCTGTTGAAAAAGCTGAGAGCGCCGACAGGTTGAAATCCGCGTTTTTGGCAACCATGTCTCACGAATTGAGAACCCCGTTGAATTCGATCATCGGCTTCACCGGTATTTTGCTGCAAAACCTGGTCGGTCCCTTGAATGATGAGCAAAGAAAGCAATTAACCATGGTTCAGGGCAGCGCACAACACCTGCTGGAGCTGATCAACGATGTTTTGGATATTTCGAAGATCGAGGCTGGTCAGGCAAAAATTTTTCCGTCTGAATTTTATTTGGATGAGGCGGTCAATCGCAGTTTTGAAAAAATCATCCCCATGGCTAATAAAAAGGGATTGAAGATTTCCAGTCAAATTTCACCTGAAAAACTTTTGATAAAAAGTGATCAGCGCAGAGTGGAACAAATTCTAATTAATCTATTGAACAACGCGGTTAAGTTTACAAATACAGGCGAGATCCGCGTTGAATGTCAACAAACCGGAGATATTGTTTTGATAAAGGTTATTGATTCGGGTATTGGAATTAAAGAAGAAGACCTGGATACCTTGTTTGCACCATTTCGGCAGGTAGATACCGGAATATCAAGACAGTATGAAGGGACAGGCCTTGGGCTGTCGATCTGCAAACGGCTAGTTGATCTGCTGGGAGGGAAATTGAGCGTAGAAAGTGTATGGGGAAAAGGAAGCACCTTTTTCTTTACACTCCCATTGCGGAAGGATGATGATGAAGAAAAAAATATTAATCATTGAAGACAATGAACAAAACATCTATCTGATTACGTTCTTGTTAGAAAAGAACGGTTTTCTGGTGATTCAGGCCAGGAATGGTATGGACGGAATTTCCATGGCAAATGCTGAACAACCGGACCTCATATTACTGGATATCCAACTTCCGGTGATGGATGGATATGCAGTAGCGCGGGAATTGCGAAAGGGCCAGGCGTTGCAAAGTACGCCGATCATTGCAGTGACTTCATTTGCCATGCCTGGCGATAAGGACCAAGCCATCCTATCGGGTTGCACGGGCTATATCGAAAAACCGATTGATCCGGATAAATTCGTCTCACAAATATCTTTGTACCTCGACGTTAATAAACCAGGAGGGTAATTATGCGGCACGCATTGATCGTGGATGATCTTCCACAAAACCTGTATATGTTGGAGGTATTATTAAAATCCAAGGGGTTTGAAGTGAGTCAGGCTACCAATGGGATTGAAGCTCTGGAAATTTTAAAGGGATCGAAACCTTCGATCATAATTTCGGATATTCTTATGCCGGGCATGGACGGGTTTAGCCTTTGTAAGAAATTGAAGAGTGACCCGGAACTACGGAAAATACCACTTGTGTTTTATACGGCAACTTACACAGACCCACGTGACGAAAAACTTGCGCTCAGTCAAGGTGCGGATCGATTTTTGGTCAAGCCCATGGAAGTTGAAGAATTCATGGAAGCCATTCATGATGTCTTGAATCAATACGAAAATGAGAGTGCAGTAAAGCCGATCGAAGAATTGCCAAAGGAAAAAGAATTTTTCAAAGAATACAACGAGACACTGATCAGAAAACTTGAAGACAAGATGTTGGAATTACAGAAAGCCAATCAAAAACTTGCGTCCCTATATAAAGCGAGTTTAGCGTTACATGAGACAAAACCTTTTGTTGAATTACTGCCTAAAATTCTTAAAACGATCATTCATGTTGGTGGTTATCAAAAGATCGCCTATTATTCTTACAATGAGCCAGGTTATGAATTGACTTTTGAAACGGCTTCAGGTTTTTCAGAAGAAGAATTTACGGTTTTACAAAAGTCTTGTTCAGTAAATCTGCGTAACGACGAAGAAATCATTTGCCAAACAGCGAAAACTCGAAAACCACTCCTTATAAAAGAGTTATCCAAAGAGACGCACTGGTCTCTGAAAGGCATTCGAGCGCAATCCGCACTATTAACCCCTGTGGTACTAGAAAAAAAACTTTTTGGAATTATTTGCCTTTTCGACATAAAACCGCATGCCTTTGATGAAGGGGATGAATTAAACATCTCCGTACTGGCCAACAGTATGGCGATCGCTTTAGAAAACAAAACCAATATCGCCGGTGTCACAAAACAAATAAAAAGAATTTCGGTACTACACGATATTGACCTGGCCATTTCGAACAGTATGGATCTATCGACGACCCTTAATATCCTCCTTGAACATGTGAAGTCGCAGATGGAAGTAGATGCGGTGACGATCTTGTTATTGGATGAATTAACGAAAAAATATGAACTGGTAGCCAGCAAAGGCATCACGATCCTCGCTGGCCAGCACGACTGGGTGGGCGAAGGAACGGATATTTTCAGTCAAACCGTAACCGGCAGAAAAACCTTTCAAACCATCTCCATCTCGAATCAGAAAATCTCTCCCTCTTTTAATCAACTGTGGGGGCTGGAAGGGATCAATGCCTACCTGGCTGTGCCGTTAATTGCCAAAGGGAACGTTGTTGGTATCATGGAAATTTATAATCATTCGATCCTGAAATTTGAGGCAGAATGGCTTGATTTTCTCGAAACCCTGGCTGGTCAAGCTGCAATTGCGATCGACAATAACAGGATGTATTCGGACTTGCAGCAATCCCACTCGAATTTGGTCGTTGCTTATGATGCAACGATCAAAGGATGGTCAAGAGCGATGGACTTGCGCGACAAAGAAACGGAAGGGCATACCCAACGCGTCGTGGATATGACCATTCGTTTCGCGAAGATGGCAGGGATCAAGAAAGAAACGCTCATACACCTTCATCGCGGGGCTATGTTACACGACATGGGGAAACTGGGGGTGCCCGATTCGATCCTGTTTAAACCAGGCCCCTTGACTGAAGAAGAATGGGTTATCATGCGAAACCACCCGAAGATCGCGTATGAAATGCTTTCACCCATCGATTATCTCAAACCCGCTTTGGATATCCCTTATTATCATCATGAGAAATGGGATGGCACTGGATATCCGGAGGGGTTAAGAGGAGAAGAGATCCCTTTGGCGGCACGAATTTTTGCTTTTGTTGATGTTTGGGATGCTTTATCTTCTGACAGACCTTATCGTAAAGCCTGGCCGATCGACAAAATCATTGCGTATATCAGGGAACAATCGGGCTTACAATTTGACCCTAATCTGGTTGAACAGTTTATCCATTTGATCAGTGATAAGTATAGTAAGACATTTTAGAGATCGATCCATTACTACTCATCATCTATGACGTAATCAGGCAAGTCGTCTTCGTCGATATCACGACCAGAAACCACCTTGCATCGCACAGACGCTCCTGCATTGTGGACAGAATTTTTACTTCCGGAAATCAGGGGGTGCCATTCAGGTAGGTCCTTATCTTCAGCTATCAGGCGATAGGCACATGTTTCAGGCATCCATTTCAATTGTGGGATCAAGTCAGGAGTGAGTGTCAGGCAGGTAGGAACCAGGACCGAACGCTCTTTATAACGAGTGCATCGACAATGGTAAATATCGAGCAGTTCACACACCACATTGGTGTGATAGATTCGGCCTGTGTCTTCGTCTTCAAATTTTATTACACAGCATTTTGCACAACCATCGCAAAGCGATTCCCATTCATCCCTGGTGAGTTGGTCTAAAGGTTTTTCTTTCCAAAATCCTGTCTGTGGCAAAATCATCTCCTGGGATTTAAAACGTCGGGAAACCCAACCCCATAACCGGTTTCTTCTGAATCAATCTTAATCGCTTTTTTCTCATTCTATTCAGTAATTAATTTTAACTTTTTAATTTTCCAGCCGAGAATAATACTATGATCATTTCTGGTGTTTCCATGGAATCCGATTTAGCCCGCATGGCTACGATGAACTCCCACCAACAAATTCAAAATCAGGTGGTACTATCGGTTTTAAAGCAACAAATGCAAATACAGGAAATGCAAGCGGCGGCCCTTGTGAACATGATCAAGGAAACGACACTTGACGGGACAGGTCAAATGATCAATCTGGGTGCGTGATTTTTTCAGTTCCTTCTCTTAGGAACCCGTAGGGTTCTTTTTTTTTAAGCAAACCTTATTCTTTATGCTTTTGTTATGTAACTTCGATTCATTCTGGCCTATAATCAAAAGAGGGAAAAAGGGCTGAACCAAAGAAGTATTGGATAAACACGACTTTGAAAAGTATCAACCTTTATCGAAATTACAAGATGGCACTACTCCTGGCGTTTTTGGCTTTGTTAACAGGCTGCTCATTGCAAGGAGGCGAGAGTTCGGATTCAGGCTCGAGTATGGTTATGCTTTCCACGCCAACGAATATCTTAACCTCAACAGCGACGGCCACGCAGACACCGCTCTATTCCCCCACACCTACAATAACAAACACGCCTGAAAACACGGCTACGCCAACATTCACTGCGACGCCCGAGAGTACGGCGACACCACTTCCGACACCCACCCCCTTGCCGCCGCCATTCCTTGATACCTTTATTGCCAGCCTGCAAAATGGAAATTCGGGACAGGTCGTCGGCGTTTACGTTGAGGATGTAATGTCACTGCGGGTCGTTCAACAACCCTCATCCAACCCGGCATATGTCTCGACTTTACCCAATACGGCCACTTATTTTGCGCTCGTCAAACAAATGACCGGGAACACCGGAATGCTGGCGCATAATTATCTGGCCGGTGCGTATTTTTTCAATTTGAGCTCAGGTCAAATGATCACTCTGATCTATGGTGATGGCAGTACTGAGGAATACATCGTTTCATATAATGAGGAGTTTCAGGCACTCAGCCCGAACAGTCCGACAAGTAATTTTGTCAGTCTCTCGAGTGGTGAAACTTTATCCTCAACCGACCTTTTCTACCGTGTGTTTGGCGGGGGAACGAAGACAACGATGCAGACCTGTATCGCGCAAGGAAGTGAAGATTCCTGGGGCAGGCTCTTTGTGATCGCCCCGCTTGAATAGTCATTGGTTCATCTGAGGAGGACATATGTCAACAAATCGTACCAGTATTTCGAGGTTTCAAAAAGGATGGAGGATTCTGGTGATCTTTGTGGCTGCCTTCGCGGCAGGCGCATTGATCTGGTCGATCACGGTGACGCCGATTTATCGTGCATCTGCTAAATTCCTGGTGTATCCCAATGACACTCTGACCAGCAGCCGTGATGTGGTCAGCAGCCTTGATACGCTTGATAAACGCACGATCTCAACCACCTATGCAGACATTCTGGATAGTAACCGGGTTTATCAGGATACGATCAGCCGGTTGCAGCTGAATGAGAACGATTTGAAGGAAGTAAGGGTATTCTCGGAAGTGCAGGCTAACACCAATATCCTGGTACTCTCGGTGGAAGGGCCCGATCCTCAAGTCGCAACCCTGCTTGCCAACAACATTGGCCAAAACGGTATCAGTTACATCAAGAGTATCTATCAGGTTTATGATATTTCGTTCCTCGATACGGCCATGGAGCCTGAAATACCATTCAGGCCGAGACCCCTGATAACTACCCTGATCGCTGCGGGAGTTGGTCTTTTACTTGGATTGGTTCTCTTGATCCTGAGGGATGTCTTACGTGTTCCGCTTGAGACACTGCGTGAACGCTCCTTAACAGATAAGCAATCTCTCGCCTATACGCGGAAATTCCTAACAAGGTCCATCGTTCAGGAACTGGTGAAAAAGAAAGAGGAACCCCTGGCCTTTGGCATCTTCTCCTTGCAAGGGATCGAGGACCTGATCGATAGCTTGCCGGACCGAATTACCGGTAACCTGATGAAGGGAGTGGTGGAACGCCTGCACGACCTGTTGCGCGGTAATGATCTGATCGGCAGGTGGAATAAACTGGAATTTGGCGTTTTGCTCCCCTCAACCCCTGATATGCCAGCCCAGAAAACCTTTGAGAGGTTGATCGAAGCCCTGGAAAAACCGCTCGAAACAGAATCCGGGGAATCACTTCTCCTGACTCCAGTGGCCGGTGTGGTTACCAGAAAAGCCGGCGATACTGGTGAAACCTACATCCAGCGAGCGGAAGAAGCCCTAATGACAGCCCGCAACAGCGCCGATAAAATCGTGCTGGCGAAGTGAATCAGGAGGACACCATGAAATACACCTATCTGAACAAATTTATTGGTTTTATCCTCTTCTTCACCATCTTGTGTGGGATGGCAGGGGTTCAGCCTGTGCGAGCGCAAGGGGTGCAGACTGCCGACCTGGCATTTTCTGATCTTGGTGTGGTTGCCCCGGTAACACTAAGCGGCCCCTTTACGGAATCAGAAATTCGTTTTAACCTTCCCCCAGGTTGGAAGGTGGAAGGGATCGCCAGTATCGAGGTGGATCTGATGGCTTACTTTTCGAGCCTGGTTGCCACGGAAACCGGCACAACGGTTTCGGGGCTGGTTGGGGGCGACTTCAGCCTGTTGATCAATGGTATCCTGGCCGGCACGACCACCTTGCAGGAAAGCGGGCAGCAAACAATACAATTTGAATTTGATGCAGGATTATTAAAAACTCCGTCCGAGGGGGGAGCAAACATACTGCTACTGCGTTGGGATGGCTCAATATCCTGTCAATCAAACCTGTTGTCAAGTGTAACGGTTTCTCCCATATCGCGAATCCGTTTTGAATATATGGAAGAACCAATTAACTTATCCTTGAATGATTTTCCTGTTCCTTTCGTGGTTGAGGGCGCAATCCAAGCTGTGCCGTTGGTGTTGGTGTTGCCGGATGAACCAACCCTGGCAGAATTAAATGCCGCAATGATCGTATCCGCGGGTATCGGACAACTCACGGGTAATGGTGCACAGGTGGATGTCATCCCTTATACGGAGTATCGATCCACAGCCAGCCAGTCTCGTAATGTGATCCTTGTCGCGAGCAGCGAGACCCTACAATCAGGAGCTTTTACTTCCGAGGGATTGAGCAATCAAATCGATCCCGTAGAAACTGAAGGCGTACTACATCTCTTCCAGATGGAAAACGGGATCGGTTTGTTGGTCAGTGGTGACGACCTGGGAATTGTGAAAGCAGCTCAGGCCATGAGCGCAAACCAGGTTCTCGCCGCAGGCGACGAACGTACCATGTACATAAACAGCGTCAACGCCCAGCCTGCGTCCATCGGGCTGGAAGACATGACCTTGCAGGACATGGGTGTAGGGGAATTGGTATTCACACAGCCTGATGCCATCCGCCATTCATACGACTTTTATGTGCCGGCGGGAAACCAGGTCAGGGCTGATGCGACTTTTGACCTGATCGTCAGTCACTCACAGCAGTTGGACTACCTGAGGTCAGGCCTGCAAATGAGGGTCAACGGTTTTCCGGCTGTGAGCCTGAGATTGACCGATAACACCTCCAACGAAGCCTTGTTCAAATTGATCCTGCCGACCAACCTGATCCATGCGGGCCGGAATGTGATCGAATTTGAAGCAGCCCTGAGCGTGCGTGATCTTTGCACTCCGGCCAGCGCAGAAGTTGCCTGGCTGAGAATCAGTTCGAATTCGCTGATGCACCTTCCACTGGAGAGCGCTGTCGGCGGTTCGAAAATGCCGGTTACTTTTGAGAGTTTCCCTGATAGTTTTTATTCAGGAACCGGATTGAACAACGTGACGATGCTTGTCGCTCCGGGTGAATTTGCCGCGATTCAATCTGCCTCCAAACTGGCTGGTGTACTGGGCTCCTCACTCCCTCAAAACTCCTTGATCCAGATGTCAACCTTTTTTGCAGATGCACTGGACCCAGCCGTGATCGGCGATAAAAGCCTACTGCTGATCGGAAAACCATCAGATTTCAAGGGTTACCTTAATAACTTCCCTTCGCTCGTTTTTGATGAAAAAAATATACTGACCCAACAGAGTATCATCGAGTTGGTTAACAGACCAGAGGCCAACGCTGATATCGGATATCTGGCCGTACGCGGGTTCAGTGCTGCCAGCAGCCAGATTATGTTGGCTGTCTTGGGGAATACGGCAGAGGGTATAAACCAGGCGGTTGAGTTGTTAATCAGTAACAAGGCCGGGAAGCAAAATTTTGTTATTACAGCCGGAGAGAATGAACAGGTTGGCTGGCTTGACCAAGGAATTGCCACCGGTGAAGTGCTGGCTCCGGCGGCAGAGGATACAACCGAGGCGGAACCTGCGAACCCGATTCAAACCTTTAAAGCAGGTTTATATGCATGGGCGGTGCCTGCCTTAGCGGTATTGCTCGCCGTTGCCCTGCTGTTCCTCTATATTGAGGTCAGGCAGTCCATCAGAAAAGGTTGAGGTTTTTACAACCTTACCAAATTACACAGTCCAAGATCGGGATTGTTTGAAAAGATAAAAGCCATCTGTCCAAAGCAGATGGCTTTTTGTGCGAATACAAGCACACGAGGTCAAATTCTTAAAATGGATGAGAGTTGTTTTTCGTCAAAATCAACGACGATGGTGCCGTCAATATCAAAGGTCGGTGTGGTACGGTTTCCATTTGCCCAGGCCTCTACCTGTTCAGCCGCACCCGGCGTGGTGGTAATATCAACCTCAGTATAGGGCACGTTGTGTTCTGCCAGCCATTTACGGGCGCGTCTGCAATCATGACACCATTTTGTGCAATACATCACGACCCCACCGCGCGGGAGGGGGACAGGTTGAGCCTGCGTTCTTTCAGGGCGGCCCCGTACCTGGGGATCCATCTCACGGATGGCCCGGCGTAGTTCTTCGTTGGAAGGTTGGTCGTTTATATCATGAATATCGATGTAACGGATCACACCTCCTTTATCGATGATAAACAGGGCGCGTTCGGATTTTCCGTCTGGGCGAAGAACGCCATATTTTTGGGGGATTTCACCGTGAGGCCAAAAATCGCTCAACATGGGGTAGTGAATACCTCCCAGGCTTTCGGCCCAGGCTCTAAGCGAGTCAGTGGAATCCACGCTGATGGACAAGATGCGTGTATCAAGGTCTAAAAAGGAATCCATCTCGGCTTCATAAAGGGGGATCTGCAGGCTGCAAACTGGCGTCCAGGCCAGGGGATAGAAAGCTATCACCACGTTCGTGCCGCGCAGGTCGCTCAGGGTGATGGATTTGCCGAGTTGGGAAGGCAAGTTAAAATCTGGCGCAGGAGAGCCAAGGGTTAAATTAGACATTTCAACCTCCTTAATTAAGACATTATATATCATATATATCATAAAATAATTAACAATCCCAATCCTGTACAAGACCATCCTCATTGATTTTTAAGAGACGGTTGGCATATTTTTTTAAGAAATAACGGTCATGTACAACAGTCAAGATGGAGCCCTCGAATGTTGATAAAGATTTTTCGAATTGAGAACGTGAAGCGATATCCAGGTGATTAAGTGGTTCATCGAGCAGGAGAAGATTGCTTCCCTGGGCAACCAGGCAGGCCATGGATAACCGTGCCCGCTGACCGAACGACAGACTTTCTACCGGGGTAAACACCTCATCACCGCTGAAGAGATATTTATGCAAGAACGCCCGCGATTCAGTCTCGTTCAGGCTTACTTTTTGTTGAAAAAAGGAAAGGGCGGTGAAACCGGGGGTGATGTATTCTTGTTCCTGGGTCAAATATCCGGGGTTCACACTCGCACCCAAGCGGCAATTTCCAGCCAGCGGCGGAATCTCGCCCATGATCGTTCGCAGCAAGGTGGTTTTCCCGCAGCCGTTTGGACCTACCAAGGCAGCCCGCTCACCATATCTCAAAACGAGATGGATATCCTGCAATACGATGGTCTTCTGATAACCGATTGATAGGCCCTCCATGATGAGCACGCCTCTCCCACTTTCAAATACCTTGCCGAAATCCATTTTCATCTGCAATGCGGCGCGAGGTTTTTCGACTCGATCCTCGTTCAAGAGTATTTCAATTCTTGATTCAATGCTCTTAGCACGTTTAACGGTAGCCAGTCCGCGGTTGGCAAAAAACCCCCTGGCAAACTTATCTCCCGTATCCGCTTTACCATTTTTCGTAAAGGTGGCCAGGTTACGCACATGGCGGGCAGCCTGCGTGAGCTCGCGGATTTGTGCCTGCTGGTTGTTGTAATCCTGCCATTGACGAGCGAGTTCGGTTTCCTTTTGTTCAAGATAATCACGATAGTTGCCCGCGTAGGGCGTGAGTTGATGTGTGCTGGGGTCTAACTCGAAGATGATCCCGGCGACATGGTCGAGGAAGTCGCGGTCGTGAGAGACCAGTAAGACTGCGCACTTTGAATTTTTCAACCAGCCTTCGAGCCAGTCGAGCATATCAAAATCCAGGTGATTGGTAGGTTCGTCAAGCAGTAAAAGGCGTGGATTGGAAAGCAGGATGCCGGCGAGCCCCAGGCGTGTTTTTTGCCCTCCGCTCAAGGCCTGGAGTGGAAGGTCAGGGGGTAGATTATCCAATCTGAAGGAGGATAAAATAGCAGCGGAGGAACCAGTGGAAACTGCGTTTTCAAGTTGTATTAAAGTGTCATCGTATACCTGTTGAAGCTGGATATTTCCAGGATCGTGAACAATTTTGGCTGCCAGGGACTCAAGACGGTTTGTCAAGTCAGCCTGGTTTCCCTCAGCACGACGGATGAAGTCCCCCACGGTCTCACCGGAGAGAAAGCCTCCCCCTTGCGGCAGGTACGCCCTACTGAGGTTTGGTGGATTTATATGAACTGAGCCACGATCCGGAGATTCCTCGTCAGCCAATATGCGCAAGAGGGTTGACTTGCCGCAACCATTGGGTCCGACAAGAGCAGCTTTTTCTCCCACATTAAGAGTAAATGAAACATCAAAGAGAACGGGTTCTATCCCGTATGATTTTGAAAGATGATGAACAACAAGCATGATGAACCTGACCTTTAAATAAAAAAACCGGGGGCATATGCCCTCGGTTGATTAATCACAGACACGGAATGATCCCGTAAACCGTAGAGGTTGCCCGAAAAAGGATGATCTTATTGCAGGTCAGTCGTCATACCATTACTCCTAGTTGCTTGGCGTGATTATACTGTATTTTTAATTAAGCAACTACGGATCTTAAAATTCCACCGTTGCGCCATAAATCTACTTCGCCCTCGGAATTGAGAAGCACTTTGGCCAGAAAACGAACCGTAACGCCGCCTTTTTTGTGTGCCGTCACCTGGATCATACTGGCGGGAGAGATCTTTTCGAGACCAGAGAAGGAGAACAATTCGGAACCGTCCAGGCCTAGTGTCTGTGGATTGTCTTTGACCATGAACTGTAAAGGCAGGATGCCCATGCCGACCAGGTTGGAGCGGTGAATACGTTCAAAGGATTCGGCGATGACCGCCTTGACGCCCAACAACAAGGGGCCTTTGGCCGCCCAGTCGCGGCTGGAGCCCGTACCGTATTCTTTACCGGCCAGGACCACCAGGTCAACGCCGTCTTGCTTATATTGCCTGGCTGCCTCAAAGATCGTCATCTGCTCGCCGTCGGGGAAATGACGTGTCTGGCTTCCTTCCACGCCGGGGAGAATGAGATTTTTAATGCGAATATTGGCGAAGGTTCCGCGTTCCATCACTTCATGGTTGCCACGCCGCGAACCGTAGGAATTGAAGTCAATGGGTTGGATGCCTTTGCTTTTTAAATATTCCGCAGCGGGGGAATTATTTGGAATCGAGCCAGCCGGAGAGATATGGTCTGTAGTAATGGAATCGCCAAAAATAGCCAGAACGCGTGCGGATTGAAGCTGAGTGCTTCCACCTTGTGAAAGAGGCTCGCTGAAAGGCGGTTCAAGTATGTATGTGGAAGCCGGGTTCCATGGATAAAGCAGGCTGGATTCCACCTGGATTGATTTCCACAGGTCTCCACCTTCAATGATTTTTGCATAGGCTTCCTGATAGACCCGGGGTGTTATCACCTGTGAGATCACTTGATTCACTTCTTCGTTGGAAGGCCAGATATCTTTTAGAAAAATCGGCTTACCGACTGCGTTTACGCCGAGCGGGTCAAGTCGCAAACTTCGCTGCACGTTTCCGCTGATCGCAAAGGCCACCACCAGGGCGGGGGAAGCCAGATAGTTGGCTTGAACCAATGGATGGACGCGGCCTTCGAAATTGCGATTGCCTGAGATGACGGAAGCCGTCACCAGTTTATTTTGCGTGATCGTTTCAGAGATTACCGCATCAAGGGGACCGGAATTGCCGATGCAGGTGGCGCAGCCGTACCCAACCAAATGAAACCCCAGTTTTTCGAGCGGCTCCACCAATCCGGCCTGGACGAGATAATTCATGACGGCTTTTGAACCGGGAGCGAAACTGGTTTTCACATAAGGTTGGGCGCGCAGTCCGAGGGCCACGGCTTTTTTTGCCAACAGACCGGCGCTGATGAGGGCAAAGGGATTGGAAGTGTTGGTGCAAGAGGTGATGGAAGCGATCACCACGGAGCCGTGCTCCAATTCGGTTTCTCCATGCGGGAGTGTGAGCGACACTCTTTTGTGAGTGTCCTCCTGTGCAAGGGCATATCCGCGGTTTTCGAGGGGAGCGTTGAGTGAGATCTTAAAATTCCGGCTCACCTGATCCAGGCTGACCAGGTCTTGCGGACGTTTCGGACCGGCCAGTGAGGGTTCGATCTCGTCCAGAGCCAGGTCGAGGTGCTGGGTAAAGGCGGGCGCCGGGCTGCTCACGGTGCGGAAAAGACCTTGGGCTTTGAAATAGGCTTCCACGAGGCCGACCTGTTCCGCTTGCCTTCCGGTGAGATGCATATAATCGAGCACGGCCTGATCCACCGGGAAGTAAGCGGCAGTAGCTCCGTATTCCGGTGCCATATTGGAAAGCATGGCGCGATCGGGAACCCCGAGCGCGTCCAGTCCTTCGCCGTAGAATTCCACCATCTTGTTCACCACGCCGAGTTTACGAAGCAAGTGGGTCAGGGTGAGCACTACATCCGTGGGGCTGACGCCTTCTTTTGTATTGCCGGTGACGTGAACACCGATCACATCAGGTATAAGGGTTTCAACGGGCTGACCTAACATGGCCGCGGCGGCTTCTATTCCGCCCACGCCCCAACCCAGCACGCCCAGACCATTGACCATGGTGGTGTGTGAATCGGTGCCGAACACACTGTCGGGGAAGACCAGTAATTGTCCGTCTTTTTCGGCGGTCATGGCTACCTGGGCAAGAAACTCAAGGTTAACCTGATGGACAATCCCAGAGGCAGGGGGAATGACCCGGAAATTGCGAATGGAAGATTGCGCCCACTTGAGAAACTCGTAACGTTCGCGATTACGGGAGAACTCCAGCTGTGTGTTTTTTGCCAGGGCTTCCGGGAAACCGGCGAAATCCACTTGAATGGAGTGATCAATCACGAGATCAACCGGGATCAGAGGGTTGATACGTGCGGGATCCATGCCTTTTCTTTGCGCGGTTTCGCGCAGGGCGGCCAGATCCACCACCAGGGGAACCCCGGTGAGGTCCTGAAGGAGAATGCGCGCGGGGTTGAAAGAAACCAGCCCGTGGTCTCCGGGGATCTTGGTCCATGAGGCCAGATCTTTAATAGTCTTGGATGTAATCGTCTGTCCATCAAAATTCCGCATGGCACTTTCCAACAGGATGCGGATGCAGTATGGAAGCTGATGAAGCGTCAGGGTGCCGGCCCCGTCCATCTGTTGGAGAGGATAGTAGAAATATTCCTTCTCGTTGAGGCTTAAGCGGGCGGTTTGATACGGATTCTCTATTTTTAGGCTCATGTTACATACTCTGGATCAACAAAGATGTGAATTGGGTGGTGGAGCATTGAACCGCGTTATCCATCTGGCAGGCAAAATCAGGGGTTAAGTTGCGGCCGGCCAGAGTGCTGCCCAGGGACTTTTCGATCAAGTCGGCTGCTTCATGCCAGCCCAGGTAGCGCAGCATGAGCATGGAAGACAGGATCAATGAACAGGGGTTGGCCATGTCTTTGCCGGCAATGTCTGGAGCTGTGCCGTGAACGGCCTCAAAAACCGCGTCGCCAGTAGTGTAATTTATGTTGGCACCGGGTGCGATGCCCAACCCGCCAACCAGCGCGGCCAAAGCGTCTGAAAGGTAATCACCGTTGAGATTGGTAGTCACCAGAACGTCCATGTCTTCGGGGTGGGCGATGGCACGTTCAAAGGCGGCATCCACGATCATGTCTTTCACGATCAATTTTCCTTCTTCGCGGGCAGACTTCAAGGCGGATTTTGCTTGCGCATCACCTTTTTCTGCGACCAGTTTTTTATGCTTCCGCATGCTATAGGTTTGCGAGGCGAACTCCGTCTCGGCCAGATCGTATCCCCATTTCATGAAGCCGCCCTCGGTGAATTTCATGATATTGCCCTTGTGCAACAACGTGACCGATTGACGATTATTTGACAGGGCGTACTCAATGGCGCTGCGGATGATACGTGTCGATCCTTCTCGTGAGACGGGCTTTAACCCCAGCGCGGAGGTCTCCGGAAAACGGATGCGCGCATAATTGTGCGGGGAATTGGTTTTCAGGTATTCAAGCAAGGATCGAGCCGCATCAGAGCCGGATTCAAACTCGACCCCAGCGTAGACATCTTCGGTGTTTTCACGGAAGAGGACCGCGTTGACCCGTTCGGGGTGCAGGAGGGGGGATGGAGCAGGGGGGTAATATTTCACCGGCCGAAAATTGGCATAGAGGTCAAGCTCCTTGCGTAAAGCCACGTTCAAAGAACGAGCGCCTTCGCCTACCGGGGTGTTGAGTGGGCCCTTCAGTCCAACATGACATCGTTTGAATGTGTTGATCGTTTCTTCAGGCAAGCTGCTGCCAGTGATTTTTTCAGCTTTTTGGCCAGCATACACTTCCATCCACTCGATCTTACGGCGAGAGGAATAGGCGCGTTCCACCGCAGCATCCACTACTTTCTGAGCGGCGCTCATCACCTCGGCACCAATTCCGTCTCCTTCGATATATGGGATAACGGGTCGATCAGGGACTAATAATTGTCCATTTTCGCAAACGATGTTTTGAAGATTCGAAGGTTGGCTCATAATTGGCTCCATCTGGTTCTGATTGACAAACGTTCCTAAATTATGTACACTATTATACAATAAATAATGGGACGGTGTCTTATTATTCGGGACAATAGTGAGCGTGTATGGACCAAATAAAAAAGGGAGTTTTGGCGCACATCTGTAGGATCCTGGATTGTTACTCACAGGAAAGAACAGACCTGGGGGTGCGTGAACTGGCCAGATTGACGGGTCTTCCCACCAGCACTGCCGGACGACTGCTGCTCGATATGGCTGGGCAGGGAATTTTGCACCAAAACCCGGAGACCAAAACGTATTCCCTGGGGATTCGGCTTTTAAACTGGAGCGGCGTGTACCTTGCGACGCTCGATATCCGTGCGCTGGCGATGCCAATCATGACGGAGCTGCAGCATTCTTCTCGTGAAACCATCAGCCTTTATGTGCTCGACGGAACGGATCGGGTATGTGTAGAAAGGCTTGAAAGCCCGCAGAACGTTCGCATCGTGGCACGTCTTGGGTTAAGGTTGCCGCTTTATGCCGGATCTGCGGGAAAAGTGATACTGGCTTTTCTAGAGGATGAAGAAAAGGAGCACGTGCTTGCCTCGGTGCCGCTTCAGCCGTTCACCCGCCACACCATCACTGAAGTGAATGTGTTACGTGAAGAGATCAATAAGATCAAAAAACAGGGTTACGCGTTCAGCCACGGAGAATGGATCGAGGACGCATCCGGGGTGGCAGCACCCATTTTCGGCTCGGATCAGAGCGTGTTTGGTGCATTGACCATTTCAGGCCCGACACAGCGGTTTACGAACGCGATCATTGAAAAGTATGGTCAAGATGCAGTCAGCGCAGCGTTGGAAATTTCTCGCCTATTGGGCTATTCCAGTCAACACTCCAGTTTGGCATATAGGAAAAAACCATGAATATTGAACATCGAATCATTTCAAAATTAGCTGATGAACGATTGAGGATGAAAAAACTCGTCAAGGAGCACGGGAATTTTTCCGTGGCTGAGGTCACCGTGGAACAAATCTACGGCGGCATACGCGGTGTTCCTGTAGGGGTTACCGATGTCTCACATGTAGACCCTCATGAAGGGCTGAGGTTGCGAGGGTATACCATCCCTGAAGTTCTTGAAAAATTACCCAAGGCGAATGGCGCTGAATTCCCCCTGGCGGGGGGGTTATATTATCTTCTGATGACGGGGGAGATCCCTACTTCACAAGAGGCTGAGCAGGTTGAGGTCGAATGGAAAGTTCGCAGTAACGTGCCGGACCACGTTTTTAAATCGATCCAACCCATGCCGGCGTATACGCATCCCATGACCCTGTTCTCGCAGGCCATCATGGCCTTACAAAGTGAATCGGTGTTCGCCAGGCGATTTTATTATGGAATCGATAAGGAAGATTACTGGGGTTATTATCTGGAAGACAGTTTGAACCTGATCGCCAAATTGCCGGTCATCATCTCTTACATTTACAACCTTAAATATCGCAACGGAGTGCCGGTTCAGCCAAACCCCAAACTGGATTGGAGCGCCAATTTTGCCTGGATGATAGGCAAGAACGATCCGGCGTACATGGATCTGATGCGTTTGTTCGTGGTGCTGCATTCTGACCATGAAGGGGCCAACGTCAGCACACACGCCAGTCATCTGGTTGGTTCCGCCCTCTCAGATATCTACCTCGCCAGTGTTGCCGGGTTGAACGGACTGGCGGGTCCGCTGCATGGTCTGGCCAACCAGGAATGTCTGCGCTGGCTGCTGGATGTGCAGGCCCATTTCAATGGCAGACTGCCGACAGACGAGGAGTTGGCTGAATACCTTAAGAACTTCCTGGCCAGTGGCCGTGTCATCCCCGGTTATGGACACGCCGTGCTGCGCGTGACGGATCCCCGTTTTGTCGCCCAGCGTGAATTTGCCTTGAAATACCTGCCAGAAGACCCTGTGTTCATGCTCGTGGACAAGGTCTACCATATGCTTCCGGAGATTTTGAAGAAAAATGAAAAAGTAAAAAATCCCTGGCCGAACGTGGATGCCATCAACGGCACCCTCCAGCATCATTTCGGCGTGACCGAAACCGATTTTTATACAGTGTTATTTGGTTTCAGCCGCATCCTGGGGATCACTACACACGTAGTCTGGTCCCGTGCGCTCGGAAAGCCGATTGAAAGACCAAAATCCATTACCACAGATATTTTGGAACATATGATAAACGGGTAGCAAGAGGACCCTGATCGATAGTTTAAAAAGAAAGAACCTGTCAGGTTCTTTTTTTTACTTCTTCATCAATCTGGATCAATCGTTGGAGGAATAATCAACGACACAAACCTTTTCCAGATTCGGGTCGAGATAGGTTCTGCAGAAGGCTTGATGGTTGGGGTGGGGCAGGTACTGGTCGCGATCTTGCGGACTGGCAAATGTTACCAAAAAACAGTGCGTGAACCCCTCATTTAGATTTTCGGGGCTTGAATTATGCCCGAACTCAAAATCTTTTACAAAGGGAAGTCCGGCGCATAATTCGCGGAAAGCGTTTTCAATGGAGATTACCGTTTCAGGAGGCGTCTTGTTAAAGAATTTAAAAAGAACAACATGCCGATAAATACCATTTCTCTCACTCATTGATGTTCCTCTTTAGAACTTGAAATTTGAACCCTTTCATAGTATTATACCATGGAGTAACCGGTTTACTAAACCGGTTACTCCATATAAAAAAGAATAATTATGAAAACGACCATATCTGATATAGCAAAAAAAGCTGGTGTTTCGAAGGCCACCGTTTCAAGGGTGATTAATAACAAACCTGAAGGAGTAGGCCCCAAAACCCGATCAAGAATCCAAAAGATTATTCTTGAAACAGGATTCCAACCCAGCGGGGTAGCTCGAGGTTTAGCAACCGGGAAGTCACGTACCATTGGATTGATCATTCCGGACATCACCAATCCATTTTATGCACAATTGGTGAAGGGAGTCGAGGATATCGTTAATCAATACGGGTATGGTTTGTTCTTGTGTAACTCAGATCGAAAAATAGAAAAAGAGAAAGATTTTATCAACTTATTGATCGAGAAGGAGGTTGATGGGTTGATTCTAAATTCGGCAGAATCTGAATGTGCTTGCCAGTTGGAACTATTGAAAAAAAACAAAATTCCCTTTGTACTCACGGACCGCATAATAGAAAGTTCGTCAAAAAACAATGGCGTTTATGTAGATAATCTCCACGGGGCAAAATTAGCGGCTGAGTTCCTTTATGCAAAGTCAGGATGTAAATTGCTCTTTATCAATGGACCGATGGATTTGTCACAATCAAAATTACGTCAAGCCGGTGTTGAGGAGGTCTTTCGTAAAAAAGGATTGGACGCAGAAAAACTTCAAATTATTTATGGTGACTTCACCCAGGAAAGTGGTTATGAATTAACACGAAAGGTGTTATCTGAGTATGATTTTGATCGTAAACATAACAAGATTCCCTTCAATGCTGTCTTTACAGCGAACGATATCATGGCGATTGGTGCGATACGCGCATTACGCCAGACCGGGATCTTAATTCCGGAGGAAGTCGAAGTGATCGGTTTTGATGACATCGAATTTGCTCGTTTATTGGATCCCCCCTTGTCGACCGTTTTTCAACCCTCTTCTGAAATGGGAGCCCGCAGTGCAGAAATGTTGCTTAAGATTCTAAACAAGACAAACCCGCGACCTAAAATAATAACCTTGATGCCTGAATTGGTCTTGAGAGGAACCACGAGGGTGTAATAGAATTAGTAAAAATCAATATTTGATTATTTGTAAGATTAAGGAGCATAAATGAACAACTTTGAATTTCAAAACCCAACCAGGATCTTGTTCGGAAAAGGGGCGGAAAGCAAGGTGGGTGAGGCGTCAGCAGCATTCAGCAAAAAAATATTGCTACATTATGGCGGCGGAAGCATCAAGAAATCCGGCCTGTATGATCGTGTCACGACGTCTTTGAAAAATGCCGGTGTAGAATGGATCGAACTAAGTGGGGTCATGCCGAACCCCCGATTAAAGCTTGTACACGAAGGTGTAAAACTGTGTAAGGAAAACGGACTTGGATTCATCCTTGCCGTTGGCGGAGGGAGCGTGATCGACTCTGCCAAAGCCATTGCCATGGGGGCGATGATCGAGGGGGATGTCTGGGATTTCTACATGGGGAAAGGTGCCCCCAAGGCGGCCCTGCCGATCGGTACGGTGTTGACCATCCCGGCTGCCGGCAGTGAAGCCAGTACGGGAACTGTGATCACCAATGAAGAAGGCTGGTTGAAACGGGCGGTTAACTCCGAGCTCATTTATCCGCGATTTTCGATCCTCAACCCTGAACTGGCCTTTTCGCTGCCAAAATTCCAGGTGGGCTGCGGGGTGACCGATATCATGGCGCACCTGATGGAACGGTATTTCACCAATGTACAGAACGTGGAGTTAACCGACCGCCTGCTGGAAGCCACCATGAAAACTCTGATCAATCAAGCTCCCCTGGTGCTGCAGAACCCTAATGATTATGACGCCTGGGCGGAACTCATGTGGTCGGGCACGATCGCCCATAACAACCTTTTGGACACAGGTAGACTGGGTGATTGGGCCTCTCATGATATCGAGCATGAACTCAGCGGCATCTACGATATTGCCCACGGGGCGGGATTGGCGGTGGTGTTCCCGGCCTGGATGAAATATACCTACCAGCATGACCGCAACCGCTTTGTGCAGTGGGCCGTGCGAGTGTGGAACGTTGAAATGAATGTGTTTAATCAGGACGCGGTTGTCATACAGGGTATTGAGCGCATGGAAACCTTTTTCCGCTCCATTGGCTTGGGTACCAGACTGTCGGAGCTGGGGATCAAAGAGGACCGGTTTGAGGAGATGTCAGTCAAATGCACCTATGGCAACAAGCGAAAAGTGGGTAATTTCGTGAAACTTGACAGCGCTGATATTCTCAAAATTCTGAAATTGGCCGCCTGATTAATCCTCGGGACCTGCCAAAAGAACCATTCAAAAAGAACAGGAGGAGAACCAGAAAAACGGTTCTCCTCTTTGTTTGGTTGATGATCTTCCGGTGTGTTTTGTAGATCAGACCTTTCGGATCGGCTGACGGATGATGGTTTTCAGTTTTTCAGGCGCAACACGGCGTGCATCGTTCATGTAGATCTCATGATGCTTGCCGTCCAATTCATAGCCCTGCTCACGGGCGAAGGTGTGCATATTGGCGATGACCGGGCCTTCCTCCGCGTAGGGGCCGAAGTACATCACCTGCACGCAGGTTCCCTCATGGTAGGTCTCCAGGCGCGCTTTATCAGCCAAAGGACCTTTACCCTTGGCCTTTAATTGTTTGCGAGCTTCTTCGAAAAGCGCCGGGGTGATGAAATCCGGCTGCAGGATCATGGCCGTCCAGTCCCAATCCTCTTTGCGGGAGGTGCTAAAATCGCGCATGTCGGGCACCCACCACAGGCCTTCCAACCCCATGACCGTGAAATCCTTTTCCAGCGAAGTCTTGCAGTGAAATTTCAAGGTATAAGCCAGGCCATAAAGCGTTTGAATGGCGTCGGCATACATGGGGGCGGTGTTGGGGTCGCCGTGTCCATCCACCATGAGGTAGGTCAAGGGCGGGATCTCCAGGATGGTAAACTCCTTTGCGGATGGGGTGTAAAGATTTTTATATATCTTTTTGAGGTCCAATTTTTCCATGAATATCTCCTTTTATGTATGCAGATAAAAACTCTTCTGACCATTGAATTCCGGTATGGATCAAGGCGAGGGAATACTCGAACATGGCGCGCACGTGGATGGGGAATCCGGGTGTGTTCAAGGCCGGATGAGCTGAAAGCTGCGCATGCTTTTCTTGCAGCACAGCGATGCGTTCCCTGAATGAATCCTGCACTTCATTTTGGTTCAAGAGAGGAAGGCAGGAAAGCCCCAGAAGGAAACGCCGGTCGTCCTGGCTGGCAGAGGCGACGGCCTGCTTGATACCTTCATGCAAGGCCGCGTGACCAGGTGGGGTGGCATTGTAAACCTTTTTGGCCGGGCCGCGCCCGGCAGCGGGATGCAATGAAGAAATGGCCAGACCTTTCTTGACCAGGCCGTTGAGGATGAAATAGATGGAGGAAAAAGCAACCTCCGTCCAGTCGCGCATACCTCGTTCTTCAATAACCCCCTCCAGTTCGTAACCGTGGCGGGGTTTTTCGGCGATGAGGCTTAAGATGGCCAGTTCGGCATTGGTCAGATTATATTTTATCATAAGAATATTATATCACTATAATAAAAAATGTCAAGAAAAATCCCCGATTATTTTCGGGGATTTGATTTGGAAGGTTTTGTTTAACCAGGGCCGAGTGTAAAGTTACTTAGGGATTTTTCACCACATCCCAACGTGACGGTTGCCGATGGGGGCGTAATGCCGTAGTTTGATGTCGCGGAAATTGTGTAAGTACCTGGTGGCAAATACCAGATTGCGTAACCTCCTGAATCCGGGTTCTGGCAGCTTCCATTGACACAAAGAGTAACACCACTTGTATAGGCTACATCCCACGGACTCACAAGAGCACTCACCTGAACATCGGTGCAGGTGGTTGGGGTGATGACCATTTTTGTCGCCGTGGGCGTGGCGCCTGGTTTTTGTGTAGGTTTAGGTGTATTATTCGGTTTAACGGTTGGCTGTTGTGTGACCGCCGGCTTACAGATTCCTGGTTCCTTGCCAGTAGATTTAAAACCCCAAGCTTCCCGGCAGGTATTATCAATTTGAGCGACCTCTTTCAGAGGATAATCCGGATTTCCCATGTATGGGCTGCCCGCCTGTGCGGCAGTGAAAATGTCGTTATAATCGAACCGGTATGGAGCCATGATCTGGTGATCAGACCAGGCCCCCCAGAGGAATTTGATAGGATCGCCTAATAACGAACGTTTTACTGCCAGTTGCATGGTGGTTGGACTGATAGGACTGATCCTGCTCCAAGCTCCATCGTAATCGGAGATCGGCTTTCCCGGCCATACTTCACTCTCATACCCGTCCGTCTGTTGGACAGGGTCCGAAACAAGAGGATTTATACTTCCGACATCATTATTAGTATCTGTGAATAAGGCAATCCCATTGCTTTCCCATGTGGTGGATTTGGATGGTGAGTATGCCCAGAGCAAATAATCACCCCGGCCATCCAAATCGGTATCAATTTCGATCCCGTAATTTCCATCCAACATTTTTGAGGTTATATTAATATCCTTCATTAATAAAGAAAAATAAAAGAAAGTATTGTCTGAAGACATACTGACCTTTTGAAGATCAAGGTCAAATCGATTTTGCATATCCATAGGCGTGAACGGCCTCTCTAACAAATCAATGGAATATTGATCTCCATTATAAAGAAGATCGTCGATTGTGCTCTCGATGGTCTGCATCTCACCTGGCATAATTACATGGAAAACCGGATTTGGTGTATTTAGTGGAGGGGTTTCCGGAGTTTGGCCAATAGAATCGGTTGCAATAGTATCTTGCGTAGAAGCCGCCGCAGTCTGAGAAATGAAAACAGCAAGTGTCTTTTCTATCCCTGATTGAACTGCGGCTTCATTATCAATAGGCAGGTTACATCCGGTTAATAAACCAATTATTAAAAACAATAAAACTATCGATGAGATTCTAATATTTTTAACCATATTTCCTCCAATTTGTAATATTTTCATTAACAAATACATTGTAAGGATCGAAAATAAAAAATCAATCCCCAATATTTTCGATCATCGAGGAATGAGTCAATTTCACATTTTTCGAAACAATCAAGCGCAGACTTGAACAAAACCTATATAGAATCGGAGTTTTGACAATCTTGGATACTTGACGCTAACAATAAAACATCTTGGATAATAATAAGATGTAATCATCGCTCCTATTGTTTTCATATTCCGAATGATCATCCTGATGATAGTTGATTTTTCCCAACCTTTTTTTAAAAATCCGTATCTTTCCAAGGAGTAAAAAATACACTACGCTGTAATTCCTATTCTCTTCTCTAATAGAAAAAATGCGTACTAAGTGAGTTTGGCTACAAGATGGAGTTACCTCAAAAAATTATTGAGGGACATGATTCAAGATATGGCGAATTCGACAAATTGTGAAAATTACTTTTAGTCACTATTGATTGAAATAACGAAACTGACGTTGCCGGTTTGAATAAGAAGTCAGTATACCGTCGAAAAAACCGTGTATTTAATCTCGAGCGTTCTTTATGCTGTTTTCCAGGTTCTTCTTCTGCATCAGGGCTTCTTGCAATGCAGTTAGTATTGCTTGCGCTTGTTCCTGCGTAAGGTATAAATGGCTTTCATCATGTAGAAAGATCTTTTCTTCCTCCGGGCATGACTCTATAACCTTGAGGCAAATGTTATCTTCATACCCGCAGTCATCCGATTCATAATAGATTTCCACCTGCAGGCTCTCATCAAGAAGAATAATCGGTTTCATTCATCCTCTCCAAAAAGAGTATAGACGAATCGGGAGGGAAATTCAA
>CAZNAF010000004.1:0-20618 GCA_964570925.1 uncultured Anaerolinea sp.
CGGGCCATGTCGTTGCGGGCTTCCTTTTCCGCTTCGGTCAACAAGACCTGTTTGGCCTCATCCATGCTCATCTGGCCGATGCGCTGCAGTTCCTCAAGTTCCTGGGCGTGAAGTTTTTCGATCTCATTGGAACGTTTGTCAAGCGCGCTTTGGCGTTTGCTGATGTTCTGCTCACGGATCTCAAGTTTTTCGATGCGGTTATCCAATTCGGCGCGGCGCTTTTGAAGCCGGTCGTCTTCACGGATGATCTCACTTCTGCGGCGCGAGATCTCTGACTCGGACTCTTGCAGGATCTTCAATGCCTTGTCACGTGCTTCAATCTCAACGTTCTTCGCCTTTTCAGTGGCGAGTTTCACCAAATCGTCCGCTTTCTCTTTTTCAAATTTTTTAAAGTTCGTGGTAATAACCTTAACCAGAATAAAGGTCAAGACGGCAGTTAGAACAAGCCCGGCCGCCAGGGCGATGAAAATTGTGGTGGTATTAATATTTCCCATGTTCATCATCCTCATTTTTAATGGTATAGCTTTGATCGAAATCCGACCCGTGAGTGAGGGTCTGCACGATCGACCTGGCAATCTCGAAGGAGAAACCCCGTCTGGCTAAAAAAGAAGCCATGCGGCGAGAGAATAGCGCGCGATCTGTGGTGGTAATTTTTCGCGCGTATTGCGCTGCCGCCTTGAGTGCCAACTCTTCATCTTGTGCGCTTTCCATCAAAGCATTGTCGATCATCTGATCAGGGATGCCTTTCATTCTAAGCTCATAGCGAATCTGGCGCCGGCTGCGGGGATGGGAGTCGTTCCGGTTTTCGACCCATGACCTTGCATAGAATTGATCCTGAAGCAAATCCGCTCTCTGCAACCTAGCCACAACCTGATCAATTACCTGTTGCTCAAACCCTTTCTGCTGCAATTTTAGTTTTATTTCCTGGGATGTCCTTTGGCGGTAACCGATCATGCGCGTGGCTTTTTGATAAGCTACCTCAAGTTCATCTGTCTTCATTAATTTTTCAATTCGTTCTGCAGATAACCGCTCACCGACTTTCAACCAAGCCGCCGTGACGCGGGACAAACCAAAAGCGAATTCTCCATCGAGGTCAATGCTGAGACGATCACGATTGTGTTTCTGAACCCTGATGGCGGTGATTTCTCTGTCCATTTTCATTAAATAAAAAACGCCAGTCCATCTAAAATGACCTGGCAGGCTCACCTTATGCAGGAAATTACTCAATCTGGAGCAATCATTTGGTTTTTCTTACAATCAAGTTATTCAAACCGGTTTCGCACTCATGGACGGGTTAAGTTCACTAAACAGGATGTTGAAAATCTCTGTTTAAATTTTTTTATCAACCAATCCACGCGCTCCCTTAAGAAATAATTTGAATATGCCAGAACAACAAAACCAAACTCCAAGCGGAGTGAGAAAAGATTTCCAGCCAAAAAGGATGTGACTGCCTGTGAACGAATCTACCGAGTCCACTTTTCAATCATTCCAAGCTTAAATAATTATACATGATTTCTTCATTTTTCGTGACGTCAGGTTGAAAAAGTAAAAGGCAAGGCTTTTAAAAAATGATTCATGCTACAATATTCCAATGGACACAAAAAACAAAAGTCGCGAGATCAACCCGGAAGAGGAACACAAATCGCAGGTGGAACGCCAGATCCTGCTGCCGTTGATCCTGGCCAGCCTTCTATGCATCGGATGCTTTGTATTCTTAATCATCGAAACCACGGGCAGCACTCAATCCGTTGAGCAATGGGCGCAAATTTCGACGATGTTCCTGATCCTGCCGGCCTTGCTTCTCGGGCTGGTAACTTTAATTTTGATCCTGTTGGCGTCCGTGCTGTTGGGAAAAGCGAATAAAGGATTGCCGATCCCGTTAAGACAAATTCGCGGCAAGATCATCGGATTTTTAAACCGGACGCAAAGCGCAGTCCAAAAGCCAAATCGCGCGGTGATCCAAACCAAAGGAATGCTGGCCGGCGTAAAAAGACTGTTCAGAAATTATTGATGAATCCTGAGATGGAGGAATAATGGAAGAGAATTCCAAATGGAAAACAACGGTCATGTTGCTGGGTGGATTTGGAGGATTGCTGGTCGGTCTGGCTGCCGCGTGGTTGTTCATTCGATCTCACGATGAAGATACAAACCCAAGATTGACCTCAGGCGAAGGAATGAAGATCGGCCTGGGTGTGGTGAATTTCCTGCGTCAAATTGCATCAGGTGGGCCTCATTAAAGAAATACTCCTTTCGTTCTCAAAGGCAACCCTGTATGGCCGGTTATCAATTTTTCGATTACCTGATTATCGGGGAAGTTCGAACGGAATTCATTGTCGATCTTGCAAACCGATCAAGGCCTGATGTTTTAGGCGGCAGCGCGCTTTACGCCGCTGGAGGTCTAAGATGCTGGAGCGACAGAATTGCTGTCTGTGGTCATAGTGCCGCAATCCATCAATCAGAAATCGCCAAAATTGAACAAAAATATCTGATCGATCTTTCAGGGATACAATTTCACAACCTGATCCAAGACGACCGATATTTTTTGGGTTATATCACGCCACAGGAACTCTTTCTGGAAAATCCGGTGGCTTTCTACGCATCCAGAGGGCTGCCCTTTCCCCGCGGATTGATCGGTTATGATCCGATCGAAAATCATCAGCCAGGCATGATGGGGTCCAAGTTTTTGCCGGAGGATTTCTCTAATAGATGCCTGGAAGCGGGGTCCTGTTTGATCTGTCCGTTTGACCTGATGACCCACCTGCAACTCACCAGTTTTTTATTACAAAGCGGAATAAAAAGACTAGTCATTCAATCCAGCGCCAATTACATGAAAATGGATGAATTCGAAAACATGCCGGTATTGATGAAGGACCTCGGCGGATTTATTACACCCTCAAGCCAACTCAGGTCGCTTTTCAGGAATCGAAGCAAAGACCTGTGGGAGATGGCCGCAACCCTAGGCAGCCTCGGGTGTGCCGCCATCCTCGTGTATGACGAGCGATTTGGTGTCAATTTATATGAAACGAGCACGGGAAAACGCTATCAAATGCCGCCCTACCCAGGGGATATTTCAGACCCCACCGGTATGCCAGAGGCATTTTGCGGGGGATTTCTAGCGGGATTGAAGTTAAGTCAAGATCCGCGAGAGGCACTGGCCTACGGCGCTGTTTCGGCTTCTCTAACGAGTGAAGGAAGCGGTCCTTTCTATTGCCTGGAAAGCCTGCCAAGCCTGGTACAAAGCCGGCTTAATTTTGCACGAGACATGATCAAAGCGGTTTAGCCTGATCAAGTTTTCCAGAATGGCCTGGCTGGCGATCCTTTTCAATTGCTGTAAAATAAACTCAATCTTTAGGTTCCACGGAGACCAAGCATGGACGGTTTATTAGATCTGGAAGTCAACCTCAATCTCTTTTTTCAGAGCCTCGGAGACTGGCTCACGGTTCCTTTTCAGGGGATCTCAATGCTGGCTACCGAGTATTTCTTCATCTTCATCATCCCCCTGGTGTATTGGTGCATCGACGCGCTGATGGGATTGAGAATGGCTTTCCTGCTGGTAATCAGTAACAGCGTCAATACTTTTTTCAAGATGATCTTCCACAGCCCCAGACCATTCTGGTACAACGCGGAAGTAAAATCGCTCAGCCAGGAAACCTCGTTCGGTCTTCCCTCAGGCCACTCACAAAATTCGGCCAGTATTTACGGGGTCATGGCTACCAGCGTAAAGAAAAAAGGATTCACCATTTTGATCCTGGTGGTCATCCTTTTGGTAGGCCTTTCCAGACTCTACCTGGGCATGCACTTTTTACGTGACGTGCTGACAGGATGGCTGTTGGGGGCTCTCTGCGTGGCAGGTTTCTTGTGGGCTGAAAAACGACTTTCAGGGTGGATAGCGAAAAGGACGCTGGGGATGCAAATCCTGTTCAGTCTTCTTTTTGCCATTGTTGTGATCCTCGTGGCCGTAGCCGGAAAATCCACTTCTGCTCAGTGGATGATGCCCACGACCTGGATCGAAACCGCTGCCGCAACCGGCGGGGCTGTTCCCGACCCTTTTAATATCGAAGGATCCATCACGCTGGCGGGTGTGGCTTTTGGATTCACTGCCGGTTATGCCGGCTGGGTGAAGAAATATGGCGTACCAGTGGTCAAAGGATCCGCGCTGAAACGTTTTGCGCGATTTTTCGTAGGTATAGTAGGTGTGGTCGTGATCTATCTGGGATTGAAAATGGTTTTCCCGGAAGAACCGATCCTGCTAGGGTATGTATTAAGATTTTTGAGATATACCCTTTTAAGTTTGTGGGTGTCATATATTGCCCCCATGTTATTTAAAAAGTTGAAACTGGATGAATAATAAGAGATAATAAGAACATGATCCGTATGATAGCGTGAGAAGAAGGAGGAAAAATGTACAAATTCGGAAAATTTTTAATCGGCGTTTTTTGCGGCGCCCTGGTGGGCGGCGGATTGGCGCTTCTTTTCACACCGATGAAGGGTTCAGCCATGAGAGAACGGTTACAAAGCTCATACTCGCAAATGCAGGGTGAGGTAAAGAAAGCAGCCAGTGAAAGAATGAAGGAACTGAATGAACAACTGGCCAGGCTGCAAAATAAAGAAATCGCTTAGGCTCTCGAAATAAAACCGGTTTGAAAACCGGTTTTATTATTGATCGATCTTAATTGTATATTCAGCCTGCTGACGCGTGAACCGTGAAGCGCCGCTTACCACCAGGAGGGGGTCCCCTTCAAAACAGTACGGATCCATGGAGATCGTCAATTCTTCACCGGGGTTGAGGGTGAACTTGTGAACCTGACGCAAGGGTTCGGGCATGACCAGGGTCACCAAAAACGGCTGCGGGACTAGATTCTTGATCCTTGAAAAACCCGCAGTGGACCATCCTTCCATACCGGTTTCAAAATCTTCATAATAGCCCAGCTCAGGAATGGATAAATCATCCAGGGCGAAGCCTTCTTTACTCAGTGCGCCGTCACTGATCACCTCAAAACGCAGGGTCAAAACCTGGCCCGCATACTGAGAAAGATCTAGCGACTGCGGTTGCCAGGCATTAGATCGACCTGTGTAGGAACACACCGAATTTTGTGTGGATTGAAATGACTGCAAACAACTTCCCGGACTCAAGACCTGCCAATTGCCGCCGTTGGCGCTGGCCAACACATAGGCGTGGTCAAAATCGGTTTCCAGGTCAAACCAGGCCTGATAGGTTAAGGTGACCGGACCGGAAATACCGCTTAGATCGAAGGTGCGTGTAAGGGTACTATCCGTGTTGTCTCCGCGGTTTGACCACATAAAAAAGGATGTGTTCTCGAAATCATCCTGCAAAAGATGCGTCAATCCAGAGCCCGATATTGCTAAAGTGGAAGGTTTATCGCAGGCGATCTGGAGGTAGTCACTGCCAAACTGGTTCACGGTTGTCTGCTGTAAAAAATCATCGCAATCATAGAACCAATCGGTCACCTCGAATTGAGGAAGAGAGGTATAGCCCGTGTAGGCATACCGTCCATCCCCGAGCGTTGGATCATTAAAAAAATTCGTGACAGTCCAATCCCTGAAGAATTCAAGCGCCGAATATGGCTGCCCGGTCTGCTCATCCGGTACCCCGTGTTCGGCAAATACCTGATCCAGACTGACCAAGCCGTTCAATGGATGAGATACCCAGGCACGGGTGAGAGGATCACCAAAGCGTTCATAGAAATAGGTGGTGAACAAGAAGCTGGCACCGTAATTGATGTCGTTGACCCTGAAATCTTCAGACCAATCGATCAGCTGTGTATCTGGCTCTTTACTAAAGTAATAATCAAAACCACCCGGATCATAACCGGTAATCCAGGCTGCCAATTCAGAAAAACCTTCATTCAACCATAGTTCCTCATCGGGGTCCTGATATCCCAAGATCACGTGCTGATATTCATGAGCCATGGTACCCAACATGTAGGGATCGTCCGGGTCGACCACATCCGCGTTGATGTAGAACATTTCACGGGCGTTGGAATAGGCGTAAACCTCCGGGAGAACGTAATCGGTTGAGGAGGTATAGCCCGCCGTGGAATCCCCCAGGCCGCTTGCATACAAAATAAATAGGTGGGGATCGTTATCCACACCTGGCAGCCATTCGGAGCCAAAGAAATCACGCACCACCGGGTAGATTTGAACACTGAATGTATCCACCACATTTTTAATTTCGCGTTTATCAAGCTGCAGGTCGTTTTCTACCCAAAAGTAAACAGAGTCGGTGGCATACCGCAGTGTCGCGGTCGTGGAATAGACCTCGTTGTTCTCATCCAAAATATAAAAATTTAATTGGTCGTCCACCTGATACTGCACCGGCTCTGCAAATGACTGCACCGGCAAACCGGAGATACCTTTCATCCATTCGGCTGAACGATTGAGATCGGCTGTGGGAATCAGCGCCTCCTGCAAAGCACGTTCTGTTTCGTTGGCTAAAGAGAGCAACTGCGGGTCGGCTTCCACTGTTGTAAGGGACTGCTGAATGGGTAAGGAGCAAACCGGCGCCGTGGGCATGGCGGGTGACGGCTGGATTGGTATGAGATCACTTGAAATGTTAAAAACCAGGACGCAGGCAAAAGCGAACAACAAACAAGCAAAGACAATGCCAATCACCAGAAAGAGGATGGTTTTTTCAGACCTGTCCATCCACATCCTTTTCGGCGGGAGAGATCCAACGCGACGCGGCAGCCGTGAGCCCGAGGGTAAACCAGTAATAAGGCAGGGCGAAACTATCCACGGAGAACTCTTCAAAAACAAAGGCAATGAGCATCAGCAAGCCCATCCAGCCTATTGTTTTTTGCAGGGGGTGACGGCATTTGATGAGGTCGCGTGCCGTAAAAATCATGACAAGCAAAAAAACCGCAAAAATCGAAAAACCGATGATGCCGGTTTCCGCCAACAGACGAGTCCAGAGGTTTTTGATGTTCATCAGACCACCCGACCATCCATAGAGGGTGTTTACCTCAGGCAGACGCCAGGCGTAATCAGGTAGATAACTCGGAAAATAAAACCCTGAAAACCCCACCCCGACACCACTGAGCGGGTGATGGTTAAAAATTTTCCAACCGGTCTGCCAGTAGACTACCCTCTCGCCGAATTGAAGGTCATCGGCGTATTTCAAGATGGGATTATCAGCGCCTGAAGAAAACTGGAAAACCGATTCCATGCGCGGATCGATTTTGCTGAGGATGAACAATCCGCCCAGAACAATTGCGAGATAGACGAGGAACATCAACATACCGGTCAAGAAAGAGGTGAAAAATCGCCTGCGCACGTGCCATTTCGCCATCAACCAGCGGCCGAAGCGGATGTTGGCAAGAAGGAACAAAAAGGCCAGGACGAGCATAAACGAGATCAGTCCGCCACGAGAAAAGGTCAAGACCAAAACTACCAAACCGGCCAAAAGTAAAACATTTTCGAAAGTGAAACGAAAAATTCGGAAACGGTGAACGGTGAAACGATTCAGGCTCGCAGCAATCCAGTACATTAAATAGATAAGGTTCAACTGATGGGCAAGCCAGGAGGGTTCCGAGGCGAACCCCGTGGCACGCCGGTCAAAAAGTACGGTCGTGGAGAACAAATGCTGGAAGGCGCGCATGCCGTCTGTGAAATCGTTCAATGTGAAAGAGACCGCGACCTGAACGAGGGACCAAAGGATAACGATCAGACCGCTCCAATTCAACACGGACAAGGTTTTGCGCAGGCGCTGCGGAGAATTCGGCAAGGCAGTGGTGACGAGGAAGAACAACGCACCCAAACCAAGCGTGGCCGCTGCTTCCACTGCCGCAGAAATTGGAGAGACGTTCTTGTAATCAGGCAGTTGGCGCAGGAAGGCCATGCCAACAGTAAAAAATGCGTAGAGGAAAAACAATATGGCCGGTTTAAGCTGAAAAGGAAAGCGACCCTTTTTAAGCAGGTAAACAGGCAGCCAGAGGATGGCCAAAAGTAAAACAAAGATGCCAGAAGCCGGGGCGACAGAGCTGGAACGGATCAATTTAGCAAATAACGGGAAACTGCTCAAAGGCAGGAAAGCCACCAAAGCCAGCCACATCATCCAGGTGGTTTTTTGCCAGTAGGGGTCAATTTTATGAAAAAGTGTTCTCATGGGCGAGAAGGTTTGGCATAGAAAAGAATAGCCAGTCCGATGAGCAAGCCGCAGAATGCACCGGCCATGGTGGCCAGGTTCTGTCCAAAGTGTACCGGCCGGCCCGGCAGGGAGGCCTGACTTGTAACGGCCGTGGATATTTTTGATAACATCAACGCAGAAGGATAAGTCCCCTTGCCTTCCAACGAGGAAGCTTCGGATAAAGCGGAACGAATGGCCGGAAGGTTCTCGATGGAACACCAGGAGGAAGCGGGGTCGGTGACCACTGCCTGGCTGAAACAGTTTTGCAGTGAAAGCATGGCCGATTGCAGCATGAGGGATTCCAGAGAATCAATGCGATAGGCTTCCAAAACCTGAGCGGCTGTATCGACCCACATTTGCGCGAGAGATCGAGCCTGTTCCGGGGTCGAAGCGCGCACAGAAAGCTCCCAGCGATATCCCTGCCGGGACTTCGAAAAAGCCTCAAGCATGGAGCCTTTGGTCAAGGAAAGACCGGAATCTTCTGCCTTTTGCAAAACGAGCTCTACGACCTCGTCGGAGTCGATGATATCGCCAACAGAGGAAATCAGATAATCCTCTTCATCGTCGGAAAGCCTACCCGCGTAGGCAAAATCGATGGAGGTGGTGATGGAGGCCTGGGATTCGTAAAGCGGTTTTTGAACCCGTGAAACCAGCAGGCCAGCGATCCCCCCTCCGATCATTATCAAGAGTAAAAGCCACCATAACCGTTGCAGGCGCCTGAAAATCTCAGAAGGAACCACATCGTCCATAGATGAAACCCTCCATATTCCTCCTATTATAACTGGATAAAAAAATCCCGGCTGGAAGGCCGGGAAGTAAGATCACCTCGTCATTTTTCAACAAAATTGATGATGAGCAGGTTTTTCGAACAAGAGGAATAGGTCGTGAGGCCCACCGGGGCGCTGACCTCGGTGCCGGAGGGTTCAAAGAGTTGAATGTAGAGCACATCTTGCGTATCAAGAGCCTGTGAGCCAAGCACGAGCTCAAAGCTGCCGGGGCCATAGGGGGTGTTTTCGACCAAACCCGTCAAGCCCAACAGGTTCACCGGTTGGCCGTTGTAAACCCCGGAAACACGCACGACATACCCAACCAGCGGCAAACCCTGCCTGGTAAACACCTGGCCTGCCACACCCTGCCAATTACAGGCGGCCTGGGGATGAACGAAATTGGTCACATAAACCGGACTTCCAGTTTGAACTTCAAAAAGCTCGTTGAAGATCTCTTCCGTGGCGGTGGGCGAGGAAGTAGCGGTGGGGGAAGCCGTTGCGGTTGCCGTCAAGGTTGGGAGCGGTGTGGAGGTAATGGTGGGAGTAGGAAGATCTGTGGTGGATTGCTCCGGCGTCGCCGTGGCTTCCGTGGTAGCTGTTGGCTCAGTCGAAGCGGTGGACGTGGCCTGAATGGTGGCGGTTGGCTGGGCGGTAAAAGAAGCGGTCGCGGCCGGTGGCTCTTCGATAAACGGCAACTCGAAGACATCGCCGAAAACCAGCGTTAGAGCCGTGCCTGCCAGCAAGATCACCATGAGTAGAAATTTTTTCACCATCGCGGCCTCCAAATACAAAAAGAACTGTACTAATTGGTGCATTTTTTATGCCACTTTCTGACAACAATCAAGTCCCCAAAAGCATCGAAACGGGTTTCTGGGCTTGCGGATTATGGAATATAATTTGGGAAGGTGAAATCATGAAACAAGTCATTCAGAACATGCGCGATGGAAAAACCACGGTCGCAGATCTGCCCGTACCGGCGGCGAAGAAAAATTCAGCCCTGGTGAAAACACACTGTTCGCTGGTATCAGCCGGCACCGAACGGATGGTGGTGGAATTCGCCGAAAAAAGCCTGATCGGAAAAGCCTCTTCCAGGCCTGACCTGGTGAAACAGGTGCTTAACAAGGCCAGGCGGGAGGGCATTTTGCCCACCATCGAAGCGGCCTTTAATAAACTCGACCAACCCATGGCCCTCGGATATTCCTCAGCGGGAGTGATCGTGGAAACCGGCGTTGGCCTTCAAGGGTTCAAGGCAGGTGACCGGGTGGCGTGCGGCGGGGGTGGTTTCGCGACACACGCTGAATATGGGGTCGTCCCGCAAAATTTGCTGGTTCCCCTGCCGGATGCGGTGGATTTTGAAAGCGCGGCATTCACCACCCTGGGTGCGGTGGCTCTGCAGGGATTCAGGTTGTCGCAGCCTCAGATCGGCGAGAGCGTTTGCGTGATCGGTCTGGGCTTGTTGGGATTATTAAGCTGTGAGATCGCCAAATCGGCCGGCTGCCAGGTTTTTGGGATCGACCTTTCCGCAGAACGGATCAAACTGGCAAGATCGATGCAGGTGAAGTCCGTGCTGCGCAAGGACTGCGAAAAAGAAGCGGCGGCGTTTACGCGGCAACGAGGATTCGACCACGTTTTGATCTGCGCCGATACTTCTTCCAATGACGCGGTGGAACTGGCCGGCAGCCTGGCGCGCGACCACGGCAAGGTGGTAGCCGTCGGCGCGGTTGGCATGGATATCCCGCGGAAGATCTATTATGAAAAAGAGCTAGAGTTGATCATTTCACGCTCTTACGGCCCGGGGCGATACGACAGCGCTTATGAAGAAGGCGGACAAGACTACCCGTACGGTTACGTGCGCTGGACAGAAGGGCGCAACATGCAGGCTTTCGTGGACCTGCTGGCACAAGGCAAGATCAACCTGAAGCCCCTCATCACCCACCGCTTTCAAATCGAAGAAGCCGAAAAAGCCTATGAACTGATCACCGGGAAAAAAGGTGAACCGTTTTTAGGCGTCCTGATCACCTACCCAGACAAGGATGAAGAAAACTTCGCGCGAAAGATCGAATACTCAAGGACCTCCACAAAAATTGAGCAGGCCAAGATCGGTGTGCTGGGCGCGGGGAATTACGCTCAGGCTGTTTTTCTTCCCGTGCTCAAAAAGACGGGCGGCGCAACGTTGGCAGGCATCAGCTCTGCCACGGGGTTGAGCGCCAGCCATGCAGCGCAGAAATTTGGATTCCAATTCGCATCATCCGATGAAAACGACATTCTGGAGCACAAAGACATCAACGCGGTTGCGGTGCTCACCCGCCATTCGCAGCACACCCGACAGGTGCTCAAGGCACTGGAAAACAAAAAGGCGGTGTATTGTGAAAAACCTCTGGCACTCAACGCACAGGAATTAACTGCCGTTGAAAAACAACTGCGCAAGAAGGACTGTCCCCTCTTAACGGTCGGGTTCAACCGCCGTTTCGCGCCCATGGCCATCCAACTCAAGGAACATTTTGGGGGACGAAGCGAACCCATGCATGTGTATTACCGCGTTAACGCGGGCTTTTTACCCTCCAGCCACTGGCTGCACGATCCGCAAAGCGGCGGTGGAAGGATCCTGGGCGAAGGGTGCCATTTCGTCGATTTTGTGGTGTGGTTGACCGGCGAACGACCCGTGGAAGTAAGCGCGCAAGCCCTGCCTGACGGAGAGCAATACCGACAGGATAACGTGGAGATCACGCTGCGGTTTGCCAATGGTTCGCTGGGTACGATCGCCTACCTGGCCAACGGCAACAAGAATTTTGGCAAGGAGCGCGTGGAAGTCTTCTGCGGCGGCAAGATCGGGGTACTGGATGATTTCCGCATTCTCGAACTTGGCGAAGAAACAAAGCGCAAGGTAATCCGTTCGCGCATCAGGCAGGATAAAGGCCACCAGGCTGCCTGGCAAGAATTCTTACGCGCCATGGCAGAAGAAAACGGGAAACCACCCATTCCCTACGAAGAAATCCTTGCCGTACATCAGGCCTGCTTCGCCGCCCTGGCATCACTCCAACAAGGGAAAGCGGTAACGCTTTAAGGCAGCTTTTTCCTGCGGGGATTTATTGAATCAAGCCCAATTGCTTTTTTACGCACTAAAAGAAATCGGTCTGCCCCAGCTCGCGGACTATGCCGTTTATCGAATGCAGAAAAAGAGCGGATATCTGGCACGCCAGACGCCGCTGCACGGCCGGACCGTGGATCTTGAGCCCGGCGAGATCGACGCCCACCTTCCCTGTACAGTTCATTTTGATGAACTGACACGCCTGCTGGAAAAGAACAGGAAGGAAGTGTTGAAAAAGGCCGATGCCTTGTTGGCCGGGCAGTATCATCCGTTCGGCGGCGCGGCACAACCCCTGTCTTTTGCCGAGCCCCCCCACCCCGCCTGCCAATGGCTTGAAGCCGGTGACCAGGTTCAGGGCGTGGATATCAAATGGCTTTGGGAGCCCGCCAGGTTCACCTGGGCTTATGAGCTTGCCCACGCCTGGCTGCTGACACGAGATGAGCGCTACGCCAACTTCTTCTGGCAAAAATTCAGGGAATTCAACAAATTTAACCCGGTCAACAGTGCACCCAACTGGACTTCAGCCCAGGAAGTGGGCCTCCGATTGTTGAACTGGCTGATGGTCTATCAAGTGCTGCGCGAGGCAAGCGCCAGCGGCACGGCGGAAAAACGCCTCCTGGCAGAAGCCGTCTGGCAGCACGCGGCGCGCATCCCCGCCACACTGGGGTACGCCCGCTCGCAAAACAACAACCACCTGCTAAGCGAGTCATTGGCACTGATGGCCGCGGGAATGGTTTTCGCGCAGAATTCTCGCCTTGCGCGCAAGTGGCTGGACCTGGGCAATCAGACCTTTCAACGCGGCATCCTCAAACAGGTGGAAGAGGACGGCACCTACGGACAGCACAGCGCCAATTACCAGCGCATGATGCTGCAGTTGAGCATACTTTTTTATTCCTATGCGCAATCATCAAACATTAAAATTCCACAGGCGGTGATGTCGAAGTTGGCCTCCTCAACACGCTGGCTTACCGCACAGCTTGATCCCGTGAGCGGCAGGCTTCCCAACCTGGGCCATAACGACGGATCACTGGTGCTGCCCATGGGAAGCGCTGAATACCGCGATCACCGTCCCACAGCACAGGCGGCGGCGCTGGCCTTTGTGGAGCGGAGCTGCCTGCCCGAGGGAGACTGGGACCTGCTGGCTGCCTGGCTGGGTTTGGACACGCGTAAAAAACAAATTGAGAATACGCTCTCTCCGGCGATCAAACAACTGCAAAAGGGAGACACGCTCGTTTCGATGCGCGGGGTAAGATTTCACGGGCGTCCCGCACACGCCGATCAACTACACGTGGAAGTGTGGTGGCAGGGACTAAACATCGCGCAAGACGCCGGCACCTACTGTTATAACTGCGACTCGCCCTGGCAAAATTCCCTGGCCTCGACCCTGGTGCACAACACCGTCTGCGTGGATAACGAGGAGCAGATGGTCAGAGCCGGAAAATTCCTCTGGCTGCGGCGAGCCCAGGCTAAATGGATCAAGATCGAAAGCGACCGCCTGTGCGCCAGCCAGGACGGCTACTGGCGGATGGGAATTTCTCATCAACGGACGGTGCTTTTGGAGGACGAGGCACTCCCGCAGGTGATCGACCTGCTGGAATTTGGCACCCGGAAGGTTACCCACCATGTGCGCGTGCACTGGCTGCTGCCAGATTGGGAATGGATTCTTGAAGGGCAATGCCTGCGTCTCATCCATCAGAATCGAAGCGTGGTGTTGGATGTGAAGGCGGAAAGTACAACCCCCGAGGCGGCTTGCGAAGTGAGAGAAGTGAGCCTGATCAGAGCGGGAACGAGTCTGGCGGGCACCCGCAACGCCCCCACCCTGGGATGGGCGTCCGACACGTATGGAGAAAAACACGCCGCCCTTTCCTACTCCGTGCAATTCGCTGCCCAAGGCAGAGTCAAAATCACCAGCCAGTTCAGACTGCAAAAAGCGACGGCGGGACGGTAAAATAAGTCATGCACATCCTGCTCATCCACCAGGCTTTCGCGGCCCTCAACGAACCGGGCGGCACACGCCATCACGAAATGGCCAGGCTGCTGGCTGCCAACGGTCACCAGGTGACCATCATCACCAGTCCGATCAGCTATCTGACGGGGCAAAACCAGCACGGAAAGAAGGCCTGGTTGACCCGCGAAACTCCAGACCCCGGTGTGACCCTCTTAAGAGCTTACACCTATGCCGCGCTGCACCGCAGTTTTTTCCACCGCGTACTCAGTTTTTTCAGCTTCATGTTCTCGTCATTTTTCATCGGACTGGGGGTGAAAAATGTGGACGCCGTGTGGGGGACCTCTCCGCCCATCTTTCAGGGATGGACTGCCTGGCTGCTGGCGCGCTTGAAGGGGGCGGCCTTCCTTTTTGAAATACGCGACCTGTGGCCCGCGTTTGCCATCGCCGTGGGTGTGTTGAGAAACAAGACGCTGATCCGATTATCGGAATGGCTGGAAAAATTCTTATACCGCCACGCGGACAAGATCGTGGTCAATTCTCCCGGATTCATCGAACACATTCAACAGAGAGGCGGGAAAAATATCTCCCTGGTTGAGAACGGGGTGGACGCCGGGATGTTCGATCCGTTGGAAAGAGGGGAAGATTTTCGGCAGACGCATGGGCTGCAAGGAAAATTCATCGCCCTTTACGCGGGGGCGCACGGCATGTCCAATGACCTTGAGGTACTGCTGCGGGCGGCCGAACGGCTGGTGGAGGATAAGGGGATCGCCCTCCTGCTGGTTGGCGACGGCAAGGAAAAGAACAACCTCATGAATTGGGCGAAGGAGCGGTCGCTGAACAACGTGCGTTTCGTCCCCTCCGTGGCGAAGAACGAGATGAACGGGGTACTCGCCGCGGCGGATGCCTGCATCGCCATTCTAAAACCCATTGAACTCTACAAAACCACCTACCCAAACAAGGTGTTCGATTACATGGCTGCCGGCAAACCGGTTTTACTGCTGATCGACGGAGTGATCCGAGAAGTGGTGGAGCAAGCGGATTGCGGATGGTTCATCCCCCCCGGCGATGATCTCATGCTTGCAAACAAGATCAAAGCGATGCACAATCATAAGGCAGACGCGAAACGAATGGGACAGAACGGCAGAGAGTATGCTGTGAAACATTTTGACCGCAAGACTTTAACCGGTAAACTGGAAAACCTTTTCAGGGACTTGATCAATGAAAAAACGCATTCTAATCGTGGAAGATGAAAAAGCGTTAAGAGAAACACTGGCGTATAACCTGGAACAGGAAGGTTATGAGACCGAATCCAGCGCTGATGGCATCCAGGCGCTAGAGAAAGCCTTAAAGAATGAGCATGATCTGATCCTGTTGGACATCATGCTGCCGGGCATGGACGGATTTGAATTGTGCCGCCGCATCCGAGCGGAGAAGAACACACCCATCCTGATGCTGACCGCCCGGGATGATGAGATCGACCGCATCGTGGGACTCGAGGTCGGCGCGGATGACTATATGGGAAAACCGTTTTCGATGCGTGAACTAATAGCCAGGGTCAAAGCCATGTTAAGACGGGTTTCATTAATGGAGGAAAAAAGCCAACCAGCAGACCCGCGGACTGCCACAAAAGAGATCTTGACCTTTGGTGATCTGGTGATCGACACCATCCGTCGGGAAGCCGTGTTCCAGGGCGCCGCCCTCGACCTGAAACCAAAGGAATACGACCTGCTGCTGTACTTTGCCAGCCACCCCGGACGGGCCCTTTCGCGCGACAAAATCCTCGAGGAGGTGTGGGGGTGGGATTTCACCGGTGAAAGTCGAACGGTGGACGTGCACATCAGCTGGTTAAGACAAAAGATAGAAAAAGATCCGACAAAACCCACGCGTTTGATAACCGTGAGAGGATCCGGTTATCGTTTCGAAGGATAGCGATGAAGGGCCTGTCTTACGTCCAGAAAATTGTCATACCGTATCTCGTACTGATGGCGGTATCCCTGCTCGCCATCGGCGTCTCCAGTTCACAATTCTTTGAAAATTTCGTACTGACCCACTGGGAAAAGGAATTGACTGCCGAAGCCCAGTTGATCTCGATCCAAGTCACTGAGGACCTGGCAGAATTCGCCCCGGGGGATGACCTTTCAGCCTACGCCGTTCAGTACAAGGAAATCACCGGCAACCGCGTCACCATCATCCGTGAGGACGGAACGGTGGTTGGGGAATCAGATTACCTGGCGGCCGACATGGTCAACCACCTGTCCCGGCCGGAGGTGCAGGCCGCCCTGCAAAACAAGAATGAACCATCCATACGCATGAGCGCCACCTTGCGTGAACGGCTGATCTATGTGGCAACGCCCGTTTATCAGAATGGCGTCCTCATCGGGGTGGTCAGGCTGGCAAAATCACTTGCGGAATTTGACAGCACAGTGGACAAACTGCGTGTTCTGCTGTGGATCGCCGCCGGCATCAGCCTTGCCGTTTCTATCCTCTTCATGGTTCTGCAATCCAGCAAGTGGTTGAACCCGTTAAGAAAGATCAGTGAAAAGATCCACCAAGCCAGTGAAGGCGAATTGCGGGTAATCGAAGGGAAGGAAAGACGGGACGAGATCGGGCTGGTGGTGGCCGCACACAACGCCCAGGTGGAAAAAAGTAAACGACAGATCCAGGACTTGAAGAACGAGCGCACGAAGCTGGCGGCCATCCTGTTCAACATGAGCGATGGGGTTATTCTGGTCAACGCGGAAGGCGATGTGACCCTGATCAACCCCACGGCGCAAAGAATGTTCAGTTACGGGTTGGAGGCCGTGGAAGGCGAAAGCCTGATCGAAGTAGTCAGGCAGCATCAGATCCTCGAATTGTGGCAGGAAACCGTCAGAAGCGGCAAATCGCAGTCCGCGATCATCGAAACGTCATTGGAAAAAGAAAACATCCAGGTCATCTCGTCCTTGTTAGGGACGATCCTTCCGGGTGAAGTGCTGCTTCTGTTCCAGGACCTGACCCTGATGCGAAAACTCGAGACGGTGCGCAAGGATTTTGTGAGCAACATCTCGCATGAACTGCGCACCCCATTGGCGTCGCTGAAGGCGCTTTCTGAGACCTTGCAGGGAGGAGCGCTGAAGGACCCCAAGGTGTCCAAGAAATTCCTGCAGCAGATGGATGAGGAGATCGACAATCTGAACCAGATGGTGATGGAATTACTGGAACTGGCAAAGATCGAATCCGGAAAAGTGCCGATCGAAAAGAAGATGTATTCCGTGGAGGAAATCATCCACCGGCCGATCGAAAGGATGCGTTTGCAGGCAGAGCGGTCAGGGTTGAGCATCGAAAGCCGCATGGAAGGGGAACTGCCCAAGGTGCAGGTGGACCTTCCGCGCATCCAGCAGGTGTTGATCAACCTGATCCATAACGCCATCAAATTTACCCCGCCCGGCGGCAAGATCAGCATCGTGGTCTGCAGAGAAAATGACCAAATCCTCTTCAAAATCGCGGATTCCGGGATCGGCATCCCGGCAAACGAACTGGAAAGGATCTTCGAGCGTTTTTATAAATCTGACCGCTCCCGATCAGGGGGAGGCACGGGTCTCGGCCTTTCGATCTCGAAGCACATCATCGAAGCGCACGGAGGGAAGATCTGGGCGCAAAGCGACCCTGGGAACGGCAGTGAGTTCTGTTTTTCGATCCCGGCAGTGAAGGATGCCTCAAGCACCCAAATAAAGACGAAAAATTCCTGAAACCGAAAAAAGCCCTTTTCTATTTATAATGAAAGGTGGAGACAGCGAAGTTGTTGAGCGGAACCCTGTTTCACCACTACGCAATCCAAATACAGACATCGAACCACACCATCCGCTGGATGGCATGAAACCCGGTGAAGGAAAGATGGAATGACAGAAGAGAACAGCAAACAATGGGCCATCGAAACTGAAAATTTAGATATCTATTATGGAGATTTTCGCGCGGTAAAGCAGGTCAACCTGCGGATCGAACCGAAAAAAATCACCGCCATCATCGGCCCATCAGGGTGCGGAAAAAGCACCGTGTTACGTTCCTTCAATCGGATGAACGATTTCATCCCCGGAGCGCGGGCGACCGGCAAGATCCTCTTTCGCGGAAAAAACATCTACGACCCAAAGGTTGATCCGGTGCACGTCAGGCAAGAAATCGGAATGGTCTTCCAAAAACCGAATCCCTTTCCCAAATCGATCTACGATAACATCGCCTGGGGCGCCAAGGCAAACGGTTACAAGGGCAATCTGAATGATCTGGTGGAAGAGTGCCTCGTCAAGGCAGCCTTATGGGACGAGGTCAAAGACCTGCTGCAGAAACCCGCCCTATCCCTATCGGGAGGGCAGCAGCAACGCCTGTGCATCGCGCGCGCCCTGGCCGTAAAACCGGAGATCATCCTGATGGATGAACCCTGTTCAGCGCTGGACCCCATCGCGACCTTAAAGATCGAAGATTTGATGCGCGAACTTGCGAATCAATATACAATCATTATCGTAACGCACAATATGCAGCAAGCCGGACGGGCGTCCGACCTTACTGCCTACTTTACGATGGACGAAGACCGGGCCGGGATGATGGTTGAATACGGCGTGACCAGCCAGATCTTCACAAATCCGACCCATAAATCCACTGAAGATTACATCTCGGGGCGTTTCGGCTGATTCGGTTCATGAGGTGAAAAATGACAAGAGACAGTTTAATGCTTCACATCAGAGAAATTCAGGATGAAATGCTGGTGATGGGCAGCCTGGTGGAACAGGCCACCCTGCAATCGGTCGAAACACTAAAAAATCGCGACACTGACAAGGCGAGAGAGATCTATCACGCCGACCGCAAGATCAATGAAAAGCGCTATGCCATTGAGAATTCCGTGCTCATCCTCATTGCCACCCAACAACCACTGGCTCACGACCTGCGCTTGCTGGCCGCGCTGCTGGAGATCTCAGCCGAGATCGAACGCATGGGAGATTACGCCAAAGGCATCGCCAAGGTGGTGGTCAAACTGGAGCAGTTCGAACTCCCCATCCCGATCAAGGAGATCGAAAAAATGGCGGAACTGGCCGTCAGCATGTTGCACCGGGCACTGGGAGCTTTTATCATTGAGGACGTAAAAACCGCGAGGGAACTCCCCGCAGAAGACGACAGGATCGACGAGATCTATAACAAGGTACTTCGTTTTTTGGTCAATCTCATGGTTGAAAAGCCGCATTTGATCGACCACGCCAATTTATTAATGTGGGTGGTTCACAACCTCGAGCGGATGGCTGACCGTGTGACCAACATATGCGAAAGGACAATTTTCGCGGCCACAGGCGAACTGATGGAGATCGAAAGCAAGAAAAAGGAGATCAAAATTTAGCAGCTTTCTCTGCCTGCGGCACAAGGGTAAACAAAGGCAAACTAAATTTGAGGGAAAAAAGAGCAATTTTTCTTTTTCAAGATTTTTTATTAAAATAAAGTACGAACAATCGGGAAAAGAGGAGAATCCAACCATGGCCACAAATCAAGTCAATCCTGTGGAAGAACTTCGTCGAGAAATTGATGCAACCAAACGAGACTATACGGAGCTGATCAGCAAATCCAGCCTTTCGTCGGTAAAAGACGAATTCTCCGACCTGGATACAGAAATTGCCAACCTGTCCACGCGCATTAAAAAGACCAGGGACAGAAAATACGCCTTCATCAAGATCAACGAACAACAAGCCGCGGATTATCAAAAGCAGTGGGCTGCCAAGAAGTTTTCCATCCAAACCCAGATCAATAACGAAGCCAACTCCCTGCGCAATGCCCTGCCCGCCCTAGAAATGAAGGTCAACCGACTTCAAGTCGGAATGGCCTCGATGAACGTGGTGAAGAGTATTAAGAGCGAAGTGGAGAATTATGAATCACGGGTCAGCGCGTCAGAAAATACTGTCCGCCAATTGTTTGAGGGCATTAAAACCGAGGTCAACAAGCTAGACAGGCAGCTGGACCAGATCGAAGCCACCCTCGATCACGCAGACGCGGCTAGTTTCGGCTTTTTACCCGCCGAAAGCGTGGTCATGGCCGTCAAGGCGGTGTGGGCAAAGGATAAAAAAGAAGACAAAGGCGACCCCGAGGGAATCCTCTTTTTGACAGACCAAAGACTGCTCTTCGAACAAAAAGAAGAAGTAGCCACCAAAAAGGTACTCTTTGTAACCACCGAAAGGGAACTGGTTCAACAACTTGGTTTCGAGGTACCCGTGGTTTCCATTGAATCGGTGAAAGCCACCAAGCAGGGACTCTTCAAGAATGAGGACTGGCTCGAACTGGTGCTGGCCAGCGGAAGTTTCGCACGAGACACACGCCTGCATCTGGATGGCCAGGACAGCATGGAATGGCAAAAATTGATCTCACGCGTCAAGACCAAAGAAATTGACGCGGACCGCGCACTGGCCATCGACAAGGAAGCCGTGGAAAAGGTCAAGACCGCACCAACGCAGTGCCCGACCTGCGGCGGTGCCATCACCAAGCCTGTTTTACGCGGACAGGATTCCATTACCTGTGAATTTTGCGGCAAGGTGATCAGGTTGTGATCTGTATTAGTAAAAACTGTGAGTGCAATTTCCCGAATTCTTGAAGAAGGATTCCGAAATTGTATTTAGAGAATTGCAACTCCCCGAATTCATGAAAAAGAAATCGGGGAGTTTT
>CAZNAF010000004.1:20718-63928 GCA_964570925.1 uncultured Anaerolinea sp.
CCGTTCTTGCCAAACTTGTGCGGATCCTTGCCCGTGAGCCTGAGGAAGAACAAGGCCATTTTCAGAAAGCCGCGCGGAAAGGTGTGCAGGTAAAGCTTCTGCGGTCGATAAGCAGGCAACCCCTTCACGGGATAAAGGTCAGCATCCCCTGCAGCGTGGAAGGCCTTCACCGCCGCACGCTGAATGGCGATGTGGTCCGGATGCATGTAGCCGCCGATCGGATCAAAGGTGATGACCACCTGAGGTTTGATCTCACGGATGAATTTAACCACTTTCGCGGTGACCTCTTCAAGGTCCGCAGCGACCAGGGCTTGAGGATGGTGGTTATCTGGGGAACCTGCCATGCCTGAATCACGGTAATCCATAAAATGAACGCCGGTCAGGCCCAGATACCGCGAAGCGCACTGTAATTCGTGTTCCCGCAGCTGCGCAATATCCTTGTACCCTTCCAGGCAATCGTCGTCCACGTCACCGGCTTCTCCACGAGTGGCACAGACCAAGTGAACCTCCACCCCGTGAGCGGCATAATAAGCCAGGGTGCCGCCCGTGCCAAAGGTCTCGTCATCCGGATGCGCCAAAACTGCCAATAAAACCTTTTTATCTGCTGCCATCGTTATCCTTCAATCAAGCTCTTTTTAATAGCGGAATTATAGTCGATTCGGTGCGCCTCTGTTTAGATGCAGCAGGCGAATTTTGGTTTCAGGCTTGGTGATACAATAAAAAAATGGAACTTATTTTGACCCACGAACAGGCTGATTTTGACGCGCTGGCAGCCCTGCTGGCTGCCGGGCTGCTTTCTGATGCCGCCCAGCCCGTTCTGCCCAGCAGGATCAACCGCAACGCGCGTAAATTTATCAACCTTTACCGGCCTGAGCTGCCATTCGTGGAATTCAGCGACCTCACCCACGAATCGATAGACGCGATCACCCTGGTGGATACACAATCGCTGGTCACCCCCAAAGGAATCAACAAGAAAACAAAGATCCGCGTGGTAGATCACCACAAGCAAAGGTCTGACCTGCCAGGCGACTGGGAGCTGTTGATCGAAAACGTGGGCGCCACGACCACGATCCTTTGCGAAGCCCTTCAGGAACGCGCGGTTGAGCTAACCTCCGCACAGGCCACCCTGCTGCTGCTGGGAATCTACGAAGATACGGGATCATTGACCTACGCCTCCACGACAGCGCGAGACATTCGAGCGGCCGCCCATCTTGTAGAAAAAGGCGCGAGCCTGAGAATTGCCGCGGATTATCTTAACCCCGCCCTTTCACCGGGTCAGCGTGCCCTCGCCGAAACGCTCATGGAAAATGCCAGTACGAGGAGCGTGCAAGGCAAATCCGTGCTTGTTGCACAGGCGGACGCGCGTGAGATGAGCGAAGAAATTTCGAGCATTGCCCATAAACTGCGCGACCTGCTCGATCCGGACGCCTTGTTCCTGGTGGTTTTAACCAATGAAGGGATCCGCATCGTTGCCAGGTCAAGCTGTGATGAAATCAACGTGGCCAGGATCTTATCGGCCTTTGGCGGCGGCGGACACGAACGGGCGGCTTCCGCCTTGATCGCGGCGGATGAGTCCAAGCTCAAGACGGATCTGAAGGGGGTTCTTGAACAGCTGGCCGATAAAATTGACGAACACATTCAGCCAGGTGTGACCGTGCAGAAGATCATGTCAAAAAAACCCTTGCTGCTCACGCCCGAAACAACGCTTAACGAAGCTGACACCCTGATGCAACGTTATGGGTACGAAGGCTATCCGGTGGTTGAGGCGGGAAAAGTGGTCGGGTTACTCACACGACGCGCGGTGGACAAGGCACGCAACCACCACCTCAACCTGAACATTTGCAGTCTGATGGATAGCGGTTCTTACACACTGCAGCCGACAGATAATCTGGACGCAGTGCAGGACCTGATGGCTGCCACAGGCTGGGGTCAAATCCCCGTGATCGATATGGAAAGTAGAAAGATCATCGGCATCGTCACACGCACCGACCTGCTCAAGAATCTGCACAGCAAGGAAAGGAAAAGCCCGGCAGCCTCGAATTACAGCACGCTGCTTGAAAAAGCGTTGCCGCCTTGCCGGTTGTCCCTATTGAAGGCCATCATCCAACAATCCAGCGAGGAACATCTGGCCTTGTTCATCGTGGGCGGGTTTGTAAGGGATCTGATCCTGAAAAAACCTTCGCTGGATTTTGACATCGTGGTCGAGGGCGACGCGATCGCCTTCGCAAGATCGCTAGCCAATCGATATGGCGGCCGGGTGGTGACGCACCGCCGCTTTGGAACTGCCAAGTGGAAGATTCGAGAGATCCACCATAAATTGGCCAGAGAATTGGGATGTGTGGCCAAGGGAGACGCTGAACTGCCGGAGGACCTCGATCTGATCAGCGCACGCACGGAGTTTTATGACAAACCCACCGCTCTGCCCGTGGTGAAGAATTCGAGCATCAAACAGGACCTGCACCGGCGGGATTTCACCATCAATACCCTCGCCCTGCGTTTGGATGGGGCGCATTATGGTGAACTTCAGGACCATTGGGGGGGACTGAATGATATTAAGGCGAAATCGATCAAGGTACTGCATTCCCTGTCGTTTGTGGACGATCCTACACGCATGCTGCGCGCTGTGCGCTTTGAACAACGCTTCGGGTTCCGTATCGAAGAGCGCACCCTGCAACTGATCAAGGAAGCGCGTGAGAATTTCAAGCAGGTCAGCGGAGACCGCATCCGACACGAATTTGACCTATTATTAAAAGAGGCAGACCCGGGCAGGAATCTTCAGCGGTTGAAAGAACTCGACCTGCTTTCCGCCGTCCAAAACGGACTGGACTGGCAGCCTGCATGGGGTGACCTTTTAGAAAAAGCATTGAAGAATAAAATCGAGGCTCCCTGGGATGCCAACCAGGTGGATCGAACCTTACTGGTCTACCTGGCATGGTTCATTCATCTGGATGAACAAGCGGCGCGTGACGCGGCTGAGCGCCTGCACTTTTCAAACACGATGGTCAAAACCCTGGAAGCCAGCCAAAAACTAATCGAAAACCAAACCGACCTGGCCGAAATGCCGGTGAGCAAGTTTTGTGAACAGCTGCGCTCCGTTCCGGAAGCGGCGCTTTTCTTATTGGACATGCTCGTGGAGGATGTTGATTTACACGAGAGGATCCTGCGATTCCTCGCGGAATGGCGAGACATGCAGACGGCCAGCGATGGCGAAACGCTTAAAAAAATGGGGATTCCCCCGGGTCCGCGGTTTTCTGAAATCCTCAAAAGACTCAAAGACGCCCGGCTGGATGGAGAGATCAAAAATGACCAGGAAGAAAAGGATCTTTTGGAGCGGCTGACGCTTTCGATCTGAAAAAAACCGAATGAACGAAAACAACGCCAAGGAAATCATCATCATCCGGCCGTTACGGAAGGCTGACCTGCCCGCCCTGGAATGGGAGGGCGAATATCTGCATTTCAGAAGGGTTTTTCAGGATGTTTACAAGAGGATCGAAAAGGGGACGGTCAAATCCTGGGTGGCCTTGACGCAGGATGATCAAATGATCGGACAGGTTTTCCTGCAGTTGACCAGCGATCGAAAAGAACTGGCCGACGGGTGGAAACGGGCTTACCTGTATTCGTTGAGAGTCAAGCCTGCCTGGCGGAACCGCGGGATCGGGTCAAAAATCCTCAGCGTACTGGAAGAGGACCTGTTAAAGATGAATTATTCCAGCCTGACCCTCAACGTGGCCAGGGAAAATGAAGGAGCCATCCGACTCTATGAACGCCTGGGATTTCAAATTGTTGGCCGGGAAGACGGCGTCTGGTCATACCCTGACCACAACGGAAAATGGCAAACGGTGGATGAACCGTCGTGGCGCATGGAAAAAAGACTATGAACAAAAATTTCCAACTCAACCACAAATGATCAACACAATAAACACCGGTAAAAAGCGATTTTTTTTATGAGACCCAAGATGACCACACCCCGGCATAAAAAATTACAAACAATCAAATCAGTGTATCAGGCAGGGTTTCTTATAGTGTTCAAATCGTGATGGAGATTCACCCTCTTTTTAATCATCATTACTCACTGACCAAAATGGCTCCTGCAATAAGAGGATCAAAACCATCCGGCCAGATCGTTTTTTCGTTGTATTTCGCGCAGGCAAGGTTTGCCCCGTTTAAATTTGTCTCCTTAAGATCAACGTTGGTTAAGTCAGCTTCCCTTAAGTCTGAACCTGACAAGTTTTTACCAGCAAGCAACTTCGTTCCACGCAACCTGGCGTGAGTCAGGTTGATCCCTTGAAGATCATGCTCGCTTAAATTGATAGCGCCAGATTTTCCTGGATCGAAGCCTGCAGGCCATTTCGTTTCTTCATCATATTTCGCATCCTCCAGGTTAGCCCCTGACAAGTCAGTACCGATTAAATAAGCCATTTCAAGGTGAGTCTTTCGTAGATCAGCTTTACTTAAATTTGCTTTATAGAGGACAGCTCCGATCAACACTGACAGGTACATGCTGGCACCTCTCAGGTCTGCATCATCCAGGTGGGAGCCCATCAAAGAAGTCTCATTCAGAATTGCCCCTCGCAGGTCCGCGTGTCGTAAACCAGCCGCAATTAAGAATGATTTGCTAAGATCGGCATCTCTTAGATTCGCCCCATTCATTTCAACAGTTGGCCAAAGTGTATCCACTTCACAAAGATTTGCTTTACTTAAATTCGCTCTATCAAGGTGCGTCCCGCTAAGCTGTGCCTGATGGAAATCAGCATCCCGCAGATCGGCTTCGGTAAAATCAACCCCTAAAAGATTGGCACCCGCAAGTTTTGCTTTTTTTATTTTTACTTTCTTAAAATCTATTTGAGTTCCAAAATTTGCGTTTTCCATCCATTTGTTCCATCCCTCAACGCCTGCCAATAGCAATTTCAACATTTCTTTGTCGGCCATTCTTCCTCCATAATCGAACTTTTACAATTTCATCGAATAATGATCACCTGTCTAAATTTAATTCTCAGCGTTCTCAATTAAAAATAACGATAATGGCTAACCATATCCAGTCTAGCATTTTTTCCAACATAAATGAGTATTAATAATTAGAAATTCTTTATAAAGGTAAGTGATGACCGAGTCTTCTTAATGGAACGCCGGAATTTCGTCAATTTGCAGGCGATCCATGATCGTTTGAGAATCTTGTGGCACCACTATCATTTTAATTTGTCTATCCAAAGCGATCGGGATCACTTCAATATTTCTGATCTTCAAATTTTGCACGGTCAAACGAATTAAAGCTGATCGTTTAGCATCTTCCAGCATCCACTGGTCGGATAACAGGTTACCCAGACTATAAATTACCAATGCCTGCCTTCCATCAGCCGCGGTCAAGCACTCCATTTTCTGGAGTACATGCGGGTGGTGCCCCCAGATCACATCCGCGCCCGCGTCCGCCAGGTTCTGCGCAAGAGCCTGCTGACGTTCATCAGGACCAGCCTGGTATTCATTTCCCCAATGGATCGATACGATCACCAATCCGGCGTTTTCACGGGCTGCGGATACTGAATTCAACAAAGTGGTCAGATCCAAACCGGCGGTAACATCCTCCGTTGCCAGGAGTGCAATCTTCCCCTGCGGAGTATCCAAATACAAAGGCTGACCGCCCATCCCAACCGAAAGGAGACCATTCGCAGACATGATCTGACCTGTCTGAAAGGCTCCCTCTTTTGTACAATCATTTGTGTGATTATTGGCAATGGTGAGTATGTCGAGTTGCCCGCCTTGGAGAACACGAACTTCAGAAGGATTACTGCAGAGGTTCAACTCGCCAGTTGCAACCTGCTCACCAAACGGCGACTCAAGGTTCGCCATAAACAGGTCATTGGAGGCTGCCCTACCAATGCTAATGACTCCCTCGTTTTTAAGCTGCTGCCAGGGGTCAATCTCACTGCCTTGCTGTTTAAATATCGCCCGACCAGACCGGGCAAGCATAATGTCCCCCCCCAAGGTAATTGTAAAGTCGGCGGATGAAGCCTGACAGGAAGAAAGAAGGAGGAACACCAAAAGCAGTGCTCCTCCTAAAAAGCGGGTCGGAAATTTCAAGGCACGATAAAGGAATTTGTCCATTCCGGGGCTTCGGGAGCTTCACCGGACTCCAACATTTCACGCCAGGCTTCGTCGGTCATGCGCTCGTTGGAAGGAACCACGAATTCGTAATAGGTATAGACCGCGCCAACCGTTACGTGCCAGGGGGCCTCGGGAGAAACGACAAAGATCTCTGTGGGATAGCCCACCCCTTCTTCAAGGGAGGAGCCGTATCCAGAGGCGACATCCGCGATGAGGGCGGATTTTTGGTCCTCAAGATAACCACGAGACTCGATGTCTTCAGCGGGGTCCGCCGCGGCGATGGTCATGGTTTCGAGCCAGCCGCCGTAATAGGTGAGACGCCAATAGTCGTCATCGGTGATCACGCCACCGTTCAGTTGCTTCTGGGAGATATCCAGCAGGAAGAGCAACTGGTCGATGAGGTTTTCAAGATTCGCGCGCGTGGTCGCGTCCAGGAGGCCGCGCGATTCAAGGCCGGCGTGGGTCATTTGTGCCAGGGCGAGGAGCCGGGCGTAAGCTTCGGGGTTTGGTTCAACGTATCCATGCGGTGGTTCTTCGTCGCCACCCCCACCCATTTCAGCCATGACCTGTTTGGCGTAGAGGATGGTATCGTGTTTCAGTTCAGTCCATGTGCCCAGGGCTGTGGCCATGTCTTTACGCAGCCAGGGCTGGGTCTGCATGAAGGCGGGGTATTGTTCCCCTTTTGGCTCAAAAATGGGCTGCATGGCATATAACCATGACCAATACAGGTTCTGCGTCCACGAATCCAGGCCGAAATCAGCGATCTCTTTGCGGACCTTTTGCATCTGTTGGTCATAGCTCTCGTATTCGGTTTCACCCATCTCATCGAGAATGGAATAGGCTTCTTCAGACCCCATGGCGGCCAGGAGGTCCAGACCCTTGGGCAGCGCGCGAGGGTTATCGAGTGTGCCCACCTTGCGGAAAATCAATTCACCGAACACGTATTGGTCGAGGGTGAAGCGTTGTCCCATAAAGCGGAAACCCTTGGTGGCATCCTCGCGGTCCTGCCAGATATAAACCCACATGGAATTCACCTGAGGAGGCGGCAATTCTTCTGCGGCCTCAAAGAACTGGTCCATTTTTTGCTCGTCTGAGTAGCTGATCAGATCCGGGGAAGAACCAAACACCTGATCAGAGATCAAGCCGTATTCATGGAAGGAAAGGTCATCTGCCTTGCCGACGATGAACACGGTCGGGTCATAGATATTTTGCCATAATTCTTCCGCGGAACGGCCGGAGCTGGTCTGGGCGCTGCGCATGGCCTGCACCATCAACAAGGCGCGCTGGGTTTCAACCGCGCTTTGCAGCCTGTAGGTCATACGGCCGTACCACATCATGGCCATGAAGTATTTCTTTAATTCTTCACTGCGTGTGTAGTGCCCACGCGGTATGTATTGGGAGTAATCTTCATAGAGCAGATCGTTTTCCCCTTCCCCGCCCATGGCCCAGATAGGTGACACCGTCCTGACCGCCTTGGCGTCCATGAGGGCAATTTCCTGGTCGGCGAGATCCAAGGCCTGTTGTGGAGTGTCAAGGTTCAATCCCAACAATTTAGCGGCAACTGTAAAATAAGCCACATTGCGCAGAGCGGCTTCTTCCAACTCAGTGCCAGCGAGTTCTTCATATTGCAGGATACTGGTCTGCAGCATGGCAGTGGTCAGTTCGTTCAAGAGGGGGATGAAAGCGCTGCGCTCAAGGTCTCTTAACATTTTGTCAAAAATGAGATGGTAGACGTGGAAAACCGAATCGGTGGTGACAAAAACCGGAGCAGCTGAATAACGGTAAGATTCATAAGCCTGATAAAACTCGTAATAGATGGAATTGGGATCGTTAGTCGGGGGATTAACCACGAAGCCATTTTCCAGCAAGGCCTGTTTTTGAGAGGCGGTCAGGTTGAGCATCTCATCGTTCAACCCCTTGACCTCGTCAGGAGACAGAGGTAGAGTGTAGCCGCCGGCAAACTGGTCTGGCAATAGCACATCGGGTTTGACATATGGGGCAAAGGATTGATCCGGCAGTTCGACCAAGGGAACATCCGGCATGGCCACTTCTTCCGTCGCGGAAAGCTCCTCTTCCACGCGATCCTTCACATCCGAGATGGCGCCTGTAAGGATATCAGTCAGTCCGCAAGCTGACAAAAGAAAAGGAAGCAGCACCAGCCAGATCGTGATCACCCAGATATTGCGTTTTTTCATGATTTCCTCCTGTATCAATTCGCTAGGATATAGACGTGCCGTGAGTCAGAAATGATCCCATAATTTGAGAAGGATCCATCGTGTCTTTTCAATAAACTGAAGCCAAAACCGCTCCAACCCCAAATGGTAAGATGTCCTGCGGGAGCAATGTCGTCGTAGGCTCCCTCCAGGGCTATCAATTCGTCGGAACCGTCACCGTCAAGATCGGTAACGCTCAAAGCGCGCAGGGGATCTTTCAAAGCGGAGCCGGCCCACAATTCACGGTATTTATGTCCATCCCAGCCGATGAGGATGACATGACAGCTCAATCCGCCGTGATCATGAAAATCCTTGATCCGTCCCCCGTGCGGTAAAAACGAATCGACCGGCCAGGGCTTGAAGGGCCGCCACACGAGCAGGACCAATTCCTGACGTCCATCGCGATCCAGATCTCCTGCCTGAGCTTCCGTAATCTGCCAGTTTTCTCCGCTCTGCCAGAGCGGTTCTGAGTTTTGGTTCTCACAGGATCCGATCGTTACGCTTTGATCTTGAAACCAAACACAATGAGAGGCGGAGCCCAAGTCCATGGTTTGCGGCGGCTGTGGTGATCGAACCTGCCAGTCAAACCCTTCAGGCAGGGTTCTTAAAGCGACCTCACTGTCCATATTCCACAAAGAAGTGCGCAATGGGGAAATGGAAAGAAAGGCTAAACAAGCGATCAAGGTCAAACGCCAGGTCATCAAGAAAAATACCTTTAAAAATCGAATTATTTCCATTGTACAACCATAAAAACCATTTTTTTTATCCTTTTTTAAGGTAATCTTTGACAAGAACGGAATCATCCCTTAAAATGATGTGATTGAATTTATCTTAATTTAATAGAAGGGCTACCTTTCATGAAAGAGTACTCGACTGACAAGATCCGCAACATCGTTTTGGCATCTCATTCAGGTGCCGGAAAGACAATTCTGTGCGAGTCTTTCCTTCATCACACGGGAGCCACAACACGCATGGGGAAGATCGATGATGGAACCACGGTTTCAGACTTCGATGAAGAAGAAACACGAAGACAAATTTCACTCTATACCTCCGTCATTCCTGTTGAATACAAAGACACCAAGATCAATTTTTTAGACACACCGGGTTACACCGATTTTATTGGAGAGGTTATCTCCTCGATGCGCGTGGCTGAAGGTGTGTTGATCCTCGTAGACGCGGTCAACGGCCTGGAAGTCGGTACAGAGATTGCCATGAATACCTGCGCGGAATTAAATCTGCCTCGTTTTCTGGTGATCAACAAAATGGAACGTGAGAACGCCAATTTTCAAAAATCCATGGCTTCAGTGCAGGAATATTCTGACGTCCGCCTGATCCCCATCCAACTGCCCTGGGGAGAAAAACAAGATTTCAAAGGCGTGATCGACCTGATCAGCATGAAGGCCTACAAGGGCGACGGCAAAACCGCGGAAGAAATCCCGGCTGACATGAAAAATGACGTTGATACGGCACGCGCCCAACTCGTGGAAGCCGCGGCAGAGGGTGATGATACCCTTCTCGAAAAGTATCTTGAATCCGGCGAACTCAGTGATGAGGAAGTCATCAAAGGGCTGGCCGAAGTGGTTAAAACGTGCAGCTACATGCCAGTGCTGGTCAGCGCGGGGCAACCCGGAACAGGCGTGTTGAAATTATTAGACGCGATCATCGACCTGATTCCTTCTCCGAAAGATGCCGGCCCGATCAAGGCAAGTGGTAAAGCAGGTGAAGAGTCGCTGGAGGTCCGTGATGACGGCCCCCTGGCGGTATACGTGTGGAAAACCACCGCGGATCCTTTCGTGGGCAAGCAAACTTATTTCAAGATCTATTCAGGGACGGTCTCGGCAGATTCACGTATCTGGAATCAGAGCAAGCAACTGGAAGAACGCATCGGAACCATCGGAATTCCACGCGGCAAGGAATCTTTGCCGATCAAAGTTGCTCACGCCGGAGACATTTGCATCGTACCAAAACTGACCGAGACTTCGACCTCCAACACGGTATGCGACAAGGCACACCCACTGACCCTGCCGGTCCCTCAATATCCAACCGCCTTGTACCAGGTGGCACTCTTCCCCAAGACTCAGGGCGACTCAACCAAGATCACATCAACCCTGCACCGCCTGTGCGAAGAGGACATGACCCTGAGCTGGCACAACGACTCCACCACCCTGCAGACCATTTTACAGGGCATGGGCGACCAGCATATTGACGTGGCTATCCGCCGCGCCGAGACCAAATTCCAGGTCGGTGTCTTGCTGCAGGAACCCAAGGTGCCCTATCAGGAAACCATCACCAAACCCGCCTCCGCGATGCACCGCCACAAGAAACAGACCGGTGGATCCGGCCAATTTGGTGAAGTACACCTAAAGGTCAGCCCCTTGAGCGACAAGGAATTCGATTTCTCGTGGGACGTTTTTGGCGGCGCCGTCTCTCAGACCTACTCCTCCTCCATCCAAAAAGGTATCGCCACGGTGATGAAGGAAGGTGTCATCGCGGGTTATCCTGTTTCCGGTGTGCATGTTTCCGTTTTCGACGGCAAGGAACACCCCGTGGACTCAAAACCGGTGGCGTTCGAAGTTGCCGGCCGCAAGGCTTTTGAAGAAGCCGTGCGTCAAGCCGGACCGGTGCTGCGCGAACCGATCATGCTGGTAAAGATCACCGTCCCCGAAGCCAACATGGGCGATGTGATGGGAGACCTCAACACCAGGCGCGCACGCATCCAGGGCATGGAGACTGAAAAGGGTCATTCCGTGGTTACCGCCACGGTTCCTTTGGCTGAAATGCTGCGCTACACCACGACCCTGCGCTCCATCACGGGTGGACGCGGGATCTTCTCGATGGAATTCGATCACACCGATGTCGTCCCGGCCCACATCGCCCAACCGATCATCGACGCCCGTACCAAAGAGATGGAAAATCGAAAAGAAGAGTAAATGCTGTTTGGATCAGTCAAGCTGGACGGGAAACCCGTCCAGCTTTTTGTTTGAAAGGCCTGCTTGACGCTCCATGTCATGTCTGGTAATCTAGGAGAGTTGGCAGACGAAAATGGAAATTTTCTCAACGTATCTTGAAAAGGCGTGGGATGACCTGCTTTCACGCGACGCCGGTCGTGTGCGTGAACGCTTTGGTTCCCTGGACGGAGAAAGCCAGAAGACCGTGTTGGCTCATTTGAAGAAAATGGCCACAGAAGACGGTTGGCACGTTGAACAGAAAACGTCCGCGGAGGCCGCGCTGCAAGCCCTGAATGAATGGAGGGAATGATCCCTTGGACATCCATGAATTGACCCAAGAAATGAACCGGTTCGTCACGGCCAAAGGCTGGTATGATGAAAATTCACCGCGCCCCCAGACAGCGCGAAACCTGGCCGTTTCGCTGGCTCTCGAAAGCGCGGAAGTGCTGGAGTGTTTTCAGTGGAGAGACGAGATCGCGGACAAGCAAGCCTTCGCGGGTGAACTGGCGGACGTGACACTCTACCTGCTGCAACTGGCTAGTGTCAGCGGCATCGACCTGGAAAAAGCCGTGTTGAACAAATTAGAAACCAATTATGACAGAAGTTGGGACCTGAAATGAAGGCAAACGAGGATGCGCAATGAAGGTGGCCGTGTACGGCGGAGCTTCTCCGCAGGAGGGAGAAGAGGCCTATGAAGACGCTCGGCGGCTGGGATTTCTGCTCGGGCAATCCGGTCACACGGTGATGACGGGTGGCTACATCGGCGTAATGGAAGCGGCCTCACGAGGAGCCAATGAAGCAGGGGCGCACGTCATCGGTTCGACCTGCAAACAAATAGAAGACTGGCGCGGCACACGTGCGAATGCGTGGGTCAAGGAAGAATGGAAACACAACACCCTGAAAGAACGTATGTACGCGCTCATCGAGAACTGCGACGCGGCAGTGATCATGCCGGGCGGGGTCGGCACGCTGGCCGAACTGGCCGTGATGTGGAATGAAGAAATCATCTCATCCAAACCGGAACGGATGATGGTTTTGGTGGGAAAAGGCTGGCAGAAGACCGTTTCTCAGTTTCTCAAAGAAATGAGTGTTTATATACACAAACACGGTCAAGGTAAGGTCAATTTTGCTGCGGATGTGGCACAGGCAGTCAATCTTATCAACCGGCATGAAGAAAACTTGAAGAAATCATCATAAAACAGGATAAACACAATGGATAATGAAAAATTAACCCCCCGCAGTGAGAACTTTTCTGAATGGTATAACCAGGTCATCCAACGTGCCGAACTGGCCGATAACGCCCCGGTGCGCGGCTGCATGGTGGTGCGGCCTCACGGATGGGCTTTGTGGGAGAACATCCAGCAGTCACTGGACCGCCGGTTCAAGGAGACCGGGCACGTGAACGCGGCTTTTCCGCTGTTCATCCCCAAGTCCTTCCTGGAAAAGGAAAAGGAACATGTGGAGGGTTTTTCACCCGAACTGGCTGTGGTGACCATCGGCGGCGGACAGGAACTCGAAGAACCCCTGGTGGTACGCCCCACTTCTGAGACCATTATCGGTTACATGTACAGCAAATGGATCAAATCTTACCGCGATCTGCCCGTGTTGATCAACCAATGGGGCAACGTAGTACGCTGGGAGATGCGCACAAGGCCCTTTTTACGCACGCTGGAATTCTATTGGCAGGAAGGCCACACCGCACACGCGACAGAAAAAGAAGCCGAGGAAGAAACCAGGCGCATGCTCGAGGTTTATACCCGGTTCGCGATCGACGAGGCCGCGGTGCCGGTTTTGCCCGGGATCAAATCAGCCAACGAAAAATTCGCCGGCGCGAAGAAATCGTATTCCATCGAGGCAATGATGGGCGACACCAAAGCCCTGCAAGCGGGCACTTCTCACCTGCTGGGACAAAATTTCGCCAAGGCCTTTGACATTCAATACCTGGATGAGAACAACACCCTGCAGTATTGCTGGACGACCTCCTGGGGTCTTTCGACGCGCTTCATCGGCGCCATCATCATGACCCACGGCGACGACCAGGGGCTGGTCTTGCCTCCCAAACTGGCGCCCATCCAGGTGGTGGTGGTGCCCATTTATAAGAATGACGCTGAAAAAAGCGCGGTCCTGCCCATGGTTGAAAAGATCCGTGAAGCCCTTCAAGGACTGCGGGTAAAAGTGGACGACCGCAGCGAGGTCTCGCCCGGATTCAAGTTCAACGACTGGGAATTGCGCGGTGTGCCCGTGCGCCTGGAAGTCGGTCCGCGGGACGTGGAAAAGAATTCGGTAATGGCCGCCCGCAGAGACATCCCCGGACGGGAAGGCAAGACCATCCTCGCGTTCGAGCAACTTAAAGTGAGGGTGACGGAACTTTTGGATGAGATCCACAATAACATGTATGAACGCGCCAGGGATTTCAGGGACGCCCATATTTATGATCCCGGAGATTATGAAGAGTTGAAAAAAACCATGGAAAAGGGTTGGGCATTATCGTGGTGGTGTGGAGATCCCGGCTGCGAAGCCAAAGTTAAAGAGGACACCAAAGCCACCACCCGCTGCATCCCGCTCGACCAGCAGGAAGGTTCGGGCAAGTGCATCGTATGCGGCAAAGAAGCCACCCATAAGGTGTATTTTGCCAAATCCTACTAGCGAGTTTTGCCGTGCCGGCCATTGAGTTCAGCCGCTTGAGAACAAAAATCGAACTGCTCGGAAAGGTTTACGACCAGCCCGAGCAGTTCCTCAAGGATCTGAACGATCTATTCTTTTTTTATTCAGACCTCACCTTCCCGGCCAACAGCAACCGTGGAGCCGCAGTGACGACCTTGCGCTCCTACCGTGTTCCCGCGGTGATCAACCGTGAACTCGAAAAGATGTTGAGCACGAAAGCCTCGACCCAACCCCTTGAGACCTTGAACATCGTTGACCAATTATGGCAAACCAAGATCCATGAAGCCTGCCTGCTGGCTTCCGCTCTGTTGGGGAGCCTGCCCGTCACCTACGCGGAGGAGACTCTAAAGCGTATCGAAACCTGGTGCACAGCAAACGAAAGGGCGGAATTGATCGAATTGCTCTTAACAAACGGCAGCGCGACCCTCAGGCGCGAGAACGAAGCGCTCTGGACGAAAAAGATAAGCGACTGGCTGCACAGCCATGACCGGTCCATGCAACACACAGCCATCGTGGGATTGCAGCCACTGCTCAACGATGAGCGGTTTGTCAACCTGCCGGTCGTGTTCGACCTGCTTTACCCGGTCATGCTGAACCCGGATCCGCATTTGGTGCTGATCCTTTTGCAGACCGTTGAGTTGCTGCAGAAAAGATCAGAGCCTGAGACCGTGTATTTTCTAAAGCAGGTCATCTCACAAAGCAAATCAGAAGACCTGCCGCGCTTTATCCGTCGCGCGACCCCTTCTTTTTCTGAATCCGCGCAGGAATCACTAAAAAACGCCTTAAGGAAAACCCTGACGAGATAACCTTCCGTTCAGGGATGTTTCTTTTTGTTTGACTCCTCAATCCCCACCCCGGCTGCCAAACCTGGCAAAGTAATTAATGAATTAGGGTCTGCATCCTCTCAAGAATACCCAAGATAACAGCCGGGTTAGTAACAAACCTTAAGGAATGTTTTAACGAGGCCGTGTGCGTTTCCAACTAATTTTCCCCCAATTCCAGGCAATACCAAGTAATTTTGCTTATTTTTTTGGCCTTAATTATTACCGAACAAGGCATAAACCCACCATTATTTTTACTTGAATACAGGCTCGCATTTCATTATTATGAAGGATGGATACGTTTTAGTATGCCATGGGAGGGTATATGAAAATATTACTTAGCGCGTTTATCGGCTTATTCCTCCTTACCGGTTGTAACATCCTTAATGCCATCGCTCCCGTCCCCGCAGCCACTTCCGCAGCAACACCAACTACTTCCCTGCCCACGCCAAGCCCCGAACCCACCATGGGGGAATTGGAATACATCGACGCAGTGTATTGCTGGGTCTCCCACATTGACGACGCGGAATATAACCTGATCCGGTTCTTTCCCAGCGGCAAATTGATCGACATTTTTGTTCAGGGATACGCGAGTTGTGAAGAAGCGTGGCAAAAAAGCGCACAATATATCACTGAAGACAAACTGATGAATTTCAGTCATGGCGAATACCGGCTTTCCAACGAATGGATCACTTTCACGCTTTCCGCGATCAACTCAAAGGAGATCGTTGGGGAGGTGAAAGGAACCTATTCACCGGAACGTATGTGGTTGACCCGACAGGGGTCGGAAGAACGTGAGTATGTGTTTGTGGTGGAAGGAAAATGAACCATGAAAACTCAAGAAATGGAATCTGCCAAGCCCGTTAGAAAAGAAAAGAATGGATTGGCCGTCTTTTTATGCGTTTTGCTTGTCCTTTCGATCCTCCTAACAGCCCTGGGATTCAATTTTTACAGGGTCCTATTTAATCCTGAAAAAATCAAGGGACTGCTGTTTGATGAGGTAAAAGAATCCAACCTCGTGCCGGCCATTTTCAGTTTTATGTCAGAAAAAAGGGCCATCGAAAGGGTGGAAAAAGGTGAGGCCCTGAGCGGCGTTTCTGAACCGGACATCCCCCTTTTAATGTCATTCATGCAATTGGATGACTGGCGAAAAATGAAGGAACTATTGGTCAAGGACGAACTGATCGAACATTTGGTCTCTGTCTCCGTTGATGGAACTTACGCATGGCTGGACTCTGAGGAAAGTTATCCACAAATCACGTGGCAGTTGAACCCTCTCAAGGATGCGCTGACCGGAAAACCCGGACAGGAAGCCGTGATGGTGGGATTAGAGGCCTTACCGGAATGCACGGAAGAAGAGATCGCCGATTTTCTCGGCAGACTGGCCGCGTCACCGCCCGGGGTTGAGGTCTTGTATAATTTGTGCCAATTCCCTGAGCCCTGGAAGGAAGATCAAACCGAGGACTATGTTCATGCTTTGATCGATGTCAACAACAACATCCCTGCTGAATTCTCTTTCTCCAGCATGCTTCAGCAAAACGCAGCAACTGCCGACAGAATGATGCCGCTTTTAAAGGACCTACTTCTCTCCATCCGATGGCTGGGAAAGTGGAACTGGATCGTGACCCTGGTGCTGCTTGGTTTGATCCTGCTGTTGGGTATGCGCTCCCCCAGGAAATTATTCAAAACACTCGGCGTCTCACTGACCACAACCGGCGCAGTGCTCTTGCTTGTGTATGTTCTGGCCTCAGGATTGCTTGCCGGTTGGCTGACGGGGTTGATCTTGAAAGGGACCTCCGAGGTGGTACGCAATGAAGTTGCCGCCAGCCTGACCCACCTGTCTGGTGAGTTCAATTCACACTTGTTGATCGAAGCGCTTGTGATCCTGGTGTTGGGGATCGGCCTGCTGGTTTGGAATAAGGTCATCTCAAAAAACAAACCATAATCCGCATGGAATGATCATAAAAGTTTTGAGAGAGGCTTCAAAAAAATCAGGCGGATGATTTTTATCCCTTTAGGCCTTGTAATAATCAAGATCGTGTCTTGATAATTGCAAATCCTTAAACCTAATAAATGAGTTTCTTTTTCCTTTTTCCATCGGACATAAGGCACGTTCATCCTGATTTAATTTATAACCTAATGGAAAAGGCCGTAAACAGTGCTATACTCGAACGTGTTCTACAATGACGATCACGCGTTTGGGGAAATTTGTAGGCAAATAACACATTCGTGAAATTTCGGTCGTATCTGGAGAGGGAAATGGATTCGGAAACGAAAAATTTGCTTGAGGATTTTCAACAGTCCAATAAATTTAAGTGGCAAACCAAAGAAGCAGATGTAATTAAGTTGATTGATCACGCGGTTAAAAAGCCAGACCTGGAAACATTGAAATGGTTTATCTCGAATCCCCCCAAAGATGATGACGGAATTGGTTGGGGACCTAAAACACTTTATAAACAACAATGTTCTGAGGTTGTGTTTCCCTTCTTAAAAAACGATGTCGATCAATCCATCGCGGAGTGCATTTTCGAAACCTTGCGCAAAAATGGCACCAGTCTATATGATGAAAGGTTTTATGACTCTGCATTTGAGGTGCTTCACTGCGCGGGTCCTTTGGCCATGGAGTCTGCTTGCTTTATCGTTCGCACGTGCCCATCACCCCCACAATTATGGAAACGAGCGGTTGAGTTCGTTTGCCAGCAGAAAGCCACAGAAAACGCACCAGATATTGTCATTGGAATCAGGAATCTGCCCTCCTCCTGGAGCGGCACGAATATTGAAAACGCGATAGTAATCGGAATCAAGGCTTTAATGGAACTGGATCCAACAGACCGAGTGGCCTTATTTTCAGATCTTTTGAGCATAGACCATCAATATAGATTTTTTAAGGAAACCCTTATCAATGCGCTTGGAAATTACGGCGACGAACAGGCATCTATTGCACTCAATAAACGGTTGGGTGGGTTCTTTAAAAAAATTGAACCTGATGAAAAAATACGCAAAAAGATCCAACAAGCCATCCATGATATTTATATACGCACTTAATAATTTCTCCTACTCAGGGTGTTCTGCCGTTAAGGAGAACCTATGGACCTCAAATAATGACTTTTTAATTCCATCGTGGATCAGATCGATTAATCTGGAGCGGCAAACAATCGTAAGTCGTTCAGACAATAATCAAGCTCGAAAGTAAAATTACGAATCAAATCACGATTTAGAAACGCCAAGGGGATGGCGAGACTAGTCAAGACCCCAGCCGGCGCACTTCTTAGACCCAAAGCGATATCAAAGATAGATGATCACCTAAAGAAATGAAGTAATGGATGGAGCGTATGTTTGTTAACCAAGTAAATTATTTTTTTCGTTCTCACACCTGAATAATGAAATCGATGTGGCCAATCCCGAAAAATATTCGACACAGCTTTTACAATAATCCCCTGGTATGTAATCTACCAGTAACGCGTTCCTACTTGCCTACTCATTCCTCTCATCCTCTGGTATAATTTCATTTCGTGACTCGACCAATCCGCGGGGAAATCTGCGGATATGGAGACAAATCAAACAAGGAGAAAGTTGTCATGCCGTTAACAAAAGAAGAAAAGACCAAACAAATTGCTGATTTCCACCTTCACGATACTGATACAGGATCCGCAGCCGTGCAAATCGCCCTGCTGACCTCCCGCATCAAACAGCTCACCGAGCACATGCGCAACAACAAGAACGATGTTTCTTCGCGACGCGGTCTGCTCAAACTAGTGGGACAGCGAAGACGGTTGTTGGCTTACTTGCGCCGGACGGATTTTCCCCGGTTCGCAGCCATCACCGAAAAGCTAAGCATCCGCACACGGTAAGGCCAGACATAGACGAGTAGGTGGAAAATGTCATCCCCTACTCGTTTTGGTTTTATCAAGACGCGGATTTTGTAGCCGCCGGTTGGGTATTGAAAAATGGTGAGGACGGAACCGTCCCCCACAGCTTTCAGTTCCTAACCGGGCGGAAAATGAAAGGGACTTAAATGAAACCAGAAAGTAAAAAATACATCACCAGCATTGGTGGACGTCCTTTGACGTTCGAAAGCGGCAAACTTGCCGCACAGGCCGGCGGCGCGGTGACCGTTCAATTCGGCGACTCCGTCGTCTTTGCGGCCGCAACCATGGGCAGTGAACCGAGAATGGGGCAGGATTTCTTCCCCCTCACGGTCGAGTACGAAGAACGTATGTACGCCGGCGGCAAGATCCCCGGTTCGTTCTTTCGACGCGAAGGCCGCCCCGGCGCGGACGCCATTTTGGTGGCACGCCTGACCGACCGTCCGCTGCGACCGCTGTTTGACCAGTCGATCCGCAACGAAGTTCAGGTCATCATGTTCTCGCTATCCGCCGATCCCGAGAACCCCCTGGACGTCTTGGCCATCAACGCCGCATCCGCGGCCTTGATGATCTCTGATATTCCCTGGGGCGGACCAGTGGGCGCAGTACGCGTGGGAAGACTGGGCAGCGAGTTCGTCCTCAACCCTACCTACAGCCAAATCGAAGAAAGCGACCTGGACCTGCGCATCGCCGGGACTTCCGACGCCATCCTGATGGTGGAATGCGGATCAAACGAAATTGATGAAGAAACCATGGTTTCCGCCCTGTTGTTTGGGCACGAAGCCATCCAATCCATCGTGGAAACACAACTCCAGATGGCCAAGGAGATCGGCAAGTCAAAACGTGAAGTTCAACTCTTCACCCTGGATGAATCCATTGCCGAGAAGGTGTTCAACCGCGCCGCCAACGACGTCGAAGAACTCTTGGACGCTCCACACAGCAAACACGAACTTCAAGATGCGCTGGACGCCCTGCGTGATTCAGTGGTTGTCGAATACACCGACCCCGAGGACAGTGAAAATGTATCCGCTTATAAGGATGCCTTTGAAGAAACCGTCAAACGCGTGGTTCGTTCACGCATCCTCGACCAGCACAAGCGCCCCGACGGACGCGGACTGACCGAAATCCGCCCCATCTGGTGCGAGGTCGGCATCAGCCCACGCGCGCACGGATCGGGATTGTTCACCCGCGGTGAAACTCAGGTGCTCACGATGGCCACCCTGGGAACCCCCAAGGAAGCCCAGGAGATCGACACCCTTTCTCCGACGGATTCAAAGAGATACATGCATCACTACAACTTCCCGCCGTATTGCACGGGCGAGGTCAAAATGCTGCGCGGACAAAGCCGGCGCGAGATCGGACACGGCGCCCTGGCGGAACGCGCCCTGGTGCCGGTCATCCCGGATGAAAAGGAATTTCCCTACACGCTACGGCTGGTTTCGGAAGTGCTGGCATCGAACGGGTCTTCCTCCATGGCCTCAGTGTGCGGTTCAACACTGGCGCTGATGGACACAGGCGTACCCATCAAGGCTCCAGTAGCCGGCGTGGCCATGGGCTTGATCAAGGAAGGTGACAAATACGTAGTGCTCACCGACATCCAGGGCGCTGAAGACCATTTGGGAGACATGGATTTCAAGGTTGCCGGTACGACCAACGGCATCACCGCCCTGCAGATGGATATCAAGATCAAGGGCATTACGCCCGAGATCATGCGCCAGGCACTCGCCCAGGCGCATGAAGCCAGGATCTTTATCCTCGATCAAATGCTGGATGTGATCCCCGCGCCACGCCCTGAATTACGAAACTTTGTGCCGCGTATCACCACCATCATGATCCCCGTAGAGAAAATCGGCGCCATCATCGGCCCGGGCGGCAAGATCATCCGTGCGCTGCAGGAAGAAACCAACACCAAGATAGACATTGACGATGACGGCACGGTTTACATTGCCGCCACGGACGGAAAAAGTGAAGCCGAGGTACGCGACCGCATCCAGGCGTTAACCGAATCCGCCCAGGTTGGTCACATTTACACTGGCAAAGTCGTGCGCGTGGCAGATTTCGGCGCGTTCGTGCAGATCCTGCCCGGCATGGACGGGATGGTGCACATCTCGCAACTCGACACCGAACGGGTCAACAAGGTCGAAGACGTGGTCAAGCTGGGTGACGAACTCACCGTGATGGTGACCGCCATTGATGAGAACGGCAAGATCCGCTTATCCCGCCAGGCTGTCCTTGAGGGCTGGACCCCCGAGGAAGCACTGGAACGCGACAAAGGCGGAAGGAACGGTGGAAGCGGCGGACGCCCGCGTTCCGGCGGCGGCGGAGACCGCCGTGGTGGACGACCGGGTGGAAACCGCGGCAGCAATGACCGCGGCGGCCAACCCAGAAGATAGACCTAAAAACAGTTATTAAGAGAGGCCGGAAGCCGAGGTTGGCTTCCGGCCTCTTTTCATTCATGTAACGTTTTTTGGAGAAACAGTAATTATTAGGGTAAAATTAAATTTCTGCGTATACAGCAAAGTCGTACGCATGCAAATCGTTATTTTCGTAAACCTGTTAGAGTCATTTGAGGGAACAAGATCGTGAACAAATCCGCAGCACTGGAGCGCCAGGCCTCCACAGAAAAACATAAAAGTCTGGAAGAAAAATTAAAATCCGTGGTCAAAAACCTGCCCGCGGAGCACGTCACCTTAAAAGAGATCATCGATATCGTTGGAAACGACAGCCTGATGTTCCTGACGATCTTTTTGGCACTTGTCTTTCTCGTCCCCGTTTCCATTCCGGGCGTCAGCACGGTCTTTGGGAGCGCGATCCTGATCATCGGCATCGCCAGGCTGTTTAACAAACCGATCTGGCTGCCCAAAAAAGGGGGAGACCAAAAAATTGCCACCGTTAAACTCGCCGCCGTGATCGAAAAAGCGCTGGTCTGGTTCAAGCGGCTGGAAACTTACAGCAAGCCATACCGCCTTGCCTGGATGACGAAAAACAGCAAAGCCGACCTGATGAACAAGGTGTCTTACATCCTTGCCGCGCTGCTGTTAATGGTACCTTTCGGGTTCGTACCCTTCAGCAACACCTTGCCCGCCCTCGCCCTCATCCTTTATGCGGTGGGCGCCATCCAAAAGGACGGCACCCTGGTGCTGTTAGGACACGTCACCAACCTGGCTACCATCCTCTACTTCTCCATTCTGGTCGCGGGTGGAGGAGCCGCTGTATTTGAACTCTCAAAATTTCTGACGGCTTGAAGTCCAGATCAGGGATTGGCTTAAAAAATGATCGACCCAAAAATGGGGAAGTTTTGAAAAAGAAATTGGGCGGGTCGCGGACCCGCCCCTACGAAACCTTTTTTAAATGCATTGATGGAATACAGAATAAATTCGTCTTTGCGATCTCAAAATACCTTACGAGATAAACCATCCCGCAATCATCCTGTAAGAAATATGTTTTTAAACCAGGGGAATAAGTATGTTCAGCGCAGGTGTTGGAGACGTTTCATCGAGTCGTCGATGTGGGAAGTTCAGGCATCGGGGGACCAGACAGGTTGAGATGCTCCGCCAACGCTGCCCTTAATGCCGTACGGTCATCCCAGGCGTGTTCCACCGTGTCAAAACACATGGACTGCTCGTGACCTTTACCGCAGGGCATCACCAGGTCTCCGGGTTGAGCCAGTTTCACTCCCAGGCGGATGGCGTCTCCACGGTCCGGCACCCTGAAAAAGGTCTTACCTTCCACCCCGCCCGCCTTGACGGCTTCATCCGCCATTTCCGCCAGGATTTCCTCCAGCGACTCGGTGCGGGGATCTTCCGCGGTGAGGATGGAGACGTCAGCCAGGCGCACGGATGCAGCGGCCATGAGACGCCTCTTTTCACGATCACGCAAACCGGCGGAACCGAATACGGTAATGACCCTGCCCGAGGTCATCTCACGGGCTGTCTCAACGGCGCGAATGAGGGCGTTGGGCGTGTGGGCAAAATCCACGATGGCAAGGAAATCCTGCCCCATGTCGATGAACTCCATACGGCCAGGTACTCCCTTTAGGGACGCAATGCCGGTCGCGGCGTCCTGCGGCGAAACCCCCACCCCCCCCACCGCAGCCGCGAAAGCAGCCAGGCAATTTGAGACGTTGTAGCCGCCGGGCAAAGCGCAGGTGACCGGTATACTGCCGCCCTCATAATTGACGAGAAAACGCACGCCCGCGGAGGAATATTGAATCTCTATGGCGTAGAAATCCGCTTGCTGGTTGAGGCGATAGGTCACCCGGGGGCCTTTCACGAGCGAATCAAGGAATGGATAAGACTGGTCGTCCGCGTTCAATACTGCCAGGCGGGGATTACCAAATGTTTTTGGCACGGTTCTTTCCAACTCCTGAAAGAGCCTGGCTTTGGCAGCTCGATAGCCTTCATAGGAACCGTGATAGTCGAGATGTTCGTGGGTGATGTTGGTCACCACGGCCAGGTCGTATTCACAGCCCGTCACGCGGTGCTGCGCCAGTCCGTGGGAAGTGGTCTCAAGCACCACGTGGGTTAACCCCGCCGCAACCATTTTAGCCAGGATCTTTTGCACTTCGGTAGCCTCGGGGGTGGTCACGTGAAAACCGGTGTCCATGACCTCATCGCCGATGACGGCGTTCACGGTTGACACCAGGCCGGTCTTAAACCCGGCGGTTCTTAAAATCTGAAACAACAGGTTGGAGGTGGTGGTCTTCCCATCCGTGCCGGTCACACCGATGACGGTCAGTTTTCGTCCGGGATGATCGTAGAATTCAGCAGCCAACCAGGCCAGGGCTTCTCGTGAATCCTCCACACGCAGGTAAGGCACCGGCAGGGGGTCCATTTGGCGCGTACCAAGCACGGCGGTTGCCCCCTGCTCCAGCGCAGCGGGAATGAAATCGTGTCCGTCGCAACTGCCCCCACTTAGCGCGACGAACAAATGACCCGGCGCGACCTTGCGTGAATCAAAGGTGATGGCGGTTATGTCGAGATGAGCAGGGTCGCCCAGAGTCTCTACCTTGCATGGCAGACCCTTGATCAAGCGTAATATAGGAACGGTAGGTGAAGTTTCCATGGGATGATTAAAATAAAACGAGGGACCGAAGGGAATTCTCCCTGCCAGACCCTCGCCATATTGATCAAGTTCAGCTTAAAGTCTGGCGCAGATCCTGGATCTGGCTGGCTACGGAGCCGTCAACAACTTTATCACCGACACGCAAGACAAGACCACCCAGAATTTCAGGCTTGACACTATAAACGACTTTCGCGTCCTTGCCAAATTTGGAAATCACGTCCTGGCTGACGGTTTTTCGTTCGTCTTCGGTCAACGGCAGGGCGCTGGTGACTTCCACGTCCTTGCCCTGCAGGTCAACATCCTGCAAGACGACCACCTTGCCTGATTTGATTCCGGAGAAGAATTCGTTCACCAATGCATGCTGGCGTTTTTCGTCGAGCACTTCGCCGATGATCTTCTGCGCGGCAGCAATGGCGAGGGTGGATACGTGACTGCGAAGGTTGACCAGTTCCTTTTCGCGCGCCTGGGCCGTATCGGCCAGGGCGGATTGGCGCATTTTTTCGATCTCGGCTTCACCGGCACGTTTGAAGTCGCGGTTGGCGGCTTCAGCTTTTTCCGTGGCCTCGCGCACGATCTGCGCGGCCTTGTTTTGTGCTTCATCAATGAGCCTGGCGGCGTCCTGCTCCGCATTGGCACGGGCATCGGCGGCGATACGCGCGTCCTCCAGCCCCTGCTGGATCTTTTCACGCCTGTTGTTCATGGCCTTCATGAGGGGCTTATAAATCCAGGCGACAAGGACCACCATGATGATGGCAAAATTAATGATCTGGACGATCAAAAAACCAAGATTGATACCAAGTTTTTCCAAGGGAGCCTCCTAACGCGCTAGAGCACGAAGAGCATCAAGAACGCGATCACCAGACAATAAATGGCGATGGCCTCTGAAAAGGCGATGCCGAGAATCATGTTGGTCATCAGGTTGCTCGACGTATCCGGGTTGCGCGCCATGCCGCCCAGGGCACCTTGAACGCTCAAACCAATACCCACACCGGCGCCTGCGGCTCCGATCATGGCCAAACCTGCTCCAATAAATTTTGCTGCTTCAATAATATCACCGGTCATTTTACTCAGCCTCCTCGATAAAGATCGATTATTTTTCTCTTACGCGTGTTCGGCTTCGCCGCTGTGTCCCTGCGTGGCCTGGGCCATGAAGGTGAGGGTCAGCATGCCAAACACGAACGCCTGAATGGCGCCAATGAACAATTCAAAGAACATGATCAAGGATGGCACAAAAATCGGTACCATCACACCCACCAGCGCCATGAGCACCATACCGGCAAACATATTGCCGAACAACCGGAAGGTAAAGGAAAGGATCTTTGAGAACTCAGAGATGGTTTCCAACAAACCGACGATGAAATCCATGAAACCCAGGAAGGGTTTTTTGAACATGGTGGTGAAATTCAAGAATTTGCTAAAATATCGGACACCCTGCGCCTGCACACCGATCACCTGGGTCATGACCACAGAGATCAAAGCCAGGGCGAGGGTGAAATTAAGGTCGGTGGAAAGGGCACGCGCGAAGGGCACAACCACGTATCCGCCCTCGTGGGATTCCTGTGCCACCACGGTGGACCAAACCTGACCGAGGGATTGAATTTCGTATCCGTGTTCGCTATGGTGCAACAGGCCGACGGTCTCAAAACCGGGCAGCAATTTGATCAGATTGGCAAACAAAACGATGATGAGAATGGTGGCAAACCAGGGGAAGACTTTTTTGGCGTACTTTCCGGCCGTGGATTCGGTCATGTTATAAAGCGTATCCACGATCATTTCGAAGGCACCGGCAATGCCCTTGGGCACCAGTCCGTTCTTGCGGGCGCCGATGCGCACCAGGAATGCGACCACCAGAATGACCACGTCCATGATGAGCATGGCAACGATGGTGTTGCTGAGATAAAAATCACCGATCACCGGCAGGGTGAAAAGAGGTTCGCTGGTGAGATTTTCAGGCGCAACCTGAATGTGCGGCTGCACGGGTTTTATGATCTGCACACCAATAATGGACAGGATGATGAGTCCCAGAATGATCCAGCGGTTGACGCCCCAGCGCCATTTACGAGTTTTTTCCAATCTGATCCTCCTCGTTTTGTTTCTTTTGCGTCTCATCCACTTTAAGTTTTGAAACGGCCTTTCGCACGACGAAAAACATCAAAACCAGCGAAAGAGGGATGCTGGCGATCAACAACCCAACCGTCAGCCAGGGCTTGGTGCCGAATTGGGCATCTAAAAACATACCGAAAAGCACTGCCGCGATGACGATCAGCATGGTCAAACAACCCACCTGTCCGGTGACCGCAGCCAACAACAGGTTAAAGCGATTCCGCTTTTCTTTCGGGATTTGTTCTGACATGTTTTCGAATTATATCATATTGAAAGGAAGCTAAAGGCTATTGGCGGCCAGGGATGTAAAGCCAAACCAGGGGTTCAGCACCACACCGAAAATGACTACCGCAGCCAGACAGAGAAGGATTGCCGCCAGCCAGAGCCTTTCCTTCACTTGCAAAGGTGAAGGATCAAGCGGCTCATCCATGTACATTACTTTTAGAACACGCAGGTAGTAATACAAGCCGATGACCGAGTTAAGCACGCCCACCACGGCCAGCCAGGCCCAGCCTGATTGCACCACAGCGCCAAAGACGAGCAATTTGGCGAAGAAGCCGGCAAAAGGCGGAATGCCGCCGAGAGACAAGAGCCCGATCAACATCGCAAAGGCCAGTCCGGGCGCGCGGCGGTGCAAGCCTGAAAAGACAGAGATCTGATCGGAACCGGTGTGGCGTTCGACCCATCCCACGAGAGCAAAAAGGGCCAGGTTGGTGGCCAGGTAGGCCAGAAGATAGTAGATGGCGCCGCTGTAGCCGAGGCGGCTTGCGGCTGCCAGGCCAACAAGAATGTATCCCGCCTGCGCGATGGAGGAATAGGCCAGCATGCGCTTGATGTTCTTTTGGGGGATGGCGATCAGGTTGCCGGTGAACATGCTGGCCAAGGCAAGCGCCGCCACGAGGGACTGCCAGACCTGGGCGTGTTCGGCTGCGAAGAGAATCAATAAAACGCGCATCAGGGCAGCGAACCCTGCTGCCTTAGATACAGTGGAAAGGAACCCGGTCACGGAAGTGGGCGCGCCTTCATATACGTCCGGCGCCCAGAAATGGAAGGGAGCTGCACTGATTTTGAAGGCAAACCCGGCCAAGACAAAAACGATGGCGATCACCAACGCCGCCAGAGGCACACCCTGGACGGCCACACCCGATGCCAGATCATAGATCTGGGTGGTACCCGCGAACCCGTACAGAAGGCTGAAACCGTAGACCAGAATGGCGGATGACATGGCCCCAAAGAGGAAGTACTTCAGTCCGGCTTCGACCGATCTGGTCTCTTTGATCTTAATCCCTGCCATAACATAAAGCGGGATCGAGGCAGTCTCGATAGAGAGGAAAAGCATGATAAGGTCGGCGGCCGCGGCCATGAGGCTCATTCCCAATGTGGAGATGACGAGCAGGATGTAGAACTCCGGCCGGCGGCGAATGTTGATCTCGGTACAGGAAAAAATGGCCGTAAGCGCGCCACCCGCTAAAAAGAGGATGCGGAAGAGGAACACAGCCGAATCCTGACGCAGCATACCGCCCCAAATCAATGCGCCTTGCGCACCAGGTCGGGAGAACAGGAATGCCAGGCCAATGATGAGGAGCATGCCGCCAGCGGTGACGCATCCTATTAAGCGGTTGGTGCGGTCCCGTTTAAGCATGCCCAAAATAATCAAAACAGCCGCGAGGACGACAAGCGCGATCTCAGGAAGGATCGCTAAAAACATTGCGCTGGCTGTCATGTTCATGAGGCACCTCCCACGAGGGCCAGAATGTGTTGCACGCCGCTTTCAATGAGCGGTGTTAATAATGAAGGAATCAGGCCGATCAAGATCATGATCAAGGAGAGGGTGACGACCACAATTTTATCCAGGAGGGTAATATCGCTCAGGCCAGGCTGGATCTTTTCCGGAATCTCTCCGAAGAAAACGCGGCGCACCACGAGCAGGATATAAGCCGCGGTCACAATGATGGAAATCACCGAAACGATGGCGACGATGGGGGCGGTCTTCCATGCGCCCATGTAGATCGGGATCTCGGCCACAAACCCGGAGAAGCCCGGCATGCCCATGGAAACGAGACCGCCCACGACAAAGCCGATCATGGCCAGGGGCATATGCTTTGCCAGACCTCCCAGCTCATTCAGACTGCGAGTATGGGCACGATCATAGACCATGCCGACGACGGCAAAAAATAGAGCCGTCATAATGCCGTGCGAAAACATTTGCAGTCCAGCCCCGGTCAGGCCCTCGGGGGTCAGGGTGGCAAAACCGATGAACACCAGGCCCATATGCGAGACGGATGAAAAGCCGATGACGTATTTGAAATCGGATTGGATCATGGCAATGAAAGCGCCGTACACCACGTTGATGGTCGCCAAAATCAGCACCAATGGCGCCCAGTAACGCATCCCGTCCGGCAGGAGCATCAACCCGGCACGCAGAGCGGCGAAAGCGCCTACTTTCATTTCCACGCCGGCGAGTACCATTGAAACTGCCGTCGGCGCGGCCACGTGTCCATCTGGCGCCCAACTGTGAAAGGGGAACAAACCTCCCAGAACGCCAAAGCCGATAAAGATGAAGGGGAACCAAAGCCTCTGTATCTCAACCGGCAAGCCAGCCCCCTCGAGCGCCAGCAGGTCAAAGGTCTGCAGCCCCGAGGCGAAATAGATGGCCAGTACCCCCACCAGGGCCACCACGGAACCGAGGAAGAGGTAGAGGGTCAGCTTCATGCCGCCATATTCTTTGGTCTTGGGGGAGCCCCACATGACGATCATGAGGTATTTGGGAAAAACCGCTAATTCAAAGAAGAAAAAGAGCAAAAAGAGGTCCAGCGAGGCGAACACGCCATACACACTGGCCGCCAAAAACATGATAAAGGAAAAGAATTCGCGCGCGCGATCTTCAACGCGCCATGAAACGAGCACACCGCTGGCCACGACCAAACCGGCCATGAGCTCGAGAGGCAGACTGAAACCGTCCACACCGAGATGATAAGAGATCCCCAACGCGGGGAGCCAGTCCATTTTTTCCACAAACTGGTATCCGGCCAACTGCCTGTCATAAAACAGAAAGAGGAATATGGTAATTCCGAGCGTCAAGAGAGCCGTGGCCAGGGCGATGCCACGGATGAGGTTGTTCTTCTGGCGAGGCATGAAGAGGAGAAGGATGCCAGCCAGTAGCGGAAGAAGGATAAGGACGCTTAGAATCGGAAATTGCATGCCACTCCTTTAGAACCAGCGCATGACGGTCTGGTTGATGAGGTTCAGGATCCACGAAGGCCAGACGCCGATTGAGAGGATGAGGATCATCAAAGGCGCGATGATGAGGATCTCGCGCAGGGTGATGTCAGATAATTTTCCGCGCCACGTTTCGTTGAGAGGCCCTTGCAAGACAAGTTTCAAGGCTTTTAACACGTAGACACCGGTGAAGAACAAACCGATCATGCTGAGTGCGGTCAAGGCCGTAAAAACCGGCCAAGCCCCCCGCACGATCATGAATTCGGAGACAAATCCGTTCAGTCCGGGCAAGCCCAAGGAGGCCATGGAGACGAAGAGGAGAATGCCACCAAAGACGGGAAGGATGGTGAACAAACCGCCGTACTTTTCCAGATCGCGTGTGTGCACGCGGTCGTAAAGCACGCCAACCAGGAAAAACATGCCCGCGGCGCTCAAGCCATGGTTGAACATTTGCAATACCGCGCCGTTCACGGCGATGACGGCGCTCTCGCGCAGCCCCTCCCCGGCGCTACCGCCCACCCAGGCCGCCGCCGCGATGGCCAGAACCACAAACCCCATATGATTGATGGAGGAATAGGCCACCAGGCGTTTAAAATCCGTTTGACCGGCGGCGGAAAGCGCGCCGAAGATAATGGCGGCCACGGCCATCAACGCCAGCCAGAAAGCAAAGTGAGAGGATTCGGCCGGGAAAAGCGGCAAGACAAAACGTATAAATCCGTAGGCGCCCAGCTTCAACAACACACCGGCCAGGATCATGGATCCGCCTGTGGGGGCCTCGGTGTGAGCGTCTGGCAGCCAGGTGTGGAAAGGCCAGACCGGGACCTTGACCGCAAACGCGATCACAAAAGCCCAGAAGGTAATTGCCTTGACCGTTCCATTGGGAATACCAAAGATCACTCCTTCATTAAGTGCCGGCCAAGTTTGCAGGATCGAGACAAAATCAAACGTCCCAGATAAAACCCCTATCATTTGAATCGCGAGCAGCAAGCCCAGTGAGCCGCCCATGGTAAAGAGGATGAATTTCAAAGAAGCGTAATTGCGCTTCTCTCCGCCCCACAGGTTGATGAGGAAATACATGGGCACCAGGCCGATCTCCCAGAAGAGGAAGAAGAGCAGCAGATCGAGTGAAACGAATACGCCCAGGATGCCGGTTTCAAGCAGGAGAAAGAGGATCATAAAGGCTTTGACCTTCTCTTTAATATTGAAGGAGGTCAAGATTGACAGCGGTGTCAAAAGCGTGGTCAACAAGACCATGCTGAGAGAAATTCCATCGATGCCCAAGTGCAGCGAAGAATGGACCGCCTCAAACCAGGGCAGGTTCATTTCAAATTGGAAGAGTTCCTGCGCGCCAGCCTGGTAGTTCGCCCACAAGACGATCGAAACGAGCAACGGCAGAAGGCTGAATCCAAAAGCCGTCCAGCGCAACCAGGCGGTTCTTGCGGCGGGGAGGAGCAAGAGTACCAGCCCACCGATCAGGGGGAGGAGGAGCAGCCAGGCGAGGATGGGAAGACCAAGAAAACTCATAGCACTCCCTGAAGTTATACCACCACGAAGAATATTATCAAGATAGCGATCATGACGATAAACAACACGGCCAGTCCCATGTAATGCTGGATCCTGCCGTTCTGCATGCGCCGCATCAAGGACCCCAGTCCTCGAGCGCCGCCCGCCAAACCATCCCCGGCGCCATTCACCACCGGCAGGTCGAACCCGAAGCGCAGCAGTCTGCCGATCCATTGACCCAAACGCGCCAGGGCGTGCAGGAATCCATCAATAATCGTCTTGTCTATCAATTTGTAGGAAATCTTTTCAGCGATCCAACCCGCGGGGTGAATGAAAAGTATCTCGTAGGCTTCGTCCACCCAATACTTGTTCTGGAAAACACTGAAAAGGAAGCCCAGCGCGGTTTGCATCGGGTCCTTTTGCTCCGCGGCGTGAAAACGGCGGTAAACCAGCCAGCCCAGGCCAAGCCCCCCCAGTGAAACTAGCAGAGAGGTGAAAAGCGGCACGAGGGAATGGCCTTCCGCGTGAGCCTGGGTTTGCACCATGGAACCAACGAAGGTCTGAAACCAGGCCGGGGAAATTGAGCCAAGCACCGGGAACTCATGTGGAATGCCCGCCCAACCCAGTCCCACGGCAAAAACTGCCAGGACGATCAAGGGGATGGTCATGACCGGTTTGGTCTCATGGGCGTGACGCGCTGCTTCACTGCGCGGCTGGCCCAAGAAGACCAGGCTGATCTGTCTGGCCGTATAAAACGCGGTGAGCAGGGCGGCCAAGGCCAGGAAGCCGAAGACGAACCAATGGCCTGTGGAAAACGCACCAGTCAAGATCTCGTCTTTTGACCAGAACCCGGCGGTAATTAATGGAAACCCTGACAAGGCCAGACCGCCGGCTAAAAAGGTCCAGAAGGTGCGCGGCATCTTATCTTTCAGGCCGCCCATGTGACGCATGTCCTGCGGGTCGAGGGTCTCGGCGGAATGTAGAAGTCCGTGTTCCATGCCGTGGATGACAGACCCGGAGCCCAGGAACAAGAGGGCTTTAAAGAAGGCGTGGGTCACGAGATGGAAGGCAGCGGCAGTATAGGCGCCAATTCCGAGCGCGGCTACCATGTAACCAAGCTGGGAGATGGTTGAAAAAGCCAGCACGCGCTTGATGTCGTTTTGCGCCAAAGCAATGGTGGCGGTGAAAAGCGCGGTGAAGGCACCCACGACGGCCATCCCCCACATCACCGGGGTGAGCGGGTCACCTGAATGCCAGCCTGCGGAGAGGAGCGGGAAAAAGCGGATCACCAGGTAGACGCCGGCGGAAACCATGGTGGCGGCATGGATCATGGCCGAGACCGGGGTCGGGCCCTCCATGGCATCGGGCAGCCAAACGTGAAGCGGGAATTGGGCGGATTTACCCACCGTTCCAAAAAACAGCAGGAATCCGATCAAGGCTGCCCAGGAAAGGCCGAAAACAGGTGAAATTTCAACCGCCAAATGTTCGAGCACTGCCGGACTGCCGATGGTTTCTGCGAAACCCAGACTGCCGGCCTGCGTGTACAAGGCCGCCAGGCCAAGCAGCATGAAGACGTCGCCGATACGCGTGGTGAGGAAGGCTTTGATGCCTGCCTTGCGCGCGGATTCCTTGCCGTACCAGAATCCGATCAGCAGATAGGAGCAAAGGCCCATGATCTCCCAGCCGATGTAAAGGGTGAGCAGATTGTCGCTGAGCACAAGCAGGTACATGGCAAAAGCGAAAAGGCTGATGAGGGCGAAGAAACGGGCGTACATCGGTTCGATGGACAGGACCCGGAAGGGCTTTCCCTGCCCCCTCACCTCGGTGCCGTGCGGCGGCAAACCGGGGCGGTCGTGATCCCCGGCGGGCTGGCCGAAATTGTGGTAGCCCACGCTGTAGATAAAGATCATCAAAACCGTCCAGGCCACGAAGAACAACATCACGGCTGTCAACGGGTCAACCATGACGCCAATTTGAAGCCATCCCTCCCCGGTGGGCAGCCAATTGATTCGCCCTCCCAGGGGGCTTTGAACCAATCCGGCAGTTGTGAGGGCCTTAAAAAAGACGATCATGCTGGCTATAAAGGAAAGCGAGGTAGCGAAGATGGCAGCACGATGACTGGTGCGGTTGGATCGTTTAAAGAATAAAAGGATCAGACCGAAGGCAAGCAACGGAGGAAGCGGGATCAGCCAGATGAGGAGGGTGAAAAAGGAAGAATTATCCAATGCGTTAACCTTTTAGGGTATCCAGTTCGTTTGCCAGCACGGTTTGACGATTTCGGTAGGCGGAAATGATCATGGCCAGCCCGACGGCCGCCTCGGCAGCCGCCACCACGAAAACGGAGATGACCAGGACCTGGCCGCGCAGGTCACCGGTTTGAGCGTAAAGAAAACGCCAGAAGGAGAGCAGGTTGATATTGGCTGCGTTAAGCATTAATTCAATGCTTAAAAGAATTCCCACTGAATTTTTTCGAGTGATGGCACCAAAAAGTCCGATGGAAAATACCAATGCGGAGAGTAAAAGATACCAGTAGAGAGGGATCATTTGCGTCCCTCCTTGCGTTCATAAGCAATATAGATCGAGCCAATCAAGGCAGCTAAAAGAAGAATCGAGGTCAACTCAAAAGGCAGCGCGAATTGCGCGGGATCGATGAGGGCCAGGCCAAGCGTGCCGATGTCAGCCTGATCAACAGAAAGTGGAATGGTGGTGGTCATTAAAGGAAGCCATTCCCTGATCGAGAAAACCATACCGGCCAGAACGACGGCGGTTACCAAAAAGGTGACCAATTTGGCCCGATTGAATGGTTTGTCTTGATCTTCAAGCGTACGCCTGGTGAGCATGACCGCGAAAATGATCAAAATGGCAATGGCGCCGACGTAGATCAGCACCTGCACCACTGCGAAGAAGGAGGTTTCAAGGGTGGCAAACACCACGGCCACTCCAAGGAGAGCCAAAACGAACCACAGGGCGGCGTGGATCATCCTGCGCGCGGTCACACACATGAGTGCCGCAATAACCACCACGATGCCATTTAATATAAAGAGTAACTGCAAACCGGTCATCAAGAAATTCCTTCTCCTCCCGACGGCAGATTTTCCGGTCTGGCCAAGGGACGATTCGACGAAACCACCTTCACGGGATGGCGTTTGCGGAAGACGGTGATCATCCAATCGGCGAGAAGCCAGATCAGTAAATTGGCACCCAATAATGAAACAATACGAACCAGCTCAGCACCCTGTGGTACGGCTTTATCGACCAGGGCGGTCACCAAAACGGTCACCAGCGCGAGGGGCGTTAACACCTTCCAGTTCAAGGCGAGCATCTGGTCAATGCGGAAGCGCGGTACGGTAAAGCGGATGGCCAGCATCAGGAAATAAACGATGACGGTCTTGATCAAGAGATAAGGCCCGCCCAGAATTGGATAGGTTTCAACCCCAGGGCCCTGCCAGCCCCCCAGGAATATCGTGGTGAACACGATCGCGGAAGTGAAGGCGTGCAGAAAATCAGCCACGAAGAACATGCCAAATTTCAATCCTGAATACTCGATGTTGTACCCTGCCACCAGTTCAGAATCCGCCTCGATAAGGTCGAAAGGTGCCCTGCCGTTCTCGGCGATGGAACAGATGAAAAAGATCACACAAGCAACCGGAGCATAAACGATAAAAGGGATCTTCTGAGCGGCCACGATCTCATTCAAACCGATCGACCCACTGAACATCACAGGAATGAGCAGCACGATCACCATGGGAACTTCATAGCTGACCAACTGCGCCACGGCACGAAAAGCGCCCAGTAGAGCGTATTTGTTGTTAGAACCAAACCCCGCCAGGATGATGGCCATTTCTCCAAGGCCTCCCACGGCAATGACCAACAAGAGCCCCACACTGATGTCGGTGCCAAAAACGGTCTGGGAAAAGGGGATCAAGGCCCAGATCATCAACACGGAAGCGACGGCGAGGATGGGGGCCAGGTTGAAGGGCACCTTATCCATGCCCGCCGGGTTGATGTATTCCTTGGTGAAAATCTTGAGCATGTCGGCTATGGTTTGAAAAATCCCCCACGGTCCGACACGGTTCGGTCCCAGGCGGTCTTGAAAACGTCCGCCAATCTTTCGTTCCGCCCAGATGAGCAAGGTGGTAAATAGCATGGCTCCCAGGCTGATCAACCCCGCGCCAATTATGTAGAGGATCACTTGTGTTAATTCAGAAGACAATCCCCAGCCAAGAAACAAACTGGTGAGCCATTGAATCAGCCAGGGAATGGGATCATGCAGAAAGGTCATCAGGAGCCCTCCGGTTTCATTAAGCCCATTCCAGGGCGCCTTTGCGCCAAGCGTAGATCAACCCGCTGGCCAGGATGAGTACGAAAAGAACCCCTTCGATGATTCCGTAGAGCGGCACTTTGTTGTAGGCGACCGCCCAGGGATAAAGTAAAACAGCCTCTACGTCAAAGACCAAAAACACGAGACCGTAAATGTAATACTGGACCTTGAATTGAACCCAGGTTTCACCAACCGTTTCTATTCCACATTCATAAATTGAGTTTTTAATGGGATTGGGTTTTCGAGGAGACAGCAACCCGGCCAGGAGGATCGCCACGGCAGGGATGGCTAAGGCGATGACGAGAAAAATACCGATATACAGCCATTGGTGAAGCATATCCCACTCCTTAGGTCTTAATACCACTAACTTTAGTCATTTTATCATATACGGTCAGTATTTTTCAAATAGTCTATCTATTTTTTCCTTTTTTAGAAACTTTGATAAACAGGAGCAAACCGAAAATCAGGATCAAGCCAAGCATCCAGCGCGCGATTGGTATTTTTAATCCCCAAAAATCACGTACTTCAATGGTCAAAGGCCGGGCCAGGAGCAAGGAATGTTCTTCGGCCTCATTGGTTTCAAAGAGCCAAAGCGTGCCCTTATAAGTACCCGCGGCGAAGGCCTGGACCTTCCACTCGAGGACAGCGGTACTGTCTTCATCCAGCAGCACACGCCCCTCCCCTCGCGGAGTGACTTCAAGCGAATTTATCTCCAGACGGTTGAGCAGGATGATCTTTTCAGCAGAGGAAAACGTTGAGACCTGAGGCATGAATTCGACACGCAGAGTGATCGAGGCTTCATCGCCCAATCGTATGAATTCCGGTTGATGCAGCACCAGACTGCCTTGTTCGTTCTGCTCACGCAAGAGAGGAACTTCAAAGATGATTTGCGAGACCGGAAATGAAATCCATACCAATCCCGCAAGGGAACCCAAGATCAATGCAGTGGCTAGAAATCGAATCCATTTCATGGATTGATTATACAAGGGCTTCGGAGCGTATTGTGAAATTAAGTCAGTTTCAATTCAATTGGTATTTCTCATGAAACAGAAAATCAAATTTCACAAGATCTGTTGAAAGAACTTACAAGTTTCATTAATTGTATTCAGAATCAGGCGGCACCCAATTCATGCCGTAACAATCACTGCTAAGGCCAGACGCAACTCCTTCCGCATAAAATGGTCCAGGAGCGAAATTTTTCAGCCAACACGTTCCATATTCGTACTCTGAGGGGGGGGTCACGTATGCCCAAGAAACGCAATTATCATTGAAAAAACAGGCATACGCACATGGTTCCGCACTGGTCCCCTGTACGTTGAAATGCGCAAAATCAGAGCCATAACGGTTGGTGTTGTAATTCATGCAATAACCAGAGGATTGCTTGATGCCATGCCAATCAGTGCTATTACAAGGGTGGTCTGAGCGGGATGCAAACGGATTGCCGCACCACTTCGGACCCAAGGCGCCGGCCGGTTCCGAGCAAGCCTTATCATAATCCGTGCGACCCCAAAACTCCTCAACTTGCCAGGGGTCATAACCCTGATACATGGTTCCATTCAAGGCTGCCCTGTTCATGGATTCTTCCGAATTGGCTTCTCCGACATTGAATTGCGCGGATAGATTGAGAAAATCCATTCGGATCCCACCGCTGCAATCTTCCATTTTCGGGGTCAAAGGAATGTCAATGATGATCGTGTCCTTGATCTTTTCTTCAACGACATCCGTCTGATAGTTTTCACATTCCGAGTGGCTGGGATACATGCCATGTTTGTTTCTTGAGACATAGATGAGCGGATGCGTCCTGCCAAAACCGTCGCCGATATCCACGTATTCAACTTCGGATTCATCAGTCTCATAGAATGGATCGTAATGCCTCTTCCAATAGATACTTTCAAGCCAAGGCTTCTGCCAGGTGCCATCACTATTGGTAACAAAAAAGTAGATGGCTTCTGTATCGCCACAATGCTTGCCAAAAAACTGGTCAAAGGGATCCATGATCAGACCCCCGACGGTATCAAAAGGATCGGTAAACCAATCCTTCCAACCTTGATCAAAATCGGCCCCGTAATCACCATCATAGAGGAAAATATAAACGAGCATGGCCCCTTCTTTGCCGCTGTGGTGCCTGAGGGGTGTGACCTGATAAAGAGGCAACACAACGTTTATCACGTCCTCCGTTTCGTCTTCATCATATTGGAGGACGGGAGAATAGGTGCGAGCAAGGCGCAATTCGGTCGCGTCATCGATCCCATCCATGTCTGAATCGAGAGCCGAGGTGGCATTAACTACAGCGCTTTTGAACTCCATTGAGGATAAAGAATATTCAATAGGTGGAAACAAATCTTTTGGCACAAATGCGACCTGACTTACGATCACAAACAGCGCGGCGATTACGATCAAAGCCTTTAACGCGAAAGAACGATTCGTCTTTAACATATCGACACCTCCACCACACGTTATACGTCAAGCACTCCACAAAAAAACATATAACCCGCGAAGGCAATGCTCGATGTCTGGTATAGAAAGGGCAATGATCCTATGATGTATAGACAAGAACAAGGGGTTTTAAATCATTATAGAGCGAATGATATGTAAATTCAATCATGCTTTTTTTCGCAAGTATGCGTATGAAGAAGGTTTTACAAACCGTTTGGATGGCCGGTTTAAAAAGATCAATTAATAAAAATATCGACTTTCGTGCCGTCTTTCTCAGAATCGACCTGTATCTGGAAGGGCTCGCCGTTTCGGATGGAGGTTTCAGCCTGATCCAGAATATTCATAACCTCTGCAGCCTTGACCTCATCGGGCATGTACTCGCCAAAATTGCGCATGATCCATCTGGCAATATTGAAAGGCACCGGCATACTAAAAACGTATTTGCCATTAAATCTGTGAGGCTCCATGCCATGCACTCGCACGTGCATCCAGGGGGACTCCATCAAGGCCCAGCCAAACAGCATCAGACCGATACCGATCAGCATGGGCAGCCAGGCGAGCCAGAACCCCCATCCAAAAGGATGTTTTTGATGCCCCTGTACCATCCAATAGGCAGAAAAAGCGGAGAGGATAGCCCCGCCCACAAGGATCATGCTCCAGGCGGCTTTCCAGCAACCTGAAGTCTCCTGTTTGGGAGTCGAACCGTCAGAGGAAGCCTCTGTTGCAATTTCCTCCTTTGTGGTTTGTGCTTGTGCCATTTCAAGATCGGCGATCCTGGCCGCCGCTTCTTCCACCGACAGAGTACCGTCTTCAACCTTGCGCAAGATTTCCAGTTTTTTTTCGTCAATTGTCATGATCACACCTTATTGTTCCAAAGCGTTGAGCAGTTTTTCGGCTTCTTCCACGCTTATTTTTTTCTCGTTAAGCATCTTGAGCACGAGGATGCGCTCTTCATCGCTGTGAGCCTGCACCGCTTTTTTCTCTTCATTAATTTCCTGGATCGGGTTTTGGTCGTAAAAACGAACGTGATGACCAGGCATAAAGCGCCAATCCTCCCAGCCGCGCATGGCGTGCCGGATGTGCTTTTCTGCCGAGCGGCTTGCCCTGCCGGCGTGTCGCACGACTTTTTCCATGGAGTCTCCGGCGACCCTGATGCCTTCCCCCACCCGCCTGGCCACGCGGAAGCCAAAGTCTTTCCAATGTTCCCCCCAATCAAAGATCTCCCTGCTCCACTGCGGCACTCCCTGGTCGGTTACACTGATCTGACCGCCTGATTTTAACAAGACTGACGCTCCACCCGAGCCGAGCGACAGGGCGACCTTCCTTTCGTAACCTTCCAGGTGTTGACCTGCCGCGTGTACAAATATTTCACTTCCTCCACTTTCAAGATCCAGGGAGCATTGCGCGTCGGGAGGAAGGAATAACTCAATATCCGAAGCTGCGGTAATCCTGATTTCTTCCACCGGGATTCGCGAAACCTGAACCCTGGCGTCGGCTCCGGTCCTGACATCCACTTTGCCTGAAACGTCGCAAAGGCATACCCGGTCACCCACCGAGCCCGCCAGCAGCGAAAGTGTTCTTTCGGTGGAAAGGGAACCACCCACCCGGGCAATTTCGACCGCACCGGAGGCTTCTTGAATAAAGCAATTCCCCCCAGAGGATTCAAGCAACGCCCCTTGAACGGAACGCATTCTAACATCACGTCCTATCTTTCCCAAGACAACCTTTTCTGTAAGATTGGAGACGTAGCAATCTCCGCCCGCCTTTTCCACGGTCACCGGCGTGGAGGCCGGCAGCAAGATGCGACAATCTGATGAAGCATTGATACGCACATCATGTTCGCCCTCCCATATTTTTAAAAAATCGCCCTGTTCCACAATGACCATGAGAGACGCGTCCTCATGACCCTCAATGGAAAGGTCACTGCTGCAAGAGATAACGACTCTGGCGCCCTTTTTTATCGGTAACGTGGTTTGTTTCATTTTTTTAATCCTTTTTGATTGTTAATTCAATATTATTGATTTATAATACACCTTTTTTAATTATTGTCAATGTTTTTATTAATATTTCTAAAATGTGGTTGTTATTTCTCCGTGAATACTACCAACTTACGATGAATCAGGAAGGATTTTGGGGTATACTACCGGAAAACCATATTGAGGAAAACGAATGAAAAAAATGATGCTTGCCTTCCTGTTTATCACGATTGTTTTGAGCGCCGCGGGCTGTTCCAGCAGCGCCACCCCGGTGTATGTTCCGGAAGGAGCTGAACGGGAATCCGTGCTCGCCAACACCGATCAGATCATGCAGGACCTGCTCACGGCCATCCAATCCAAGGATACCGATCTCTTTTCAAAGTATTTCTCTGAAGAAATGCTGTCAGCCATGAAAACAACGGACCAGGAAAAACTATTCGCACAACTAGAACCTCTGGGAGAATCGCAAGAGATGGAACTGGTGAACGTGCAGGACCTTGAAGAGCACTATGCCGTGCGGTACAAAGTGACTTATGCAGAGAAAGTGCTGATCTACCGGCTGGTGGTCAACAAGGAAGACAGTTCCGTTCTGGCCGGGCTATGGCTGGAGTAACCCAACCCCTTGCCCGGGGTTGTATAATATGAATTGATGTATAGACAAGCTCGACAACGGGTCGGGAAATTTATAACAAGGAGAATAAGATGAAACTACGCGCACCGAAAACAGTTACTTTTTGGATCTCAGTCCTGCTGGTTGTGTTGGGCGCACTGGGTTCTGTTACGGCGATCCCCTTCGTCAGCACCTACGCGATGGCGTTTGTGATCGTCGGCTACGTATTGCTGGTCCTTGGAAACATTATCAAGGGTCTGTAATCCAAAAACGAGAAAAACGCTCCCCGATTCAAACGGGGAGCGTTTTAATTTATCGACCTTTAAACAATCTCAAGAGATCTTGCCCATTGCGCGGCTCTCTCCAATTCGCCATCGGCGAGGGGACCTTCACTAGCCAGGACCAAAAAGCCTTCCGAGCCGATCACCTGGCCGCCCTTTTTTTCGATGAGTTTTTTCATCACCGCGTCTGCATAACCGCCCGCCTTGACGATCCTGCGGAAGAACTTGTTCGAAATGGTTTCCAGGGGGATACGCGTATCAAAGACAGCCAGTTTTTTTGAAGACAACTCGGAGGGAGTAACAGATTTCAAAAACGCGGTGATCCCTTCCGTGGGCTTGAACCCTCTTGTCGGAGAACCGATCAAGATAAAATCAAAATCCTGCAAGTTCAAAGCGGGAACCTGATTCACATTTACAGCGCGCGCACCATTTTGTAGAGCCTCCGCCATCGCCAGGGCTACTTTTTCTGTATTGCCGAACACTGAATCATATATGACCAACGCTGTCATTTTCATTCATCCTTCCGATATTATATACGTTAGAACATAAAGAAGGCTGCAAAAACCGTCTATCAATGGTTAAGGTTCCGCCAAGTGGCGGGCAGAGGAACCAGATCGGGTCTATTTCGATGCAGGCCGGAATTCAATCAGTTCCACGTCTCCACTGACCATGACCGGGAAGCTCATGCCCCGGTACTTAATGGTGGCGTCATGGATCTCTTCCTTAAGCAAACCTACATAGGGCTCATACCAGAGTGTGTTTTTAAAGGAAAGCACGGCGTTCACCTGTAAAACCTCTCCATCAGCGTCGAATTCTGCTGAAATGTTCATCTCCGCGTCCCGCTCCACGCGGATGGCGTTGGGGAAGCTCCCCGCCGGCACCTCAACCGGCTCACGAATGCCTTCTGTTTCCCATAAAAGCTTTAAGGGGGAATCAGCAATGGTGAGAGTTACCATGTCTTCTTCACTCTGCGCCTGGAAATTGCCCTTGAGAAGGTAATTGCCTTCCCAGGTATGGATCCAGTCCTTTGAGACCAGATCCGCCTGAGGGGGTGCAAACACGCCATCCTGATACTCGGCGTTCACCGATCCGTTGACCTGGTCGCCAAAAATGATCGAAAGGGTCAACAATGGGAAATTCTTGATGGCACCATTCTCGCACTCCACCAGAGTTTGAGTGATCACTCCGGTACTCATTTCCATGGAATCAAGCGTGGCCTGACTGTTTTCAACAGATGCCACGGTGATGCCCAATTGATTGGCGTTGTCAGCGGGGTCCGGGGTGACAGCGATTTCGGTCTCTTCCTGGTTAACACGATAGACCCACTGGTTGCCGGGTACGAGAGGATAAAAAACGTTATCACAGGGGTTCAGAGCGAGGTCATGGGCATCCATTTCTTCCGGGAGGGCATCCGTTTCTGGCTGCGCCGTTTGAAGTGGATCTTCTGTTGCGTTTTGGGAAACTTCTTCTGTCGCTTTGCTTAAAAGATCCTTAAAAGGAAGTTCACATGCCGCTAACAAGAAAATAGACGAAAACACAAGAGCAAGTTTGAGCCATCGAATCCACATAAAACCCTCCATGATGAAAATTTTCCGCCTGAACAGCATAACGGCAGATTAAACGAGTTACTGCCCTGAGCGTCAAGCCGGGTGGCATTTTAAATACAAATCATAAAACATGGCATGGATCAAAATAGAGACGTCAACATTGCAATCGATAAAAAAAACGAGAAGATCAGATCGAATTTACTCTGAAGAGGATAGCCTCTCACATGGAGCTGAGAATGGTGATCAACCCACCGATGGCCATGAAAAAGACACCCATGATTATCAGGAACGTGCCGCCGGCTGATTTCGTCTCGAGGACGGCTTTGGAAGGGTCTGCGGGGTCGTAATGGACGGTCACAGAGGCCCCCTGCGGATAGGGCGCGATCTTCTTGTTGGCCGTGCTGTAATTGTAGCTGGCCTTTCCAAATGACAGGCTGCTGCCCTGATAGACCGTTCCCATCAATGAATACTCATATTGAACCTGCGGCTCGTAGGTGACACTGGTGCGGTGCGTATCTGAATCGTAATGCCGTTTTTCTTGTAAGCCAGAGGAAAGGATCGTCCCTGGTACTGTAGGCCAGGCTTCTGCCGCCTTGGCTTTTCTCCCCTGGCTGATGCCCACCACCAAGAGTACCAATCCAATTAATAAAAACACCACCCCAACCAGGATCACGATGTTCATAGATACCTCCTTCAGAGAACCAGATACTTACTTTTCTCATTATGGAACAGAAAGTTTAAAAATTCAATCATCCAGATTCAAATATCTTTAACTAAAAAATACAGTCTCGTTTGCGGCGTTTTCTTTCTTCGAACCTTTCTTTTTGGCTGGAGGACCTCGTTTAACTACCCTCAACCATTGGCGACGAATCGGGATAGGTCACCAAAAATTACTCTACTTTAATGATAATCCTTGAAGAAAAGGCATCATTCGTGCCCCATTTCATGCTGTTATCAAATCCATCCTGAGGTCTGAAAGAAAGAGTCTTTAATTCTTCATTGAAGACCCCGAATGTTTTATAAAAAGGCATTTCAGGAACCAAAACTTTATTTGAATTCATGCATTTCATCTCAATTTCAAAAGTCACCGGTTCATATTGAACTGGCGTGGTGAAGATCATGAACCCGTCTGGATAATACTCAATTTTTTCGTAGGTGATAGACTGGCTTGAACCGACAAGATCACCCGGGATCGTTACTTCACATCCTGGCACGTCCTCCCAAGCATAATCCGTGATGGTGACAGAACCCATCGGCAGAGCGGCCTCGCCACCCTCCTCCGGAAAGTTTAAGTCAAAACGGACCAGGCTGGTCAGCGTCATGCCATAACCCATGTCCAGGGTTTCGGTGGTCACCGTGAACTCGACAGATCTTTTAAGATCAGACCCATTTGTATTTACGGATGAATCTTGTTTTTCCTCATCAACCCTGACTGATACCCCACAATCCTGAGGACAGTTGCCCGCCGTCTCCGGACCGTCACAGACACCGTCGCCACAACCTTTTTTTGCCGGAGCGCAGGCGGTTATCAACAAGATA